>CAZQPV010000001.1:0-4531 GCA_964595265.1 uncultured Fimbriimonadales bacterium
CCTTGCCGCGTACCACCGACGGCGCAAAGAGCTGATTCTCCAGATACCCGTGGGGAATGCCCGTCTCTTGAACTGCCTGGAACACACGGCGTGCTTCAGCAAGATTCCGCGCCAGCGGTTTTTCCACCGCCAGCCCTTTGAGCGTCGCGCGTCCCGATTTCACTTCGTCGGCTATCGCCTCGATAAGCTCCACGCGCACATAGTTCGGCGCAAGGAACCAGATAGCGTCCACCGATTCGTCGCGTGCCAGCGCTCGCACATCGGTGAATAGTTTCGGGGAACCCACGCCCAGCGCCTGGCAGAACTGTGCCAGCTCGCTGGCGGATTTCTCATTGCGACTCGCAATCGCGGTAATTTCAGCGTCCCGAACACTCACGAACGCTTGCGCATGGAAGCGTGCCACGAATCCACTGCCAACTATCCCAATCCGCAACCGGTCTGCCATACCTTCTAAATTTCGAACTGCGGCGCCCAATTCCTGCGAAACGCGGGGTTTTATCGCCCGTCGAGTAGAATATTAGCAGGAGACCCGAAATTTGCGTGGAATCTAACCGAACGGAGGTTGCCTATGTGGAGAATACAGACGGTTCTGGCTGCTTTGTTCGCCAGCATGCTGGTGGGCTTTTCTCAAATGAACTTCTTCGCGATTCATGGCTCCACTGCTGATCCAGAGGACGATGATACTCTCGCTCTGGCGGCGGTGGGACCCGGACCCGCAGCGAGCCTGAGGATTAATCTGATGTTTATTAGCGGACTTGGTAATCAGCCTATTCGAAGTGCGCTTTTCGAGTTCACGCCTGCCGCGCCGATTGCGGTGCCAAACGGGCAGCTGTTGTTCGCTACCGTCGACCCTGCCCAGGCATCGAACCAGCTGCAAGTTACGGCTCTCTCGGTCCCAAACGCACGGATTGGTCAGGCAAACTTTCCTGCGCGATTTCAGATTCGCGACAACAACGGCAATATCCAGGAGCAGCAAGGAACAGTTCAGGTTACAGTCCTGGACACGGAACCCTACGCCTTCCAGCGTCCCAACCCTGCGGCTCCTCGCGACCGCATCCAGATACAGTTCATTATCAATAATGTGCCCGTCACTTATGTAGGCGAGCTCGCCACGCCTCGTGGCCAGGCGAACCTGTTCGTGGGCGGGCGTGTGATGTAGGAGGTGCGCCAATGAGAAAATCCATTCTGCGTTTTCTGCTCGGGAGTGCGGTGCTATGCCAGATAGCCAGTGCCCAGTATGTTCAGAAGGCTTTGCCCCCTGTGGACATCTCTTCTCGCCCCATTTTCGGCGACAACCAGCGGCTAAGCCATACCAGCCCTCACGCGGGTCCGACAGCGCCTCAGGTGCGCTGGGTTGCCCAGGGAGGCGCAATTCACGAAATAACGGATTTAGCAGGCACTGTCGTCGCGCCGCAGATGACCGCCTTCGGTAGCGTGCGCTTTCCCTACTACGGCTTCTTTGACTCGCTCACGGGCGATTTCGTGGGCGCCTTCGGACCGTTCTGGGGACAGGTGGCGCCGCTGACGATTTTCAATACGGCGGTTTATGTCTTCGGCGACAACGATGTGCTTCTGCAAGTGATTCCAGAATGGCCTGTCTACATCCTCTCAGGCGGGCAGTACGATGCGCGAGTGATCAGCCCAAGTCCCGTACTTGGCGTTCCCGACCTGGACACCACGCTTCGCGGACTGCCCGCCTACCGCAGCGGATTTGGCGTCTACACCGACGGCTTGATGAGCTATGCGGTGCTGGGAGACAATTTCGGCAACCTGTTCGCGGTGGGCGTTTACTGGGTCATCAGCAACCGCTATACCGGACCGTTTGTCGGTGTGGACTTTAGTTTCACACCTTTTCCTCCCATCGGCTCAGCGGTGTGGAGTACGGCGGTGTTCAACGAACACAACGATTCGGGCTTTGCCGCGTACCATAACGGGATTATACTGCAATACAACACCGCCGCCATCCCCGTACCCGAAATATCGAACGGCTTCACGGTGATGGACCTCAGTCAGGACGACCTCACAGACCCGAACGACCCCAGTAGTCCGCCTGACCCCATTCCGAGCGATTCGGTAGACCGCCCCATTGTATTCAACGCAGACAATACCCGCGCTTACATCTGTGCTTCGAACTACGGGCGCATCTACGCGGTGGACGCATTGACAGGCGACAAGCTCTGGGGTTTGAAGCTGGATGTGAACCGTCGTATCCCCATTATGGCAGGTCCTTCGCTGGGAACCGACGGGGCAGGGAACGAGCGCCTCTATGTGATTGGGCGCACCGCCAGCACCCGAAGCACGCTGTACGCCATCGATACGCAAACAGGCACGATTGTGTGGCAGCGCGCGTTGCCGAATGTGAGTCGATGCACGCCCACAGTGGATGTAGATGGGCGGCTTTACTTCGGCGACGAGAGAGGATTCCTCTACTGCTATGACGCTAACGGGAATCAGATCTGGCGGCTCAGCTTCGGCGCCGCCATTAATGTGTCGCCTGCGCTGATGCTGGATCCAGACGGCAACCCGATTCTGGTGGTTGCCGTTTCCAATCGCTACCTGGTCGCGATTCAGCAGCGCCAGCCCATTCCGCCCGTCGGCGGCTCGATAGGGGTCGGCAGGGTTGGCGGAGGTGCGCAATAGATGCGGGCGTTCACGCTCATTGAACTGCTCGTGGTGATAGCGATTGTCGCGCTGTTAGCGGCAATCTTGATGCCTGTGTTCATGCAGGCGCGTGAGCAGGGGCGTCAGAGCCTCTGCTCACAAAACTTGCGTCAGCTGGCGCTCGCGAATCAGATGTACGCCCAGGATTGGGACGGCTACTTCGTGCCCGCCGCGCCTGAATTTTTGCGCGACCAGCGACGCTGGTTCGGCACCCGCAACAGGGAAGGGCGCTTTGAGCCAAAAAACGGACCGCTTGTGCCCTATCTCAAAGACGGCGGTCTCCTGCGCCGATGCCCCTCCTTCGAGACCACGGTCGGGTTCGACATGGGCACAGGAGGCTATGTCTATAATGAGATAGGCGTCGGTTCGCGACTCTGGCTCATGGGGTACACTCCGGGGCTACCCGCCTACGACTGTGGGCTGGCGGAGTGGGAAATCCGCAAGCCTGCAGAAACCGCCATGTTCGCCGATGGCGCTCTCGATATCGGCACAGGACTGGCAGAATACACCTTCCTGATCGCGCCCCCCGAGGTGCTACGCCGTATCCCCAACAGCTATTACCCGTTAGACCCCTCGGTGCATTTCCGACATCATCAGAATGCCAATGTGGTGTTTGTGGACGGACACCTGCGCGGGCTGAAGATGGCGGAATCCACAACAAGAAGCGGCGCCTATGCCGGCGCCAATCCACAAGCCCGCCACATCGGGTGGTTCGCCCCGACCACGGGAGATACCTACTATGATCCAGAGTAGGGAAGAGCAGGAAAGCCATTTGCATTCGGCGTCAAATGGGGTATAATAATGAGCAGTGAGCATCCCCGAACGAGCAAGCGTGTGCCCATGCCCACTTGCCAGAATACCAGAACATCGAACGGATGGGAGTAACGATGAGGAAACGAACACGCACGGCAACTTTAGAAGAACAGCCTGAGACGAGCCCAACTGCCACTTCGGGCGACACCGTCGAAGACCCCAACGGCTCCGAAAATGGCGGTCTCGCGGTAGAAATGCGCCCTGCACGAGTCAAAGAGGTCGTCGATTTCAAATCGCTGATGGAAATGCCCCTGAGCGACCTCAAACGGCGCGCAAAGCGTTCAGGCGTGGAGGAGACCGACGACAAAGCGGAGCTGGTCTATCGACTCATGCGCGCCCTCAATACTGAGCCTGGCACAGAATATACCTGGGGCGTGCTGGAAATCCTCCCTGACGGCTGGGGCTTCCTGCGCCGCCACCCGAACTTCCAGAACACCAACGAAGATGTGTATGTTTCCCAATCGCAAATCAAGCGTTTCGGTTTGCGTACGGGAGACCTCGTGTTCGGCGTGGCGCGCCCCCCGAAAGAAGGCGAAAAGTATTACGGGCTGCTGCGGGTGGAAGCCATCAACGGGGTTCCAGCCGACGAAGCGCGCCGGCGCAAAGATTCTGAACAGCTCACGCCGCTCTATCCCAACGAGCGCCTTATCATGGAGACGACCCCAGAAAACATTTCGGGGCGAATTGTGGACCTGATTGCGCCCATCGGCAAGGGACAGCGCGCGCTAATCGTGGCGCCCCCCAAAGCGGGCAAAACCACGCTCCTCAAAAGTATTGCGAACAGTATCACAACCAACCATCCCGAAGTTATCTTGCTGGTGTTGCTGGTCGACGAGCGCCCCGAAGAGGTTACCGATATGCGCCGTTCGGTCAAGGGGCAGGTTGTCAGCTCCACCTTTGACGAGCCGCCAGAAAACCACATGCGCGTCGCCGACCTCGTGCTGGAACGCGCCAAGCGACTGGTGGAGCAGGGCAAGGATGTGGTGATTCTGCTGGACAGCTTGACCCGATTCGGGCGCGCCTCCAACCTGACCACCAGCCCCAGCGGGCGCACGCT
>CAZQPV010000001.1:4631-39416 GCA_964595265.1 uncultured Fimbriimonadales bacterium
TGACCCGATTCGGGCGCGCCTCCAACCTGACCACCAGCCCCAGCGGGCGCACGCTCTCCGGTGGCTTAGACCCCGCCGCTTTGTATCGTCCCAAACGCTTCTTCGGCGCAGCACGCAACATCGAAGAAGGTGGGAGCCTCACCGTGATTGCAACCTGTCTCATCGACACAGGCTCCCGAATGGACGAGGTGATTTTTGAAGAGTTCAAAGGCACGGGCAACATGGAGTTGGTGCTGTCCCGTGAGCTGGCAGAACGGCGCATTTTCCCCGCGATTGATGTGAAGCGCTCTGGTACGCGCCACGAAGAGCTGCTCTATCCGCGCGATGAGCTGATGGCAATCTGGCAGCTGCGCCGACTGCTGGCGAATCAGGAAGACCTCGTGGAAGCGGCGGAACAGCTGATACGGCTGCTACAACGCACACGCTCCAATCGCGAGTTCCTGCAAGAAGTGGTCGCACGCACCCGAACCACATAAGGAGGCTTCTATGCGCGACGACGAACGACGCAAGCGTCCCGACGAAGACCCCGAAGAGGGTCCAGAAGAGCCAGAGTTCGAAGACCTCTTCGGGTTCGAAGCAGAAGAGGAGCCGCGCAATATCGAGGCGGAGCTGAAGCGCCTCTTCGGCAGCGAAAGCGAACCGCCTGATGAGCTGGAAGAGGCGCGGCGGTTCGAACGCGGGCGCGAACTGGAAGTGCGCGTTACCGGCGTCTACGAGCGCATCGAGATGGGGCAACCTCAGGCACTACTGGTGCATCTGCGCGATAACTACGGGCGTACCGTACCGATTGTAATTGGTCCCTTTGAAGCCCACGCGATTGTGATGGCGCTCAATGATGAAGTCCCTCAGCGCCCGCTGACACACGACCTGATGCGCAACATCCTGATGCGCCTGGGGGTGTCGGTAGACCGCGTGGTGATTGACGACCTCTGGCAAGGCACTTTTTACGCCAAGATCTACCTTCTGCACGGCGATGAGGAGATAGAGATTGACTCGCGCCCCAGCGATGCGATTGCGCTCGCGTTGCGCTTCCGAGCGCCGATTTATATGGTGGAATCAGTCCTGGAGGCGGAAGGTCAGTCGGACGACTTTAGTTAACATAATCCCACTTATCAGACTCTATGCGCCGCGCCCTCTACTGGCTCACTTTCTACTTCGCCTATGTGTTCTGTAAAGTTTTCTTCGGGCTGGCGCTGCGCTTTCCGTTTCTGGCATGGATTCGAATCGAAAATCGCCATCGGATGCCGCGCCGCGGCGGGCTGATTGTGATTGCCAATCACCGCTCGCTCGCTGATCCTGTGGTCCTCTGGTACGCCTCGCCGCGCCATCTATGCTTTATGGGGCGCGCCGACATTCTGGACATCCCCGTTATCAGCGCAATTACCCGTCTGGCGCGGATGATTCCCGTGCGCCAGCGCTCTGCCGACCGGCGTGCGCTGATGGAAGCCATTCAGGTGGTTCAGCGTGGCGAGGCGCTGTGTATCTTTCCAGAGGGCGAACTGAGCGAAACGGGCGAACTGATGCCGTTTCTGCCTGGCATGCTGCTGATTCTGCGCCACACGAAAGCGCCTGTGCTACCCGTGGGGCTTCTGAACACCGAGAAGCTCGTGCCGTATGGAAAACTTTTCCCAAAAATCGCATTTACTGTCATCACGGTGCGCTTTGGTGAAGTGATTCCAGCTGAGCAGATTCTGTCGTTGCCCGACACCGAATCGCAGCTGGAGTTTCTGCGCGAGCAGGTACAGCGGCTGGTGGAGGTATAATCTGCTGTATGAAGAACGGTTCACCCAAGCGCCTGGCGTTTGGCTGGTACGGAGGCAAATACAGTCATCTGGATTGGCTACTCCCCTTGTTACCCCCTGCTTTCCATTACTGCGAGCCATTTGGGGGATCGGCAGCGGTATTGCTTAACCGCCTTCCCAGCCCAGTAGAGACTTACAACGATATAGACGGTGAAGTTGTGAATTTCTTTCGTGTACTTCGCGACAATCCAGAACAGCTGATACGAGCGATAGCACTGACACCTTTCTCACGAAAAGAGCTGGAAATTGCCTGTTCTCCCCCGACTGAAGATTTGAGCTCGCTAGAGCGAGCTCGCAGATTCTATGTTCGCGCTCGCCAGACACGCACTGGGTTGGCACAAACGGCATCACCTGGAAGGTGGGCATATTGTGTACTGACAAGCCGGGCTGGAATGTCGGGGTCTGTCTCTCGCTGGTTCGGCGGGATTCGGGAGCTCTTCTATATAGCGGATAGGTTGCTGAGGGTGCAGATAGAAAACCTTCCTGCCGTGGAAGTAATAAAAAAGTACGACTCGCCGCAAACGCTCTGTTACTGCGATCCCCCCTACCCGCACCGTGCGCGTGGCGATAGTAAAGCCTACGCCTATGAGATGAGTGACAAAGACCACGAGCAGCTGGCAGACTTGCTACACTCGGTCATGGGCAAGGTTGCTATATCCGGCTACCACTGCGACCTGCTGGATCAACTGTATAAGGACTGGTATTGTCACGAGGCGCCTATTCGCGTCTGCCATTCTGTCAAAAGCCCCCGCCAGGAAGTTCTGTGGACAAACTACGACCCACAGGAGGTGCAGTTTTGGAACGAACCCCAAGAGACATTCTCGAAGAGGTCTACCGAGTCGTTGAATCCAACCCTGATATGAGCTACTTGTTTCACGAGGGCAGGATGGAATTTCTTGAAAAATACAAAGAGTTGCTTCTCGATGAACCCGACTCCAGCGTTAGCCATCAACTCAAAACAGCTTTTCTGGAGTTGTGGGCTGAAGCAGCAGGCTCCGAGAGTACTCTCTCTCACTAAAGCGCTATCTTTGCCTGCTCCGTTACAGAGGACGGTACAGTATCATCCCACTCCAGCGTCAGTTTGCGCACGCCTTCCCGCACGGCGCGGGCGCGACGCACCACCGCCAGCCAGCCGCCCAACAGCGTGAGCGGCGGACCCAGCCACACCAGTATTGTGAACGGCTTGTAGTAGACCTCCAGCGGAATCACCCAGCGCGGATTTGTCTCAGGCTTGCCTGGCACCATGATGAGCTGGAACTCCACCAGTCGGCGGCTGACATCCATCTGCCCCACCAGAATCTGCGCTCCGTCAGGCAGGGGCACGGGAATGGGAATAATCCCACTCCGATCCATCAGACGGAACGGCGCCACCTCCACAGGCTCTTTCCAGCGGGGATGGCTCACCCGTGCGACCGCAATCGCCCGAAAACCTTCCTGACCCATCGCCCCAGCGGTTTCAAAACCCTTGAACTCTATCGTGTAGTCCCCTACCTTGCCCTTCTCTTTCTCGTGCAAGCGCAAGGTCAGGGGGTCGGCGCTCACCTGAGGCGGCGCAAAAAACGACACATACAGGTCATGGTCCCACCAGCGCACGATGTGGGGCCAGACCACATTGCTCACTTCCCCGCCACGCTGAAACTGGTAGAAGCGCGGTTCCACCACAAACTTCGTTTCGTGCGAGGCGACCTCAAGTCGCACGCGGTTGAACTTATCGCGCATCGGGTCGCCCGGAAACTTTTCGTTGCCTGTCATGCCCAGATAGCGCCATCGGTAGCCGAACGCAATCGTGTCCCTCCCCTGCTCCACAATCACCTGCTGTTTCACTTCGTAAGCATAGGAGAGGATCAGCCCGATTAAACCCACCGCCAGCCCGAAGTGGGTCAGGAATCCGCCCATCGAGTAGCGCGCGTTCCACAAGCCTGCCAGCGCCTGTCCGTAGGCGGCGGGGCGAAGCCACGCCTGCCAGCCCTTCCCCTTCCCGACCTGCGCCCGACGCCAGATGGCGCCCAGATTCGCGAACGCCACAAACGATAGCAGCACCACGATAAACAGCGTCAGCGGCTCGCGAAAACCATACCAGAACGCCGCGAACCCCACCAGCACTGCCAGCACCCAGCTTTTGGTGAGACGCTCCAGAATCTGATCCAGCGTCATGCCGCGCCAGCCGAGCATTGGCGCTGCCGCCGCCACAATCGCCGTGAGAATAATCCACGGGATATGCACCCGATTATAAAAGTCGGGCTTGAGCGCCGCCGCCTGACCATGAAACAGTTTCGCAATCAGCGGCCACGAAGTGCCCACAAGGCTGATTAGCGCCGAGATACTCAGGAGCGCAATCCCCCACCGCAAAGCCGCTTCACGCGAGAAGCCCTTCGTCGTATCCGATGCGGGTAGCGGCATCTGCCGATACCGATAAAGCCAAAGCCCCAGCGTTACCAGAAGTCCTCCCGCCATCAGCGCGACCAGGATGCCCAGCGCGCTCTTGGCTAAGGCGTCAAACGAGTGAACCGAGACCTCCGCCAGCACCCCACTGCGCGTTAGAAAAGTCCCGTACACGAACAGCAGGAACGGAATCGCCAGCAGCAGCGGGTTCCAGCGCACCATTCTGCCCCGATTTACCTGAAGCATGATGCCGTGAACTCCTGCTGCCATAAATAGCCACGGGAAGTAAGAAGTGTTCTCCACAGGGTCCCATGCCCAGAAGCCGCCCCAGCCGAGCGTCTCATACGCCCAGTAGCCGCCCAGCACCAGCCCGAAGCCAAGCATCGTGGTCGCATAAATCGCCCACGGGCGCACACGAAGAACCCACTCATAATATTCGTTGCGCCAGAGTGCCGCCAGTGCGTACACGAACGGCACTGCCAGCGCAGAAAACCCTGCGAAGATAATCGGCGGGTGGATGGTCATCCAAATATTTTCCAGCGAGGGGTTCAAGCCGAAGCCGTCCTGCGGCGGCCAGACTTCAGGCGCGGGGTCAGGTTTGGGCAGCGGCGCAAACGGGCTTTGATACGCCAGAATGCCCAGCAGCGCCAGCACCAGCCCCGAACAGAGGGTCATCACCCAGCGTTCGTAGCCCCCTGCTGTGCGCATTAGCACCAGCCCATAAATGCCCGTCCAGATAGCCCACAGCAGGAAGCTTCCCTCCTGCCCCGCCCACGCGCCTGCAATCTTGTACCACAGGTGCAGACTCCGCTCGCTGAAGCTGAACACATACTGCAGGTCGTAACGCCCCGTAATCAGCGCGTACTGCAGTACCGCCTCCGTGGCGAGAATCATCAAAAACGCGCCCCAGAACAGCCCCCTACCCCAGCGCATTAGGTGGGGGTAGCGCCCGCTGAGCGCATACGCCATCACCGCCCCCAGCGCAAACGCGCACCCCAGCCAGACCACCAGATAGCCCAGTAGCATCCGCTCACCGCCCCTGTGCGGTCTCCGTGCCCTGATACTTGCTGGGGCACTTCACCAGCATGTCTTCTGCATAAAACACGCCGTCGCGGTAGCTGCCAATCACCACCACCTGCGACGCCATCTCAAAATTATTCGGCTTGCCCTTTGGATACACCACTTTGACCTTGCCCGTCTCGTCTTCGCCCTCAAAGGTGAGCGTCATGCTTCGCACATCAAACTGGATGGTCTCTTTGAGAGGTTTGAGGGCGACATGCACATGCTCCGCGCGTTGCGCAAGTTGCGACACCTTCACATAGGGGCTGGTGTTCTGAATGAACGCGGTCACGGTAAAGGCTAACCCCGCTAATAACAACACGAGCAGAATAATCGTGTTCAGTTTCATACACAAGCCTCCATGCCTATTATACCCTACGCGGCGATAGACCAGAGTGCGAGCATCGCCACGAGGTTGTTGAGCGCGTGCAGAATAATGCTCGGCACCAGCGAACGGGTGTACGCGAACAGGAGCGCCAGCACCGTACCAATCGCCGTGAGCGGAATAAGCCCCGCAAGAAACTGGGGATGAATCACGGCGAACAGAAACCCGCTCACAAACGCGCTGAGCCACACACGCCCCGTGCGCTGCCACAGCGTCTGGAACAGCACGCCCCGAAACACGAACTCCTCCACGATCGGCGCCAGCACAACGCCCTGCACGAAAATCACCACCCAGCTCACCCAGCCTTCTGCCCCCCTCGCCGCTTCCTGAATCGGATGACTCGACTGGGAAACTGTGGGCGCCAGCAATACAACCAGCGCAAGCCCCGCCACTGCGACAGGCACATACGCCAGCCCCCCCGTCAACACGGCAAGAAGGTGCTTCCCGAAGCCATTCGGCGCGAACCACCGAACGCCTGTTTCCAGACGCTCCTGCACGGTGTGCAGGTACGACAGACTCAACGCCGACGCCATCAGCTGATTCAACAGCGTCGTTTCAGGAAGCGTGATGCCAAACCCCTGCAAAAATCGGTCCAGAAACTCCGCGGGCGCAAGGATGATTGTCAGCAAAAAAATGACCAGTGCCCATAGTAACGGGTCTAAGGCAAACGGCGAGGCGTTTTCCAGCGGGCGCGCTGGCAAGCGCGGCGGATTTACCAGCACCCACAGCAGCACCCCCAACCCGATGACCACCCCGAAGCACACGGCTATGAAAATAGCAAATAGCACCGCCACTCCCAGCACACCGCGTCTGTGCAGCGAGTCGCGTATCGCGCTGGCTTTCGCCGCCTCCCCCGCCTTTTGCGCCATGACTGCCTCGGCAAGGCGCAAATAAAAGGGCGAAACCGTCGGCTCCAGAGCGTGAAGAATCCTCGGGATATGCTCCGGCGTATGCGTCTCTGTCAGCGCCCATATCCAGAGAGCCGTGTACCATCGTCGTTCTGCGGGCGTCAATGCATCGGCAGGCAGCTGCGCGGCGCGCTGGAGCGTCTTCACATACGCCTGCTTGCCGGAATACGCCTGCACAATTGCTTTACGCACCTGCTGTTCCCAAACGGGGACCTCCAGCTCCGAGAGCGCCTGATTCAGGAGGGGGTTGGAGGCAGGATCTGAGCCAAACGCGAGCGCCAATTTGAGCAAAGTCTCCGCGCCCTCTGCCGACCTGTCCGCCGATTGGTTCGGCTGACTCAGCATCCAGCCAAACAGGGCAAAATTGAGGGTGATGATGAGAGAGAAAAGGAGAACGAGAAGCCACCATGCGTACCGACTTGACTCGCGCATTGTAGTAGGCTGGCGGAGGGTCTGGGATTCGAACCCAGGGTAGGGAGCTTAACCTCCCTACAACCGCTTAGCAGGCGGCCCCTTTCGACCACTCAGGCAACCCTCCGCCTTGCGCCTCTATTATACCCAATTTTCGGCGGATGTCAAGAGAAATCGAGGGGGTTGCCAATAATATGCACTGGCAATTCCCTGCCCTCTCAGGTACAATTCGGGCGTAAGGAGGCAAGAAATGAACTACGATGTGAAAGACTTGGCACTTGCAGAACAGGGCGCCCTGCGCATGGAATGGGCAGATAACGAGATGCCCGTATTGCGCCTGATTCGCCAGCGTTTTGAGCAGGAGAAACCCCTCAAAGGTGTGCGGATTGCCGCCTGCCTGCATGTAACCACCGAAACAGGCAACCTGATGCGTACACTCAAAGCGGGCGGCGCGGAGATCGCCCTCTGCGCCTCAAATCCCCTCTCCACGCAGGACGATCTCGCCGCCGCACTGGTCAAATACGAAGGTATCGCCGTGTTCGCCATCAAGGGCGAAGACAAAGAGACCTATTACCGACATATCCATCAGGCGATAGACACCCAGCCCCACATCACGATGGACGATGGCTGCGACCTCGTATCGGTGCTGCACAGTGAACGGCGTGAGCATTTGAACGGCGTTCTGGGCGGCACGGAAGAGACCACCACGGGTGTGATCCGCCTGCGGGCGATGGCGAAAGACGGCGTTCTCCAGTACCCCGTGATTGCGATTAACGACGCCTACACCAAGCACCTGTTCGACAACCGCTACGGCACAGGTCAAAGCACTGTGGACGCGATTATGCGGGCGACCAATTTGCTGCTCGCGGGACGCAAGTTTGTGGTGATTGGCTACGGCTGGTGCGGGCGTGGCGTCGCAATGCGCGCGCGAGGCATGGGCGCCCATGTGATTGTGTGCGAGGTAGACCCTCTCAAAGCACTGGAAGCCCTTATGGACGGCTATCAGGTGATGCCCCTTATGGAGGCAGCCGCGATTGGCGACATCTTCGTGACCGTCACGGGCAACTACCATGTGATTCGCGAGGAACATTTCCGCGTGATGCAGTCGGGCGCGATTGTATGCAACACGGGGCACTTCAATGTGGAGATAGATATCCCCGCGCTGGAACGGCTCTCTGTTGGCAAGCGCACCATCCGCCCCTTCGTGGAAGAGTATCAACTGCATGATGGGCGGCGCATCTTCCTGCTTGGCGAGGGGCGCCTGATCAATCTCGCGGCTGCCGAGGGACACCCCGCGGCGGTGATGGACATGAGCTTCGCCAATCAGGCGCTCAGCGTGGAGTATCTGGTCAAAAATCATAGCACGCTGCCGAAGGGGGTTTTCCCCGTGCCTGCCGAGATCGACGCGCAGGTCGCGCGTCTCAAACTGCAGGCGCTCGGCGTCGCGATCGACAACCTCACCCCCGAACAGGAGAAATACCTCAACTCGTGGCAGGAAGGAACCTAGCTTTCCCCATCTCTCCACCTCCTGGCGAGAAGACAATCCCTCGCCAGGAGGCGTCCTTTTCGGGTATCCTCAAAGTGTGAGCATAAGCAAGGCTTCCCATGCCAGCGCCTCTTCTGGTAAGCCGCATGTAGTGATTGTAGGGGGCGGTTTCGGTGGGCTACAAGCCGCCAAGGCGCTTCGAAACGCGCCTGTTGAGGTTACCCTGATAGACAAGCGAAACTTTCACCTCTTTCAGCCCCTGCTCTACCAGGTTGCTACGGGAGGATTGGGACCCGCCGAAATTGCCGCGCCCATCCGCGCCCTCCTGAAACGGCAGCCTAACACGCGCGTGTGGAACGCCGAAGTGGTCGATATTGACCCGCAAACGCAAACCGTCTTTCTCCGAGAAGGAGATACGGTGCCCTATGATTTTCTCGTGCTGGCAGCAGGCTCCATGTATCACCATTTCGGTCATCACGAGTGGAGCGCCTACGCCCCTGGGCTAAAAACCGTAGAAGATGCCCAGGAGATTCGGCGGCGTGTTCTGCTCGCTCTGGAGCATGCCGAGCGTGAAACCGATGCAGAGCGTAAGCAGGCGTGGTTGACCTTCGTAATTGTAGGCGGTGGTCCGACGGGCGTCGAACTGGCAGGCGCCCTGGCAGAACTGGTGCGCGTTACGGTGCGCGGCGAGTACCGAAACTTTGATTCCGCGTCGGCACGCCTTGTGCTGCTGGAAGGAGGTTCCCGCATCTTACCTACCTATCCCCCAGAGCTAAGCGAATATGCTCTCAAGGCGCTTCGTCGATTGGGCGTTGAAGTGTATACCGGGGCGATGGTGACTCAGGTGGACGCTCACCAGGTTGTTTATCAATATCGGGGCGAGACCGTTCACTGGAACACGCGCACGGTGCTATGGGCAGCGGGGGTGCGCTCTGTGCCATTAGCCGAACGACTTGCCGAGCGGGTTTCGCTCCCGACCGATAAGGGCGGACGCCTGATTGTCAACCCCGACCTTTCGGTGCCAGGGTATCCGAACCTGTTTGTCATCGGCGATATGGCACATTATGCCCATCAGGGAAATGCGCCGCTGCCGGGAGTCGCACCCGTCGCGATTCAGCAGGGCGCCTATGTGGCGCGAGTGATACGCAATCGCCTTCAAGGGCGCCCCACACCGCCGTTCCGCTACCGCAACAAAGGCGATATGGCGGTCATTGGGCGCAAAGCCGCTGTAGCCCAAATTGGGCGCATGAAACTCAAGGGCTTCATCGCCTGGCTGGCGTGGCTCTTTGTGCATCTCCTCTACCTCGTTGGCTTCGAGAACAAACTGCTGGTGCTGATTCAGTGGGCATGGAACTATTTCACGCGCAATCGCCGCGCACGGCTGATTCTCTACTGTTCTGAACATGGTCAGCGTGGGAATAGACCTCAACCCCTTGACACAGCCGAATCGGATGGGGTATAATAAGAGGCGTCAGGTGGCCCCATGGTCTAGTGGTCTAGGACGCCTGGTTCTCAGCCAGGAGGACGGGGGTTCGAATCCCCCTGGGGCTACCATTTTTTTATGCTTGCACGGGAGCCTGCGCGGCTTTGCGACGCGACTCAGCGCGCTGGCGGATTTGCTCAATCTCTGCCTCCGTGATGGCTCGCTCAAAGCTGCGGAACCCCGCCAGTCGGAAGCCGTGTCTACGCGCCATCTGCTGAGTCTGCTCCACCTGCTCAAGAGAGACCTCTTTGCCCAGGGTAAAGTTTTCAATGCGCCCTTCCAGCGCCAGCATCATCGTTTCGGACATGCAGGCGTAAGCGGTTCGGGGTGGGAACCCAAAATCAAAGCCGAAATCGACTTCACCCGGCACCGCGACCAGTCCGCCCTCAATCACCAGCACATCGTCGCGTTCGCGGGCGACGCGCACCGACACATCGCGCGGACGCGCCACATCCACCACCACCGCGCCCACTTTGAGGTCTTTCGGATAAATCACGGCGTCCACGGCGCTGGTGACGGTAATCACGACATCGGCGGTGGGCAAATCGCGGCTGATGTCGGTGGAGACGCCCACGCTGCCGCGCGCACGCTCACGCAGTTGCGCCGCAATTGGCTCCAGTCGGCTTACATCGCGCCCCAGCAGCAAAATGCGCTCCGCCACGGGCGCCAGTGCCTCCGCACAGGTGCGCCCGATGGAACCTGTCGCGCCCACCACTGCCACAGTGGCGTTTTCGATACCGATGCCCATGCGCCGTGCGCCCTCTACGGCGGCTTCAATCGCTGTCGCTACCGTGTAGCTGTTGCCCGTCGTAACGGCAATGTCCAGATTCTTCGCAATCGTAATGCCGCCATCCCCCACCACCGAGGTGAACGCGCCAAGACCAATTATCTCCGCCCCCAGCTCCTGTGCAATCTGCCCACAGCGGATAATCTTCTGATACACAAAATCCAGCGGCAACGAGAGCATCATCCGCGGTGAGAGCGGACAGCCAATGAACCAGCCCTCGGTCTCCGCCCCTGTCAGCGAGCGCACCCCCGTGATTCTGGAGACCACCATCGGCTCTTTGCGCTTCAGCAGCGACTCCACCCACGACTCAGGCAGATACCGTGCAATCGGGTACTTGCGCGCCGCATCCCGCTTCACATCAATCGGATGAATGACAAAGGCAAACCGATGCATAGACTCCTCCGTCTAAAAGGATACCCTATGAGGCGGTACAATTACCGCGATGATTGGGCGCTTGACAGGGTATCTTGTGGGTCTGGAGGGCGATACGCTCCTGCTGGATGTGCAGGGGGTGGGTTATGAGGTGCGGGTTCCCCAGAGCGTGCGGGCGCAACTGCCAGCGCTGGGGGAGATGCTGACGCTCCATGTACGCACACTTTTCAGCGAGGAAGAGGGACTGATGCTGTTTGGGTTCACCGAGCTGGCGCAACGCAAGCTGTTTGACCTGCTTTTGCGGGTGAGTGGCGTCGGACCGAAGATGGCGATGAATCTGCTCAGCGCGGCGGAGCCAGAGGCGCTGGCGCGAGCCATTGCCCGGAAAGATACGCGCTACCTGCGAAGCCTGCCAGGGGTCGGCGCAAAGTTAGCCGAGCGGATGGCGCTGGAACTGGCGGATAAGGTCGCCGGGTTCGCTTTTGAACGCAAGATTGAGCGACTGGAGGCGGCGTCCCGAACCAGCCAGATCGATCTTGAGGCGCTTGCCGAGGGGCTGGTGCAGCTCGGCTACTCGCGACGGGACGCGCTCAATACGCTCACGAATCTGCTCAACGAGAACCCCTCCGCCGACGAAGCGACCCTGATGCGCCTTGCGCTGACCCGCCTCGGCTTGAAGCGATAAACCTCTACGGCGCCGCAGTCTGAAACACGCCCATCTGACGGAACCGCTGATAGCGGTGTTCCCGAAGCGCTTCGGGTTCCATCTGGCTCAACTCGTCTAATTGCTGCAATACGGCGGAGCGCACGCTCAGCGCGGTGGTCTGCGGGTCGCGATGTGCGGCGCCCAGCGGCTCTGGCACAATCAGGTCGATCAGTTTCAAGCGGAGCGCCTCTTCGGCGGTCAGTTTGAGCGCGTTCGCGGCTTCGGGCGCGCGGTTCGGGTCGCGCCACAGAATCGCGGCGCACCCTTCAGGCGGGATGACGGAATAAATCGCATGCTCCAGCATCAGTACCCGGTTCGTGGCAGCCAGCGCAATCGCGCCGCCGCTGCCCCCTTCCCCTAAAATCACCGAAACGGTGGGCACGGTCAGCTCAAACAGCGTGAGCATGGAGCGGGCAATCGCCTCGCTAATCCCTCGTGATTCCGACTCGACGCCAGGATCCGCTGCGGGGGTGTCCACCAGCGTCAGCACAGGTAGGCGAAACTTCTCGGCGAGCTGGAACATGCGCATCGCCTTGCGATAGCCCTCCGGTTTCGCCATAGCGAAGTTGCGCTTCTGGCGCTCTTTAAGGTCGCGCCCCTTCTGCTGCCCCACAATCACCAGCCGATATGAACCCAGCTTACCCACGCCCGCCACAATCGCGGGGTCATCGAATCCCAGACGGTCGCCGTGCAGTTCCAGAAAACTTTCGCACATCAGGCGAATATAATCCAACGCGTAGGGGCGTTTGGGGTGCCGTGCGAGCAAAACTTTGTCCCACGGACGCAGATGACTGAAAATCTGCCGGAGCAGGCGCTCGCGCTGGGCTTCCAGCTCCGCAATCTCGCGCGTGCGGTCTATCCCCTTCTCCGCCACCAGCTGGCGCAACTCCTGAATCGCGCTCTCCAGCTCGTTAATCGGCTTTTCGAAGTCAAAAATTGTCATGCTGACTCCCCTCCCGTGAAGATGTCCAGCAGGTAGGCAAGCGTCGGGCGGATTTGCTTGCGGGGCACAATCAGGTCAATCATGCCGTGTTCCATCTGGAACTCGGCGGTCTGGAAGTTGGCAGGTGGCTTGCCCACCGATGCCTGCGCTGCGACACGCTGCCCTGCGAACCCCACCAGCGCGCCCGGCTCGGCAAGAATCACATCCGCGAGCGAGGCGAAGCTCGCCAGCACCCCCGCCATCGTGGGGTCAGTAAACACGGCGATATAGGGCTGACGCGCCTGCTGGAACCGCGCTACGCCCGCTGTCGTTTTCGCCATCTGCATTAGCGAGACTAGCCCCTCCTGCATCCGCGCGCCCCCCGAAGCACAGAACAGAATCACAGGCACGCTCTGCTCCAGCCCGCGCTCAAAGCAGCGCACCACCTTCTCGCCTACAACCGACCCCATACTTCCGCCCATAAACGCGAAATCCATCACGCCAAGCACCACGCGATGCCCTTCAATCGTGGCAATCCCTGTGATGATTGCCTCGTTCTCGCCAGCCGCCTGGGCGCCCTTCGCCAGCTTGTCGGCGTACTCCGGGAATCCGAGGGGGTCGGCAGGACGCAAATCGGCGTCGGTCTCCACAAAGCTGCTGGGGTCTACGGTGAACGCAATCCGTTCGCGAGCGCGGAGGCGGTGATGATGCCCACACGCAGGGCAGACCCGCATCGCCTGCTCAAAATCGGGCTTGAAGAGAATCTTTTTGCACTTTGCACACTGCACCCACTGATCCGAGGCGCTCGCCACAACCGCTCGCCTTTGCATGGCTTCAATTCTACCCGAAACGAGAAAAGGGGGCAAGGAGTCTCCCCTGCCCCAATTATCAAGGGTCTGGATGGAAAGAGGCGACTATCCGCATCCGAAGGAGGTGCCGCAGTTGAGGCACTGATGGCATGCCCCAGAGCGCACCATAATCATCCCACAGTTTGGGCAGGGGGGCGCATCCTGCTGCAGTTTCACGATTTTCGACCAGTCCGTGGTCTTCGCCCCCTGCGGTGTTGCAGAGACCGTTGGCTCCGTTTTGGCGCCTTCCACTCCGATGGTTTCGGGTTGCGTGGCGGCGGCGTGCGCGGTCAGGGTTGCCTCATCCAGCGGCTGAACCTGGGGCGGCTGGTGGTTCAGGAACTTCAGCGCCAGCCAGCGGAAGATATAGTCCACAATTGAGGTCGCCACAGGAATCTGGGGGTTGTTGGTGAAGCCGCTGGGCTGGAAGCGCGTGTAGGAGAACTTCTCCACCAGCTTCTCCAGCGGCACGCCATACTGGAGCGCCATCGAGATGGCAGTCGCGAAGGCGTCCATCAAGCCGGAGATAACGGAGCCTTCCTTCGCCATCGTCACGAAGATTTCGCCCGGCGTGCCGTCCTCGTACATGCCGACGGTGATGTAGCCCTCATGCCCCGCGATGCTGAACTTGTGGGTGATGCTCTTGCGCTCATCAGGCAGATGGCGTCGCACGGGGCGCTCCACAATCTGCACCGTCGCCTGAGCCGACTTCTGCCCCTCACTGGGCTTTTTCGTGGAGAGCGGCTGGGTGCGCTTGCTTCCATCGCGATAGATGGCAATCGCCTTCAGCCCCAACTTCCACGCTTCCATGTAGATTCGCTCGATATCCTCAGGCGTGGCATCGTTGGGCATGTTCACAGTCTTGGAGATGGCGCCCGACAGGAACGGCTGCACCGCCGCCATCATCTTCACATGCGCCATCGGCGGGAGGCTTCGCTTCCCCTTTGCTGGGCGGAAGGCGCAGTCGAACACAGGCAGATGCTCCTCTTTCAGGTACGGCGCGCCTTCAATGGTGTCATGCTCGTCGATATACTTGGTGATGGCTTCGATCTGTTCGGGGGTGTATCCCAACTGCTGAAGCGCCAGAGGCACCGTGGTGTTCACAATCTTCAGCAGCCCGCCGCCGACCAGCGTCTTGTATTTCACCAGTGCGATATCGGGTTCAATCCCTGTGGTGTCGCAGTCCATCATAAAGGCTATAGTTCCGGTGGGAGCTAGTACCGTGACCTGCGCATTCCGGTAGCCGTGCTTCTCGCCGAGCTTGAGGGTTTCCTCCCAGATGGCGCGCGCGGCGCCCATCAGCGACGACGGCACCAGATCCGCCCGAATCTGGTTGAGCGCATCGGCGTGCATGCGCATCACTTCCAGCATCGGCTCACGGTTCAGCTCAAAGCCCGGAAACGGCGCGCCGCAATCCCGCGCAATAATGGCAGACTGCCGGTACGCCTCGCCGTGCATAATCGCGGTCAGCACGGCGGCGTAGGCGCGCCCCTCGTCGCTATCATAGGGCAAGCCCAGCGACATCAGCAACGCGCCGAGATTCGCATACCCCAGCCCCAGCGGGCGGAAGTTGTGGCTGTTGTCCGCAATCCGCTCGGTCGGGTACGCTGAGTTGTCCACGATAATCTCCTGCGCCGTGATAAGCGTGCGCACCGCCGCCCGGTATGCCTCCACATCGAAGCTGCCATCAGGCAGGCGGAACTTCATCAAGTTCAGGCTCGCGAGGTTGCAGGATGTGTCGTTCAAAAACACAAATTCCGAGCAATTCGCAACGACAAGTCCGTTGACGATGTAGGTATGATGAACCGGCTCGGTCAAGTTGTAGGTCAGTTCGTACCCGTCGAACTCGCGCTCCACAAGATGCGCATCGATGCGCACCGCGTAGAACTCATGTTCCTGAACCCAGCGCTCAAGAATTTGCTGTTTACTGGCGGTCGCAAAACCGATGTAGTCATAGAAGCGCCGAATCGAGGGTCCTGTGATGCGCAGGTCGTGGCTGTTGCCCTGAGAGGAATAGGTCACCTGCTGACCGTCGCGTTTGCGTGTGTAGCGGAACTTGGCTTGCTTGGGCGGTTGCGTGTAGATCCGGCTCTGGATGCCGAACATCAGCAGCAGTTGCTGTACCTGTTGCAGGAGAGTGAGCGACTTGCTCCCCAGCCCAACATAGCGGGTGTCCTTTTTCTGATCGTCACGGACGCAGCCATCGGCGGTAAACAGCCCACGCAGGTAAGCCGCCACAATCTCCGCTGGTGCACGGAAGATTGCTTCCGGCACGCATTTTTCAGCGGCTTTCGCTCGCTTCACGCCCAGCGCTTGCAGGAAACGGCTGAACGCCGCTCGCACGACGCGCAGCTGAACCGTGCCGTTGGCTTGCTGGCTGATATGCGGACGCAACCCCAGCGACTCCAGCACAGCACGGTGGCGAGGCAGCAACTGTTCCTGCTCTTCAGCGCCGCCGTATGTCCAGATGACCATCGGGCTGGAGCGCACGAAGCAGCCATCGCCCGTGAGGTGTCCCAGCATCTCCGCGAAGGGCACAGACCACTCGGAGGGCAAGTTGAGCGGGGCGTGGCGCTCACCCTTCGCACGCAACTGCTTCCAGTCGGCGGGCACAGGCAGCTCCCACGAAGCGTCTACTGGCAGGCACGGAGTGTCCACCACCAGAACCGCGTCGTCTGGAGTCAACTCATCGGCGCGCACCATGCCACGATTCAGGGTGAAGAACCGATGATTGGGCGTACAGCGCACCTCAATCCCGTTCGAGAAGCGCAACCGCCATACCTCATTCACGCCCGTAATCATCCACTGGGTCGGCTCACTCAACAGAACGCCCTCGTGCGGCTCGCGGGCTGTACGATTGTGCGTGTAAACCCGTATCGACTCGCCCCGACTCACCCGATGCATGAGCTCCCGAAACGGGATTAGACCTCTGGAGGTGTAAACGAGGCTATCGCCAGTGAAGCACGGGTTGCTCGCCTCAATCGGACCGCTGTTTTTGACCGTGTGCCAGCGGTTGGTGGTATCGTGGAACTGCAAGCCAGGGTCGCCGCAAATCCACGCCGCTTCCGCAATTTTGCGGAACAGGTCGCGCGCCCGGTAGCGCCCCAGCACCTCGCCTGTGGTACGGGCAGTCGTACACCACTCTTTATCCTCCTCTACCGCCCGCATAAACTCGTCGGTAACGCGCACGCTGTGATTCGCATTCTGGAAGAAAACCGAATCATACGCGCCGCCGGGCACATTGAAGCCTGGATCGTAGCCCGCCTCAATCAGCGCCCACGCTTTCTGCTCCTCTTTGGCTTTGCACTCGATGAAGTCCACAATATCGGGGTGGTCAATATTCAGCACCACCATTTTGGCGGCGCGACGGGTTTTGCCGCCGCTCTTGATAACCCCTGCGAAGGCGTCAAAGCCGCGCATAAACGACACGGGACCCGACGCACGCCCGCCCCCCGACAGATACTCCTGCGAGCCGCGAATACGCGACAGGTTCGAGCCAGACCCAGAGCCGTACTTGAAAATCATCCCCTCGGTTTTGGCAAGCTCCAGAATCGACTCCATCGTGTCCTCTACGGAGACGATAAAACACGCCGAGCATTGCGGGCGCGGCTCAATCCCGACATTGAACCAGACGGGACTGTTGAAGGCGGCATACTGGTGCAACAGCAGATATTTCAGCTCATCGCGGAAGGCATCGGCGTCTTCCTCGCTGGCGAAGTAGCGCATCTCGCGCCCCCAGCGCGAAATGGTGTCCACCACGCGCCCAATCACCTGACGCACGCTGGTCTCGCGCTCCGGGGTGCCCACCTGACCCCGGAAATATTTGGAGACCACTACATTCGTTGCCAGCTGCGACCAGGAGCGCGGCACCTCCACATCCTTTTGCTCAAACACCACCTCGCCGCGCTCGCCCGTAATCACCGCTGTGCGCTTCTCCCATTCCACCTGGTCGAACGGGTCCACGCCCGCCTGTGTGAAATAGCGTTTGAAGCGCAATCCCTTGCCACGATTAATCAGGTCAAACTTCTCGCGGGGTACATAACCATAGCGTCGTGCTGTGCCGTTCGTAGTCGGCTTTTGCGCCTCTTCTTTGGCAGCGGTCTCTACGACAGCGCCGTTCGTTGTTTCCACCATATCCAGCAGACCTTCTTCAGGGTTAAACATTGCAGGAACCTCCTCTGAAAGGATATTGAGAAAGGCAGTTCATTGGCGCGATGCCGACGCGCGTTTTTGCATGCGGGTCAGCATCTGCACCAGACGGTTGAATTGCTGGGGGTCGTTGAACTCCTCATAGACCGATGCGAAGCGCACATAGGCAACGGGGTCAATCGCGAGGAGTTTTTCCATGACCATGCGTCCGATTTCGGTGCTACTGATTTCGGACTCCATGCGGTTCTGGATTTCGTGTTCGATCTCATCCACGGCTTGTTCCAGCCGTTCCATACTGACGGGGCGTTTCCTGCAGGCGATAACCATGCCGCGCAGGACTTTTTCCCGATCAAACGGCTCGCGGCGCCCATCTTTCTTGACGACCATCAGCGGACGCTCTTCGTAGCGCTCAAAAGTTGTGTAGCGTCGCCCGCACGCGAGGCACTCCCGACGCCGCCGAATGACCCGACCCTCCTGCGAAGGGCGCGAGTCCACCACATGATCCTCATCCTTGCCACAATAAGGGCATCGCATGGTATCACCCTAATGAGTTCCCAGATGTTTGGGGATTAAGCGCATAAATCCCCTACATCTTGGGGCTGCCTATATTATGGCATGCCCCTGACCCATTTGTCAAGGGGTCAGGGGCAAAAAGGGGCAGATTTAACATTCTCTCCAGCCCCGTTGGCGCGACGGGTACAATTGGGCTATGCTGGACTACCGTCGTTTGCGCAACGAGCCTGAGTTCGTTAAGGAGTCGCTGGCGAAACGGGGCTATGACCCCTCGATGGTGGATGAGTGGCTCGCTGTCGACACGCGCTGGCGCGAGCTGACCACGCAGGTGGAACAGCTCACCGCCGAGCAGAACCGCGTCTCTAAAGAGATTCCCCAGCGTAAAAAAGCAGGCGAAGATGTGGAGCCGCTCCTGACCCAGATGCGGGCGCTCAGCGAGCAAATCAAGCAGCTCGAAGCCCAGAAGCGCGAGCTGGAATCTCAGCGGGAACAGATGCTGTTGATGTTCCCTAACATCCCGCATGCCAGCACCCCGGTCGGCGCGGACGCCAGCCAGAATGTGGAGGTCCGTCGTGGCGGGCAACCGCACCCCTTCTCCTTTGAACCCAAACCCCACTGGGAGATTGCCGAAAATCTCGGGTTGATAGACTTTGAGCGCGGCGCCAAAATCAGCGGCAGCGGCTTTATGGTCTACACAGGCGTGGGCGCACGGCTGGAACGCGCCCTTATCAACTTCATGCTGGATTTGCATATCCGTGAACACGGCTACACGGAAGTGTTTCCCCCGTTTCTGGTACGCCCTGAAGTGATGGTGGGTACAGGGCAGCTGCCCAAGTTTGAGGAGGAGATGTACCGCTGTGCCGACGACCCGCTCTACCTCATCCCGACTGCAGAAGTGCCCGTGACCAACCTGTATCGCGAAGAGATTCTGAACGCGTCCGACTTGCCGTTGAATCTGGTGGCATATTCGCCCTGTTTTCGGCGTGAGGCAGGCGCGGCGGGCAGGCTCACACGGGGGCTATTGCGCGTGCATCAGTTCAACAAGGTGGAGCTGGTGAAGCTCACCCTGCCCGAAAATTCCTACGAAGAGCATGAGCGCCTGCTGCGGGATGCCGAGACGGTACTTCAGCGTCTGGAATTGCCCTACCGGATTATGTTGCTCTGCACGGGCGATCTGGGTTTCGCCGCGGCGAAATGCTACGATTTAGAAGTGTGGTCGCCCGGTGTGCAGCAGTGGCTGGAGGTGTCTTCGTGCAGTAACTTTGAGGACTTTCAGGCGCGGCGGGCGAACATCCGCTTCCGTCGGGAACCGACCGCACGCCCGGAGTTCGTGCATACGCTGAACGCCTCAGGCGTCGCCACCCCGCGTCTGATGGCGGCAATTCTGGAAAACTATCAGCAGGAAGACGGCTCGGTGGTCATCCCCCACGCCCTGCACCCGTATATGGATGGGTTAGAGGTGATTCGTCCCTGAGCCTATGTTCTCGTTATCCCATTGTTCGGCGAACTGGCGGATGGTGTGTAGCAATTCCGCCAGCCGCTCGCCGCGCGGGGTAAACCGATACTCCACATGCGGCGGGATCGTAGGATACGCAATTCGCTGGAGGATGCCGTATCGCTCCAGTTTGCGCACGCGCTCCTGAAGCACTTTGGGGGTTAGCCCTGGCAGGGCGCGCTCCAGCTGACCGGGGCGGCAAATCCCCCTTGAGATGGCGTCCAGTATCTCCAGCGTCCACTTGCACTTGAGAATGTCGGTCAGGCACGCATAGACTTCGGCGTGGGGATAGCCTTCCATTTCACGCACAATTTTCATAACGGAACCTCCTCGGCTTGTTTTTGCAGAAGTTCGCGGGCGTGTTGCAGGGCGGTCTCGGTGGCTTCCCCTGCGAGCATGCGGGCGATTTCCGCCACGCGCGCCTCGCCTGCGAGCGGGGTTATCGCGACGCGGGTGCGCTCGCCTTCCACAAACTTTTCAATTAGGAAGTGCGTGCCCGCGCGGCTGGCAATCTGCGGCAGGTGCGTGATGCAGAGAATCTGGAAATGCTCCGCCAGATGCGCCAGCTTCTCGCCGACATAGTACGCTGTGCGCCCGCCCAAGCCCGCATCAATCTCGTCGAACACCAGCGTCGGCACGGGCGAGGCGTCCGCCAGCACGGCTTTGAGCGCGAGCATCACGCGCGACATCTCGCCCCCGGAGGCAATTTTGTTGAGCGGGCGCGGCGGCTCGCCCGGATTGGCGGAAAACAAAAACTCTATTGCGTCTACCCCCGAAGAGTCCATCGGTTTGGGGGTGATGGCGACTTCGAACAGGGCGCGTTCCATCGCCAGCTCGCGCAGATGCCCCTGCACAGCCTGAGCGAAGCGTTCTGCCCCTGCACGGCGCAGTTCCGAAAGTTGCGCACAGAGCTGCTCTGCCTCCGCCTGCGCCTGTGTTAGTTCCTGCTCAACCACCTCGCGCCGCTCAGACTGATGCTCCAGCGCCTGCAGTTTCTGTTCCGCCTCGGTGGCGTATGCCAGAATTGCCTCAATCGTGTCGCCATACTTGCGCTTGAGGCGCTTGATGAGTTCCAGCCTTGCAATCACCTGCTCCAGCCGTTCGGGGTCGTATTCCACCGTTTCCGTATACTGGCGCAGAGTGTGGGCGACTTCTTCCAGCAGGGCGAGCGCGCTCTCCAGCTGCTCTTGAGCGGCGCTCATACTGGGGTCAATCCGGCAGATTTCGGTGAGGTTGCGGCTGGCGGAGGCGGCGAGGTCATACGCGCTCCCCTCGCCCATCAGCCACTCGTAGGCGGCACCCGCCAGCGACAGCAGACGCTCGGCGTGCGTCAGGCGTCGTTCTTCCGTGAGCAGATGCTCCTCTTCGTCGGGGGTCAACTCGGCGGCGCGAATCTCCTCCACCTGAAAGCGATACAAGTCCAGCATTTGCTCGCGCTCGCGTTCGCGGGCAATCAGTTCTTGCAGCTCGTTTTGCAGGCTTCGGAACCTTTGTACGGCGTCCCGCACGCGCACCCGCAGTTGCAACGCCGGCTCCCCCAGCCAGCGATCCAGTAGCTCCAGATGCTGGCTGGGCTTGAGCAGCGACTGGTGTTCGTGCTGACCGTGCAGGTCTACGAGCCGTTCACCCAGCGCTTTGAGCGTACCCAGCGGCACGGGTTGCCCGTTCACCCGAGCCAGCGAGCGCCCCCCCGCCTGCACCTCGCGATAAAGATAGAGCGCGCCGTCCTCCAGCTCAATCCCCAGGTCAGCGAGTTCTAATGAAGGCGACGGCAGGAAGACGGCGCTGACCTTGAGGCGGTCGGCGCCTGCGCGGATTAGCGTCGGGTCAGCGCGGTCGCCCAGCACCAGCCCCAGCGCGTCCAGCAGAATCGACTTCCCCGCCCCCGTCTCACCCGTTAACACATTCAAGCCGGGCTGGAAATCCACCTCCAGCCTGTCAATAATCGCCAGGTTCTCCACATACAGGCTCTGGAGCATCGAGGGGAATTGTACCTGTTAGCGACAATCATATGCAGAGTGGGATGATAAACCACCCTGCTAACACGGGACAGTGGAGAGGCGCCTCTCAGCGAAGTTTGTCTATGGCAAAGCCCACACTCCTAACTCCCGGGGTTCTAAGTTGACCTTCCCATATCTCTATGTTCATTATCACCTTCCAACCGTTCAACTCGAAGGTAAGATATGCATTGGGTATCATTTCATACATCACCTGTGCGCCAGCAGGAAGACCTGTCTGCGGGAAGGGTTGCTCCATCGTCTCAAAAAGATGCTTCATCGATGCGAGCAGCTCAAGGGCTTTCCCCTGAGCATCGTGTGGAAGTGAGTTGTACGCGAGCCACTGTCCGAGTCTCGGTCCATTCCATCGTTTTCCTAACTCCTCTATTGCTCGCGCAAGCCACTTTGCATATGCTTTTTCAGCCTCCTGAGTTAGCTTTTTGAAAATTTCTGACACGACTTTCATAATCTCATCGCGCTGCTCACTGGGAACCCCGCAAGAGAAGAGGAAGCTTATCTCCTCTGGGCGCGATTTGTCTCTGGATGGGCGAGACTTCGTTGTAGGCGACCGATTCGCAGGTTGCTCCGAACTTTGAGGGTAGGGTATTACGCTTACCACTTTTTGGGGATTGCCCCCCACTCCGGGGATGTCGTATGTAAGCCATACTTTACCGGCTAAATCAACGCGCACGAGACCCTGCTGGAGAGCATCCTCAAAAGGTGTCTCCAGAACGCCACTCAGATACGCTCATGCGATCGCATTATAATGAGAACTCGGGTAAAGCACCGTATTCACCCACTCTGCGACGAGGGAGCGTGCTGCATCGTTTTTGGAAAGGTCAAGGGAGCCGTTGCTCTGAAGGAGCATCTCCAGCAGCTCTGCCTCAAGACGTGCTCGCCCTTCTCCAACGCGCTTCGCTCCTGGTAGCAATAGGATTATCGTGCCCTCCCCTGCAAGCGAGCCCGACTCTATGTGCCATCCCCTCACTTCGGCTAGAGATAGCAATCCATCTCTGTCCCCCTGCTCAGCAACTGAAATAGCTGTAAGGGCATCTTCTCGCTCCTCAGGAACCGACACAACAACGCACGGGACGGCGATAGGTACGGACTCCGGCAGTGCCAGGCTCTTGTCCTGAGCGACTGCCAGCACATCCCCGAAAAGAGTGACCAGTATACCCAGCGCACATCGTAGATAAGCTCTCATGGTCTTACGATACAAGTTGTACCTGAACATGTTCCCTCCAGTATCTTGACTACTATGCTTTCTCCCGCATTCCCGCATCTGGTGCCACCTGCACACATTGACATCTGTAAATCAATACCTTGTAGAGGCAACAGAGTCCACCAACTTGTGAGCACCCATCTCTCAAGCCTGCTGGAAACAACTCTCGAGAGCAGGCAACAGGGCAGATGTTACGCTGAGAGCAAAGCCATCTTTCTCCCTCGCAAATAGGCTGCGGTACAAGAATCTGCCCAGGAAGACTGGAGCTTACACTTGCGCCTTCCTGTGCCATTGCATTTGCTACTACGAAAGCCATCGCAAATATAACCACCAATCTCAGTCCTGTGCGTAGCATTTTTTGTCACCTCCGCACTTAAAAATAGTCACCTCTTCCAGAGCGGCCACGTTTTTGTACTCCCTGAGTCACCTCTCACCCAACAACTCTCGCAGACGCGCCAGTGCCAACGCGCGTTGCTTGTTCACCCAAGCACAACTCATACTCAGCCGCTGCGCAATTTCGCGCTCTCCCAAGCCCTCTCCATAGATCCATTCCAGGATTTGACGCTGGACATTCGGCAACCTCTCAAGCGCTTCCCTCACCGCGCCGCAAAGCACTGCCTCTTCAACCGCCTCTTGTGCCCCCGGGTCCTCAAACTCCGCTTCTTCTCCTGTCTCTTCGTTTACGGGCATCTCCGCCACACATGCCCAGTGTCGTCTCAGGCGTTTCCACTCATCAAGGATTGCCCACACAGCACGCTGGTAAGCAAATGCCTCCAGAGGAACGCCTCGCTCGGGCTGGTAGTCGTGGAATGCTTGCCATACTGCAAGATGGGCGAGAGCAATCCGCTCCTCACGCCAGTAGTCCGCGTCGTAATGCGGAGGTGGTGGAAGGCGGTTAGTTGAGGCAATAGCACGCTGGGCAGCGTGTTGGAGAGACGCTGGGAGTAAGGCGGGCAGGGTGTCGTAGTTACTGTCTCCCACGGGGCTCACCCCCCCCCGCAACACGGTGGAAGAGCGCAAGGGCACTCCCCCCAACATCCCGAATTGCGGCGTCTGAACCAGTACCGCCATAAGCATCGCTGCCCTCCCACTGAAAAGGATTCTCATCCCTCGCGAAAATTCCTGCTAGTTTGAGAGACAAATCTGAAGGAATTCATCGCCCCACAAAACCGATATCCTGTGCTGTACCCCCATACAAAGGTACAATTCCCCTCACCTTGAGCGAGCGGGCGCTGGTGATTCTGGGACCCACCGCCACGGGCAAGACGGCGGTGGGTATTCTGCTGGCGGAGGCGCTGAATGTTATCCCTCTGGATCCAGCAAGGCACGCAGCTGCTCCCAATCTCCAGCCTCCACATCAAATGCCACCAGCCCCTCCCGACCTGCTGCCCGCAGCAAGCGATCGTCCGCACTCACGAACACCAGCCGCTCGCCCCCTGACTCTTGTCGCCTGCCCAACGCCGCCTGCAAATGCACTGCATCCGCAGCCGTCAGACTGTGACGCACCACCAGATCGACTACCACCGCCCAGTCCGACTCCGATAAACTTTGCAGCTGTATGTGTGTCCGATCGATTGCCAGCTGCTGTACTAATCGCGCCAGCCCTGCCCGACTCATCTCCCCCCTATTCGCAAGCCGATGCAGTACCGCCACCACTTCTGCCAGACCCAGCCACGCGCAAGCGATGCGACAGGCTGAATGGGCGGCAACATATTCTAGCAGCGCATGAACCGTTGCAGAACCAGGCTCCGCGACATAACGTTTGACCCACGCACTCGATTCCAGATAGACCATCAGGTTTACTCCTGGCGCATCGCCTGAATGAGCTGGCTCGCCTTTGTGGGAGCAAGCGCCTGCGCAGCCTGCTGGCGTGCCTCTTCAAGGGAGGGCAACGGCTCGGTGAGGTTCAGTTGCCAGAGGGCGCAGAGTCGGTCAAAAAGGGGGTCGGTAGCAGGATGCAAATCCACCTCCACCTGCGTGCCATCGGGCAGAGGCGGTTCCTGCTCCAGCTCTATTGTGCGCCCGCGTATCACTCCGCGTAAACCCATCACGCTCACCTGCTAAGAGGATACCTCATTTTGCCGCCTCTCCGTCCAAGGGTACAATTCCCCTCACCTTGAGCGAGCGGGCGCTGGTGATACTGGGACCCACTGCCACGGGCAAGACGGCGGTAGGCATGTTGCTGGCGGAGGCGCTGGACGGCGAGATTATCTCCGCCGATTCGGGCGCGGTCTATCGGGGGTTGGACATCGGCACCGCCAAGCCCACGCCCGAAGAACGGCAGCGCGTGTGGTTCCACCTGATTGATGTGGCAGACCCTGACGAAGTGTTCACCGCCTCGCGCTTTCGGGAGCTCGCGCTGGAGGCGATGGAATCGATTTGGGCGCGAGGCAAGCGTGTGCTGATTGTGGGCGGCACGGGGCTGTACCTGCGCGTGTTGCTGCACGGCTTCAGTCTCGCACCACCCCTTACCTCGCCTGAGATTCGGGAGCGCCTGATGGCGGAGTGCAAAACCCTCGGCACACACGCGATGCACGCGCGTCTAAAGCAGGTAGACCCAACCGCCGCGGCGCGCATCCACCCCAACGACGCGGTGCGAATTGTGCGGGCGCTAGAGGTCTTCGAGATGACAGGCGTGCCCATCAGCCAGTGGCAACGACGGGCTGAGTCGGAGCTGCCGAGCCTCAAGGTGGGGCTGACCATGCCACGCCAGCAGCTCTACGCCCGAATCGACGCCCGAATCGACCAGATGGTGGCGCATGGCTTTCTACAGGAGGTGCAAAACCTCTTGCAAAAAGGGTACAATAAAGACCTGCCCGCTCTCAAAGGGCTGGGCTACCGCCAGATGATCGAGTATCTGGAGGGGCGCCTCTCGCTGGAGGAGGCGGTTCGCCTCTGGAAACGCGATACGCGGCGGTTCGCAAAGCGCCAGATGACCTGGTTCCGCAAAGAACCCGGTGTCCACTGGCTCGACGCAAGTGCGGGCGCAGAAAAGACCGCCCAGCATATCTTGAGTCTGATTGAACAACAGGGAGGGCTATGAAAGATGCCAAAGTCGATTAATTTGCAGGATATGTTTTTGAATCAGGTGCGCAAGGAAGGTATTGGCGTAACCGTGTACCTGAGCGGTGGGCTGCAGTTGCGCGGCGTGGTGCGCGGTTTCGATGCGTTCACCATCCTTCTGGAAAGCCCTGGCAAACCAGTTCAGCTGGTCTACAAGCACGCGGTCACTTCGATTGTGCCCTCGCGCCCGGTACCCGGCTACGGACCCAGCCGTGCTTCGCAAGAAGGTGAGTTCGAGGAGTGAATCGCCTCGCCTTTGTTAAGGTTCACGGCAACGGCAACGACTTCATTTTGCTGGACGGCATAGGCGAGGCACTGCCTGCGCTGGATTGGAGCATGCTGGCGCGCGCGTGGTGCCCTCGGCGTTATGCTATCGGCGCGGATGGTCTCTTGCTGGCGCTTCCCTCAGAGGTCGCTGACTACCGAATGCGCTTGTTCAACGCCGATGGCTCGGAAGCCGAGATGTGCGGCAACGGCATCCGCTGTCTGGCGCACTTTCTGTTCATGCGCTATGCGCCCGAAGCAGAGGCGTTGCGCATCGAAACCGGGGCAGGCATTCGGGAGGTGTTTCGCGCCTGCCTGGATGCCACCCAGATTCGGGTCGCGATGGGCGCGCCGCGCCTCGCTCATGCCGAAATCCCCGCCGCAGGCGCGCCCCCTGACCAACCCATCATCGAACAACCGCTCACCCTGCCCTCGGGCGAGACGCTCTGTATCTCCGCGGTCAATACCGGCACACCCCACGCTGTCTTGTTCACCGAGCGCCCTCTGAGCGAGTTCCCGCTGGAGCAAATCGGTCCGCAGGTGGAGTGGCATCCCCTCTTTCCCCAGCGCACGAACTTTCAGGTGGCGCGAATACGCACCCGCAACGAGGTGGAAGTGCGCACATGGGAACGCGGGGCAGGCGCGACACTCGCTTGCGGCACAGGCGCATGCGCAGTGGTGGTGATCGGCGTGCTAACCGAACGGCTCGAACCCCAGACCCTCGTGCATATGCCCGGCGGCGACCTGCTTATTCACTGGGAAGACCGCGACACCCTCTGGATGACGGGACCTGCGCAGACCGCCTTTGAAGGCACGGCGCCTTTGCCCGTTCCTTCCCTCTAATCCCTCAAACGGAACCCATCGGGAGCCACAAAGCGTCAAATAGCGTATAATTACACGGGAGCCATTCACTATGCGTTTACGGAACCGAATGCGATATGGGTGGGGATTGATCGCTACGCTGGCGCTCTCCCTGATGGGAATGTTCGTCAGTGCGCAGGAACCTGCCCACACCGAGCTTAGCCCAAAAGACAAAGAGGAAATCGAGCTCGGTAAGCAGATTGTCGCGGAAATCGAGAAAGAGGTCAAGTTCGTCAACGACGCCGCGCTGGCAGAGCGCGTGAACCGAATCGGGCAAACGCTCGCCGAGATTGCACGACGCACCAAAACGAAAGCGCTCTGGGGCGAGGAAGGTCCCGCACCGTTTGAGTATACTTTCCGAATTATCGACGAAAAAGAGGTCAACGCCTTCTCCGTTCCGGGCGGCTTCATCTTTATCTACAAGGGCTTGCTGGACTTTGTGAGTAGCGACGACGAGCTGGCGGGCGTGATTGCCCACGAGATTGCCCACGCCGACCACCGCCATGTGATCCATCTGTTGCGCCGGGACGCCAAAATTCAAGAGCGCGTCCTGTTGCCAGCGATTCTGGTGGGTATTCTGGGGCGTCTGCCTTCGCAAGATATGGCGAATGTGATTACGGGCACCCAGTTTTATCGGATTGCGCGCTTGAGTAGCTTCAGTCAGGAGGCTGAAACCGACGCCGACCTTACGGCTCTGGAGTACCTGCGCCAATCGCCCTACAACCCCGTGGGACTGCTGGTGTTTATGGAGCGGCTAGAAGCGGAAGAGCGCAAACGCCCTCAGATTGACTGGGGCATCTTTCGCACGCACCCCGTTACGCGCGAGCGTGTGGCAAAGATTCGTCAGGCGCTCACCGAAATGGGCATCCCTATCCGCAGGCGAGAGGTCAGCCCTGCCCTACAGGTCAAGGCACTTCCCGTTGATGCGGACAAACCTGAAGGGCTATACCGGGTGGTCTATGACCAGATAGAGATTTTCACCCCGGCGAACGACTCTCAGCAGCGAGCACAACGCCTCGCAAAGGAGCTAAACCGCCTGCTGGACGATGGCTTGCAACTCTACGAAGTGCAGCTTGCTCCTGATAAGCAGGGAGTCGTGATTCGCGGGCAGGAACTGGTGCGCATCACACCCGAAGACGCCCAGCTGCGCAATAAGACCCCCGAAGAGGTAGCGCAGGCAGTTCGCGAGGCGATTCGGCGCGTGCTGTGGACCGACTCCGTGCGGATTGGCTACTAACCGGGCACCGGCTCGCGCTTGCCCGCAAAAATATCGCGAATAATCTCGTCGATATCCACCTCTTCAATCGTGATGTCGTGAATGGGGAACGCCTGCAACAGCGCGCTGGCGACCCGGCTCACCTGCTCGCGTGGCACCTCCAGCACTGCCGAAAGCGGCTCCATGCGCACAATCCGACCATAGCCCTCCAAATCCGCCGCCGAAACGGGACGCTCAAACTGCAAATGGAGCGCACGCGAGGGGCTGAAACGCTCCACCAGCGCACGGAGCGTGTCGTCAAAAATCAGCTGCCCGTGATGGATAATCAACACCCGCTGTGCCAGCTCCTGCACATCCTGCATATAGTGGCTGGTGAGCAGAATCGTGGTGCGCTCGCGCTGGTTATACTCTCTGAGAAACTCACGGATGCGCTTCTGCGAGACCACATCCAGCCCGATGGTCGGCTCGTCCAGAAACAGCACGCGCGGGCGATGCAACAACGCTGCCAGCAGTTCGCACTTCATCCGCTCCCCCAGCGAGAGGCGCCGCACCTGCGTGTGCAATACATGCCGAATCTCCAGCATCTCCGCCAGCTCGTAAACCCGGCGCTCAAACACCTCATCAGGAATCTCATAAAGCGCCTTAAGCAGAATGTAAGACTCATACGGGGGCAAATCCCACCAGAGCTGCATCTTCTGCCCCATCACCAGCGCAATCTGGCGTTGCATTTCGGGACGGCGCTCCCAGGGCACAAACCCCAGCACCCGCGCTGTGCCTGAGGTGGGAAAAATGATTCCAGAAAGCATCTTCAGCGTGGTGGTCTTGCCTGCCCCGTTCGGTCCCAGAAAGCCCACCAGCTCGCCCTCTTCAATACGGAACGAAATGTCGCGCACCGCCTGTACCTCGTGGCGCTCGCGATGAAACAGACTCTTAATCGCGCCCCACAATCCGGGCGGGCGCTTGTACGAGATATAGGTCTTGCTGAGGTGTTCCGCTTCAATAACGGGCATGGGTATCAAGTATACCCTGCTGAAAGGTATACTTAACCCTGTGAAAACGCCCGTACCGATGGAATCGCTCACGCCCCGCCAGATAGTTGCGGAGCTAGATAAGTATATCGTAGGTCAGACCCGTGCGAAACGCGCCGTTGCAATTGCTCTGCGCAACCGCTATCGCCGCCAGTTGCTGCCCCCACACCTTCGGGATGAGGTGCTACCCAAAAACATTTTGATGATCGGTCCCACTGGGGTGGGTAAGACCGAGATTGCACGCCGATTGGCGCTGCTGGTGCGTGCCCCTTTTATCAAGGTGGAAGCCACCAAGTTCACCGAAGTCGGCTATGTGGGGCGCAATGTGGACTCGATGATTCGCGATCTTACAAATGTCGCCGTGCGCATGGTGGAACAGGAGAAGATGGAAGAGGTGCGCCCCAAAGCGCGCGAGCGTGCCATTGAGCGAATCGCCAGCCAGCTCGTGGAGATTGAGATGCCCCGACGCCGCCGACGCACCCCGCCCCCTTCCCCTCTCGCGGCGTTTCTGGAAATTTTTGAAGAAGAGGAAAACGAATCGCCACGCGAGTCCAAAGAGCGCGCCGCGAAACGACGTCAGCGCAAACGCGAAATCATCAAACAACTCAAAAACGGCGAGCTGATGGACGAAACCCTCACCGTCGAGGTGGAAGAAAACGCCTCCCCCTTCGTGCAAATCTTCTCACCTCAGGGCATCGAGGAAATGGGCATCGATATAGAAATGTTCTCGCCCTTTGGACCGCGTTCCCAATCGGAGCGCACGGTCTCAGTGGCAGAAGCGATAGAAATCTACACGCAGCAGGAGGCGCGAAAACTGCTGGACCGCGGCGCGCTCATTCGGGAAGCCATCCAGCGCGTGGAGCAGACGGGAATCGTGTTTCTGGACGAGATAGACAAAATCGCGGGCGCACGCAGCACGATTGGTCCCGATGTGAGTCGTGAAGGGGTACAGCGCGACCTGCTGCCGATTATCGAAGGCTCCACCGTCGCGACCAAGTACGGACCCGTGCGCACCGACCATATTCTGTTCATTGCCGCAGGCGCGTTCCATATGTCCAAACCCTCGGATCTGATTCCCGAGCTGCAGGGACGCCTGCCCATCCGTGTGGAGCTGGACCCGCTCGGCTCCGAAGATTTTCGGCGCATCCTCGCCGAGCCTGAAAACGCGCTCATCAAGCAGTATCAGCACCTGATGGCGACCGAAGGCGTGAGTATCGAGTTCACCGACGATGCCATCGATGAGATTGCACGGATTGCGCATGAGGTCAACACCCGCACCGAGAATATCGGCGCACGGCGCTTGCACACCGTGATGGAGCGCCTGATGGAAGACCTCTCCTTTGAGGCGCCAGAGCGCAGGGGCGAGCATGTGGTCATCGATGCGGCATATGTGCGGGCGCGTCTGGCGGATATTGTGCAGGATGTGGACTTGAGCCGTTATATTCTGTAGGATGGCGCTGACGCCACTGGCGCACCAGTCGGTTCGGCATCCAGGGAGCGCGTAAAAACAGCGTGCCGATGCTGAACGCGCGCGCTCCCAGCGCCCACAACTCCTCTAAATCGCGAAGCGTGTAAATACCGCCCCCCGCTATCAAAGGCAAATGGGTTGCCTCGCGCAGTTTGCGAACGGCTTCGCGCGCCATCGGACGAATCGGCTCGCCCGAAACGCCTCCACCCCCCAGTTTCGCCAGCGGCGACGGTTTATCGGGGAAAACCATCCGCCACGGCACAGCGTTAATTGCGTGAATCGCCTCCGCGACGCCCTCCACAGCGCGTGCAATCTCCGTGTAAGGCTGGTCATAGCCCACTTTAACAATTAGCGGGTGTCCCGACTCCGCAAGCGCCTCGGCGAGCGTGCGCACATGGGCGACTGCGCTCTCGTGAGGCACATTCGGACAGGAGGCGTTGAGTTCCATCGCGGCAATTTCCAGAGGCTTGAGTTTCTCTGCAAACGCCTGCGCCTCGGCAGCGTTCTCGGCAAACACCGAAACCACAATCTGCAGACGCATCCGCTTCATACGCGGATAACAGGTGCGAATCCACCAGTCCACCCCCGGATTCGTCAGCCCGACAGCATTAACCGTTCCCCCTGAAATAAGGCGTACACAGCGCCAGGGTGCGTACCAGCGCAGGTTTCCGCGTCGGGGCGCCAGCGTGAGCGTTTTGACCACAATCGCGAAGTCATGGGGGTTCAGAATGCCGAGCCACCGGAGGGGATACTCCCACCACCAACCGCGCCCGTCAAAGCCCAGCGCCCCACTCCCCGTGAGGAACTCTAGCCGTTCGCCGTTCGATAGCGTGATCACAGCCTATGTTGTACCCGATTAGCTTCAGCCCTGCCATACCCAGCGGGTACAATTGAAATATGCCCATCACGGTACGCGAGGTGTTGAAAGCGCTGAACCAGATTGCGCCGCCTCACTGGGCGCTCCGCGACGACCCGATTGGTCTCCAGATTGGCTCGCCCGACCAGAGCGTGGAGCGCATTCTGGTGGCGTTAGACCCTGACCCCAAGACGGTAGTTCAGGCGCACTATCGCGGCTGCCAGCTCCTGATTACGCACCACCCCCTGATTTATCGCCCTCTGCGCACGATTCGCTTTGACGACCCCGTGGGTCAGGCAGTCCAGACCCTTTGCGCCCACCAGATTGCCCATATCGCTGTGCATACCAACTGGGATACCGCGCCAGGAGGCGTTAACGACGCGCTGGCGCAAACGGTGGGATTGGAAGAGGTGCGCCCCTTCGGCGAGGGCACCTCTGTGCCCCAATTCAAGCTGGTGGTGTTCGTGCCGACTGCTTATCTGGACGCTGTGCTGGATGCGATGGCAGATGCGGGCGCAGGGGTGATTGGGTTGTACCGTCGGTGCGCCTTCTATCACCCCGGCACAGGCACTTACGAGCCGATGGAGGGCGCGAACCCGTTTCAGGGCGCGGTCGGACAGCGCGAGCATGCGGAAGAGATGCGCCTTGAGGTACTTGTGCCCGCCGACCGACTGGAAACGGTGATTGCCGAAATGAAGCGCGTTCACCCCTATGAAGAAGTGGCATACGATGTCTACCCGCTCCACACACCTCAGGTCTACCCGCTGGGGCGGGTGGGGCGCCTGCCACGCGCAATGCTCGCCAGCGAACTGCGCGATTACCTCGCCGAGAAGCTGGGCAATCCCTATGTGCGCGTTTACGGCAAGCCGAACGCGATAATTCGCACGCTGGCGGTGGTGGGCGGCTCTGGGGGCGACTATCTGGCTCAGGCGAAAGCTGCGCTCGCCGACGCCCTGCTCGCCGGCGAAGTCAGACACCATCACACATGGGAGGCGTGGGCGCGCGATGTGGTACTGTTTGAAGGTGGGCATGCCGAAACCGAGATGCCGGGCGTCCACGCGCTCGCCGAACGCCTGCGCCCCATGCTGGAACCCTACGGCGTGGAAATCCTCACACAGGGAGAACACTCATGAACACCTACCGCGTGCTGATTGTGGACGACGAACCCGTGATTCGGATGGACCTGCGCGCCATGCTGGAATCGATGGAACACACCGTTGTGGGCGAAGCCGATAACGGAGAGACCGCCCTCGCGTTGGCGCGTTCCCTGCAACCCGACCTCGTTATCGTGGACATCATGATGCCCGGCATGGACGGAATAGAACTTTCCCGCCGCCTGGCAAAGGAGCGGATTGCCCCCGTGCTGATCTTAACCGCCTACAGCGAGCAGGCGATGATCGAAGGAGCGGACAAAGCAGGGGTGCTGGGCTACCTCGTGAAACCCTTTCGCGAAGCGGACCTAGCCCCTGCCATCCAGGTGGCGGTCAGCCGCTACCGGGAGATGCGTGCGATAGAGACGCAGATGCTGAATCTGGAGCGTGAGATGAAGGCGCGAAAGACTATCGGGCGCGCCCGACGAGTGCTGGCGCAAAAGCTCGGTCTCTCCGAAGAGGAGGCGTTCCGACGCATGGTCAGCACCGCCGAAAGCACAGGCAAGCCGCTGGTGGAAGTCGCCGAAGCCGTACTGCTGGCGCATCAGGTGGAGCCAGAACAGGATTAATCGCGCTCCAGCAACTCCGCCCCCTCAATTCGCGAATCGGTCATCAGCAAAACGCCCTCCGCTTCCGCCAGAGCCTGCGCTTCGGGCGTTATATAGCTGCCAACCGCAACCGGGTAGGCTTGCAGACCTTGCTCACGCAGAATCTGTGCCCGGTCGCGGGCGCGGATGACATCCGTTACGCCAATGCCCCACGACACTTCCACAGCCAGATACACTTCGCGCCTGTCGGAGCGCCGCAATCCGCGTATAATATAGTCTAGCTCCAGCAGTTGGGAACGCTGAGGTTCGGGGATCTCGGCTCCGTCTTCAATCTCATCGCAGATTTCGCCAGGCGCATAGACTCGCACTTTGCGTAGAAGCCGTCCAAAATACGTCTTGGCTCGATGCCCCCACTGCAACTCCAGCACAATCCCCCTGAGCTGACCCACATCATCCCGAAGCTCTTTGATTTCAGCTTCGACTCGCTCAAAGCGCGCGGTGAACTCTGCGCGCATTTGCTCCATTTCGCTTCGCAAGTCTTGATGGCGCTGCTCGAACTCCAGCCGCATCGCCTGCATCTGTTCCTGGAACTCCCGACGCAACTCCTGCAGGCGCTGTTCAACCTCTCGGCGCATCGCTTGAATCTGCTCCTGAAACTCCTGGCGCATCGCTTGCATTTCGCGCTCGAAGTCGGCACGCTGGCGGGCAATCTGCTCTTCAATAGCCGCCATGCGCTCTTCGTGAGCCTGCATGCGCCGCTCGTGCGCCATCAGCATCTCACGCACTTCGGCGCGAAATTCGCAGAACTCCTGAGGCAGTGCAAGCAGGTCTTGTGGCAGCAGCACGCTCAACAGCGCCTCGCGCCACTCTGGATGTGGCGAATAATCTGAATCAGGTCTTCAATCGAGCGAATCTGAGGCATTGTTTCAGAATTATACCGCACAAACCTACTTTTTCGCGGGCACGCGCCCCATCCAGAGCGCAACTCCCAGCAGCAGTAATCCTGCAGAGGCGAAGGGGAGCGTTGTATCGTACTTCAATAAGCCATTGCCCCAGACGGGTCCAATAATTCGGGCAAGGCTCTCCAGTGAGCCGCTCACGCCCTGCAAACGCCCCTGCTCGTCGCTCTGCACCGACTGGCTCAGGATACTGGTGAAGGTGGGAAGCGCGAGCGCGCCTCCCGCCGCTGCCAGTCCCGCCAGCCCGTAAAACAGCCATACCGAGTGAGACAACGAAGCCCCCACCAGACCTGCAACATTCAGCCCCATCCCCAGCAGAAACGCCGAGCGCTCCCCCAGCCGTCGTACCACGCCCCCTACCAGCACCGCCTGCGACCCCGCCGCCACAATCCCCACAAAGGTCAACACATACCCCACCTGCGCAGGGGTGAACTCAAAGCGCTT
>CAZQPV010000001.1:39516-42090 GCA_964595265.1 uncultured Fimbriimonadales bacterium
TCCCCACAAAGGTCAACACATACCCCACCTGCGCAGGGGTGAACTCAAAGCGCTTATTAAGAAACAGTGGGACACTCGTCTGGTAGACCGAGAACCCCAGCCACATCAGAAAGTTGAGAACCAGCAGGGTTCCAACGGGCGTACGCTGGAGCATGCGCGGCAACTCGCGCCACGGAGAAGCCTGCACCGCCTGCGTACGATGTACCGTTTCTGGAAGCTGGTACCATGCCAGAAACGCCGACGCCAGCGACAGCTCCACAGCGAACCACGCAGGCGCCGCCAGCCCGAAGTGCGCCAGCACGCCGCCCAGCGCGGGCCCCAGTATGAACCCCAGCCCAAATGCCGCGCCAATCAACCCGAAGTTCCGGGAACGCTCATGCGGCTCACTGATGTCCGCAATGTAGGCGCGCGCTGTGGTGATATTCCCCCCAGTAAAGCCGTCCACCAGCCGCGAGACAAACAGCCACCCCAAATTGGGCGCCAGCGCCAGAATCACAAAACTCAACGCCGATCCCAGCAGACTCAAAATCAGCACGGGACGCCGCCCCCACCGATCCGACCACACCCCCAGCAAGGGCGACGCCAGCAACTGCGCCACCGAAAAGGAAGCAAATAATAACCCTATCTCCAGCTCAGAAGCGTTGAACTGCTGTGCGTAGGCGGGCAGCAGGGGAATCACGATTCCAAACCCAATCAGACTCACGCAAATGGTGAGAAATACCGCAAACAGCGCACGCTTTTTCAACCGCGGCTCCGCTTCAGGAGTCAGGCACACCACACGCATGGGCATAAGAATACCCCAATCCTTCCCGATAACTCTGTGAAAAAAGGCACAAACCCCCCTGACCCCTTGACAATACCCCCTCCCATAGGGTAATATATTCGACGATATACGGGCGGTAAGACCGGGTCATCAGCGGAAAAGATGTTTAGTCTGGCTAAGATTGTGATGGCGTTCACAATCTGGGCGAGGATCGATAAGGCTCTTACGCTTTATCCATCCTCGTCCTGCAGGAAGGTTGCACCGCCTGCCGAAAATAAGCTATAGATAGAGGTGACGAAACCATGCCACAGGTCTTCAAGCGTCATCATAACACGATAGCGCGAGTGACCATTTTCGGCGGTCTGCTTGCGCTGGTGGGACTGGTGCTGGCAGGTTCCAGCATCACGCGCTCCCCGTGGATGACCCACGCTGGCGAGCCGCCTGACCAGCCCGTACCGTTCAGCCATAAGCACCACTATGAAGAGCTGGGAATCGACTGCCGCTATTGCCACTGGTCCGTAACGCAGTCCGCCCACGCAGGCATACCCGCCACTGAAGTGTGTATGACCTGCCATTCCCAAATCTGGACGAACAGTCCGCTCCTGCAACCTGTGCGCGACAGCTACAATAACGATAAGCCTCTCGTCTGGAACAAAGTCAACAATCTGCCTGAATTTGTCTACTTCAACCACAGTGCCCATGTGAACAAAGGTATCAGTTGCGCGACCTGCCATCAAGGCATCGAAAAGATGCACCTCACCGCAAAGTCGCAGCCGTTTTCGATGTGGTGGTGTCTGGACTGCCACCGCAACCCTGAAAAGCACATCCGCCCTAAAGAGGAAGTTTTCAATATGCATTATCAGACCCCGCGCAACCCTGAAGAAATGAAGGCGATGTTAGACAAGTATAACATCCCCTACGATCCCAACGCGATACCCCGCAACCAGATCGAGCTGGGGCGACTGCTGGTGAAGCACTACAACATCCACAAAGAGCAGCTGAGCGACTGCTCCATCTGCCATCGGTGAGGGAGTCAGCATGGAAAAGCGAACGCATGAACAGAGTACAGGCGAGAAGTTCTGGCGCAGTTTGAACGAGCTGATGGAGGCGCCCGATTTTGAGGAGCAACTGGCGCGCGAGTTTCCGCGCCATGCGCAGCCTCTCAGCGACTTCGTGAGCCGACGCCAGTTTCTCAAGCTGATGGGCGCCTCGATGGCGCTGGCAGGGCTTTCCGCATGCGGTTATCGCCCGCAGGGACCGATTATCTCGCAATCCAAAACCCCGCCGGAACATCTGCCCGGCGAAACCCTCTATTTCGCCACTGCGCTGGCGGTCAGCGGCTTCGCGACGGGCGTGCTGGCAAAGTCTTATGAGGGGCGTCCTATTAAAATTGAGGGCAACCCGAACCACCCCGCCAGCCTCGGCGCGACCAGCGCCATCACGCAGGCGATGCTGCTGGACCTCTATGATCCTGATCGCTCACAAAACCTGCTCAAGTTCGGGCGCATCGCCAGCTGGAGTACCTTCACAGGGGAGCTGCTCCAGCAGATTGCCATTCAGAACGCCAAGCAGGGCGCTGGGGTGCGTATCCTCACAGGTGCCATCACCTCGCCCACCCTTGCTGACCAGATTCAGCAGTTCCTGAAGGCCAACCCGCAGGCAAAATGGTACCAATACGAGGCGGTCGGCTGGGAAAATGTCTACGAAGGTACACGGCTCGCCTTCGGGGAATGGCTGTATCCCCTCTATCGCCTGGATCAGGTGGATGTGCTGGTTGCGCTGGATAGCGACATCCTCTACACGGGTCCGGG
>CAZQPV010000001.1:42190-52989 GCA_964595265.1 uncultured Fimbriimonadales bacterium
ATCAGGTGGATGTGCTGGTTGCGCTGGATAGCGACATCCTCTACACGGGTCCGGGCGCAGTGCGCTATGCGCACGACTTTATGCAGGGGCGCAAAGTGCGCAAGGGTCAGGAGCGCATGAACCGCCTCTTTGTGGCGGAGCCAATGTTCACGGTTACGGGCATGACCGCCGACGAGCGGCTGCCCATTCACTCCAGCAAGATAGGTCGGCTGACGTATGAAATTGCTCGCCTGCTGAATGCCCCTGTGCAGGCAGAAGTCGCGGGGGAACTGACACCCGAAGAACAGAAATGGGCGCAGGTCGTCGCGGGCGAGTTGAAAGCGCATGCAGGCAGGAGTCTGGTGGTAGTGGGAGAAGCGCAACCGCCCGCCGTGCATGCAATTGCCCACGCCATCAATCATGCGCTGGGCAATATCGGCAACACGGTGGTGTTTATCGCACCTCCTGAAGCGAAACCCACTCTCCACACCCAGGACATCCGCCAGCTGGCGCAGGAAATCCAGAACGGCGCGGTGGAAGTGCTGATTATGCTGGGCGTCAACCCTGCCTACGACGCTCCAGCAGACCTCAACTTCGCCGAGCTCATTCCCAAAGTGCCCTTCAGCGTCCATCTGGGGGCATATGTGGATGAGACCGCCGCGCTCTGCGTATGGCATGTCCCGGAGACCCATCCGCTGGAGGCATGGGGCGATGTGCGCGCGTTCGATGGCACGGTCTCCATCCAGCAGCCCCTGATCTATCCCCTCTATGCCAACACGCGCACGGCGCTGGAACTGATGGCGCTCATCAACGGGCAAGCAGGCAAGCAGACCTACGAGCTGGTGCAAGCCTACTGGCAGAAAGCCTCAGGCCTCAGCGGCGCTCAGTTTGACAGATTCTGGCGCCAGAGCGTCCACGATGGGGTCATGCCCCGCACGGCGCGCCCTGTGAAGACAGTGGCGCTGAAACAAAACCCGCTCGTGGTGCAGGTTCCCAGCCTCCTGGACACCGTGCAGGCAACCGACACGCTGGAAATCCGCTTCGCGCCAGACCCCACCATCTACGACGGGCGCTTCGCCAACAACGCATGGCTTCAGGAACTGCCCAAGCCCGTTACCCGAACCTGCTGGGATAACCTTGCTTTTATGAGCCTCAACACCTTCAAAAAGCTGGGGCTGTGGAGCAAGGCGACCTTCGCGTGGAACGAGGATGTTTCCTTCGTGCGCGACCAGGTGCCCCTGATAGAAATTCGGCTGGACGGCAAGTCGTTGATTGTGGCGGCGTACCCGATTCCGGGGCATGTAGACGACGCGATTACGCTCCATCTGGGCTACGGGCGCACACGGGCTGGCGCGAAAGGCTCTGGCGCAGGATTCAACGCCTACACCCTGCGCACCACCAGTACCCTCTGGTTTACACGCGGGGCGGAAGTCATCCCCACGCGCCAATCCTACACCGTCGCCCGCACCGAAGAGCACCATCTCATCGACACACGCCAGCAGAATCCCGAGATGGATAGCACGGCGCATCGCCCCATCCTGCTTACGGGCACCCTCGAAGAGTTCCGTCAGGACCCCGAGCTCAAAAACAAGCCGCACCGCAAAGGCTATGAACATATTCACCCCTCCATGTACCCTGAGCGCCACCGCTACGATAAGTACGAGAACCCCGACAACTTCCGCTACGCCTGGGGCATGGTAATAGACCCGACCCTCTGCACGGGTTGCAGTGCGTGTGTTACGGCATGTCAGGCGGAAAACAACATCCCCGTGGTCGGCAAAGAAGAGGTTGTGCGCCGGCGCGAAATGCTTTGGCTCCGCATCGACCGCTACTTCAAAGGCTCGCCTGAGAACCCGAAAGTCTATCAGGCGCCCGTGCCGTGTATGCACTGTGAGAACGCGGGCTGCGAGCTGGTGTGTCCCGTCGCGGCGACCGTGCATGACCACGAAGGGCTGAATGTGATGGTCTATAACCGCTGCGTGGGCACGCGCTATTGCTCCAACAACTGCCCGTATAAAGTGCGACGCTTCAACTACTACCGCTACAGCTACATGAAGTCGCCTGTGCTGCATCTGATGCAGAACCCCGATGTAACGGTGCGCGGACGCGGTGTGATGGAGAAATGCACCTACTGTGTCCAGCGAATCAGCAAAGCACGTATTAACGCCAAGCGCGAGAACCGGCGCATTCGCGATGGCGAGGTCATTCCCGCATGCCAGCAGGCGTGTCCTACGGGAGCAATTGTGTTCGGCGACCTGAACGACCCCAACAGCAAGGTGCGCCAGCTGCGCGACCAGCCGCATAGCTTCGCCATCCTGGGCGAACTGAACTACCGACCTCGCACCACCTACTTAGCGAAAATCGACAACCCGCACCCTGAACTTTCTGGCGCGGAGGCAAACCATGCAGGAAGCCATTAAACCTAAAGTGCAGGAATTCCCCCTGTTTGAGGGGCAGCAGACCTACGAGCGCATCACCGACCAGATTGCGCGGATCCCTGAGAATCCGCATCCGCCCGCCTGGACGGTGATGTTCGGCATCGGCGCGGTGGGCACGCTGTTGCTCATCACCTCGCTGGTGTGGCTCGTCGTCATCGGTACAGGCATCTGGGGCATTAACCAGCCCGTCGCCTGGGGATTCGCCATTATCAACTTCGTCTGGTGGATCGGTATCGGACACGCTGGCACGCTCATCTCGGCGATACTGCTGTTGTTGCGCCAGGCGTGGCGTATGTCCATCAACCGCTTCGCTGAGGCGATGACGATTTTCGCCGTGATGTGCGCCGGTTTGTTCCCCCTATTCCACACAGGACGCCCCTGGGTGGCTTACTGGCTCTTCCCCCTGCCCAACTGGCTGGCGATGTGGCCCCAGTTTCGCAGCCCGCTGGAGTGGGATGTGTTCGCTGTCTCCACCTACTTCACAGTCTCGGTGCTGTTCTGGTATATGGGGCTTATCCCCGACCTTGCCACGATGCGCGACCGCGCCAAAAGCACACTGGCGAAATTTATTCACGGCATTCTTTCGTGGGGCTGGCGCGGCTCGGCAGTCCACTGGCTCCGCTACGAACAGGCTTACCTCCTGCTGGCAGGACTCTCTACACCGCTGGTCCTCTCGGTTCACTCCATCGTATCGTTAGACTTTGCTATCTCCATTGTGCCCGGCTGGCATGTAACCATCTTCCCGCCCTACTTCGTCGCAGGCGCTATCTTCTCCGGGTTCGCGATGGTGCTGACCCTCGTCATCCCGTTCCGTATTCTCTACCCCGGTTTGCGTGAATACATTACGATGAACCACATCGACTGGATGGCGAAGGTCATGCTCGCCACAGGCTGGATTGTCTTCTACGGTTATCTCTGCGAGATGTTCTTTGGCTGGTACAGCGCAAACCAGTTTGAGCAGTTCCTCGTGGTGAACCGTTTCTTCGGACCCTACTGGATGATATACTGGGCGCTCATCTTCTGCAACGGCGTTGTGCCCCAGTTGCTCTGGATCCCCAGGATTCGCCACAACCTGCTGATTCTGTTTATCATTTCCCTCATCGTGAACATCGGAATGTGGTTCGAGCGGTTCGTGATTGTGGTCATCAGCCTGCATCGCGACTTCCTGACCTCGGCGTGGGGTCAATACGCGCCCACCTTCTGGGACTGGAGTCTCTACCTGGGCACGCTTGGCTTTTTCGTGATGATGATGTTCCTGTTCGCACGGTTTGTGCCAATGCTGGCGATTGCGGAGCTGAAAGACATCTGGCATCGCCTCTACCATGGTCATGGGGGGCATAACGGACACGCAGGGAAACACGCCCCTGCGCCTGCCCCCACAGGCAAAGGAGGTGAGTCCTGATGGCGCATGTGGAGACAACGCCGCAACTTTATGGGATGATGGCGGAGTTTGAAACCCCAGAACAACTGATAGAGGCTGCCGAGCGCACCCGTGCCGCAGGCTACAAGAAGTTTGACTGCTACACCCCCTTCCCGGTTCACGGGCTGACCGAGGCGATGGGAGTGGAAGAGGCGAAAGTACCATGGACGGTGTTCATCTGCGGCTTGATCGGCGCGGCGGCGCTGTTCGGCTTACAGGCGTATACCAGCGTCATCGACTATCCCCTGAATGTGGGCGGGCGCGACTTCCTGAGCTGGCCCTACTTCATCCCGATTACCTTTGAGGGGATGGTCCTCTGCGCGGCGTTTGGCGCGTTCATCGGCATGCTGGCGTATAACGGTTTGCCCGCGCCTTATCACCCCGTATTCAATGTGCCGCAGTTCGCCCGCGCCAGCACCGACCGCTTCTTCCTGTGTATCGAAGCAAAAGACCCGAACTTCGATCGGAATCGCGTCTACGAGTTTCTGCAGTCGCTCAACCCTCTCAGCATCAGCGAGGTGGAAGCATGAGAACCTATCGAGCCTGGATTGGACTGAGCGCGTGCGTGCTGGCGCTGGGACTTTCGGGCTGCCGCACCGACATGTGGGTGCAGCAGCGCGTGGAAGCACAGGACAACAGCGAATTCTACGCCATGAAAGAACCCGTTCAGGGATTTGACGGCAAAGTTTACGGTCTGGGTTCGCGCCCCATCCCCGCCAACACGATACCTTACGGGCGACTGCAAGACCCCAATGACCCGTTCCTGACGGGGAAAGATGCGCAGGGCAACCTGCTGAAGACCCTGCCGCCGCAGGTCAAACTGAGCAAAGAGCTCCTGGACCTCGGCGAGCAGAAATATAACATCTATTGCTCGCCCTGCCACGGGCGGGCTGGCGATGGCAAGGGCATGATTGCCCTGCGTGGGCAGTGGCCTCGCCCTGTGCCTTCGCTGGTGGATCAGCGACTGGTCTCACAACCCATCGGCTACTTCTACGGCGTCGCAACAAACGGGTTCGGCATCATGTACGGCTATGGCAAGCGCATGACCCCCGAAGAGCGGTGGGCGGTCGCCGCCTATGTGCGCGTATTGCAACTCAGCCAGAATGCCAACCCCAAAGAGCTACCCGAAGAAGAGATGATGAAAATTCTGGAATCCGCCAGCAATACGAACGCCGGGCGCCAGATTGCAACAAGGAGTGAAGCGCGATGAGCCATAACGAGCAGCAGGTACGCGAACGAATCGCACGCGGGCGCTCCCTCGCGCTCGTGGTCGGGATTTTGGGACTGGCGGTAAGCCTTGCGGGCATGTTCGGCCTGTTCGGTGACGCCAGGCTCGCCTTTCAGGGCTATCACTTCGGCTTCTTCTACTGGTTCCTGCTGGGGTTGGGATGCCTCGGCATGAGCCTGCTTGCCCACGCCACACGCGGACAGTGGACGCTGCCGCTCATCCGAATCTGGGAATCGGGCGCGCGCACCATCCCCATTGTGATGCTCCTCTATGTGCCAGTGCTGGCGCTGGGCATGAAGCATGTCTACGAATGGATGCACGCCGAACATGTGGCAGAAGACCCCATCTTGCAAGCCAAATCACCCTTCTTCTTCTGGCCTGCAGACTATACGGGCACGCCGATATTTTTCCTCGTACGCTTTGTGTTCTACGCCGTGGTCTGGTTCCTGATGGCAAACTTTCTCTGGAAAAGCTCGCTAAAGCAGGATCAGGCTAAAGACCCGGTTGAGGGCGAAGTCCTCTCCCGCCAGCGCACAGGACCTGCGTCGGGCATGATTGTGGCGTTTATGCTCATCTTCACGCTGGCGATGGTGGACTTCGGCCAGTCGCTGATGCCTCACTGGTTCTCCACGATGTACGCGGTGATTATGGTCGCGGGTGGAGGTTTTCTGGCGCTGGCGCTGGCGGTCTATATGGTGTTTCAGTGGCGCGACCTGCCCCCCTATGCAGGCAAAATCACTTACATGCCCTACCGCCGCGACTGGGGCAACTTCATGTTTACTCTCACCGTCTTCTGGTCATATGTTTCCTTCTCTCAGCTCTTGATTACCTACTCGGGCAACCTGTATGAGTTTACCCAGTTCTACCTGCGCCGAAACGACGGCGGGTGGCAGTACCTGGCGTACCTGATTGTGATTTTCCACTTCTTTGTGCCCTTCTTCCTGTTCCTTGCGCCACGCACCAAGAAGGTAGCGCCCCAGCTGCTCGCAGGCGCGATTCTGATACTGGCGATTCGCACGGTAGATATCTTCTGGCAGATTAAGCCCTTCTTTGCGGAGACCCTCTCCATTTCGCTGTTTGATATCACGGCGTTTCTGGGCTTCGGCGGGTTGTGGCTCTACTTCATGCTGGGCTTCCTGAATCAGCGCGCCCTGCTGCCCCAGAATGAAGCACGCCTGATGGAGGTGGCTCATGGACATTCTTAAGCCTGTAGACCCCGAAGAGTTGAAGCTTATCGAGAGCGAGCCGTATGAGCAGCGCGACCTCTCGGTGCGCGCGATGACGCAGTTCCTGATTCTCATCTTTGCCACCATCATCGGCTCGGTGGTTATCTCCTACTTCGTGTTCGCCTGGATTGTGAATGTGCCCGAACCCCAAGTGCCGTCTGTTCGTAAAGAATCCCGAGAGCGCCAGCTCCCGCCAGAACCGCGCGTGCAGGGGTTCCCAATGCGCGACTGGGAGAACTTCTATCACGAGGAGATACGCAAAACAACAACCTATGGCTGGCAAGACCAGACCATGACCCGCGCGCGAATCCCTGTGGAACGCGCCAAGCAGCTCATTCTGGAGCGTGGGCTGCCTCAATAAGAGGTGATCTTTATGCGCAACCGAATATGGGCATGGATTATAACGGTCTCCATGGGGCTGACCAGCCTCGCCAGTGCCCAACTCTATCGCCGTCCCGGCGAGATTGGGCAATTTCAACAACAGGAGCAGAAAAAAATCCTGAGCCAGGTCTCTGTGGAGCAACGCCTCAACACTCAGGTACCTTTAGACCTGACCTTCCGCGATGAGACAGGGAAAACCGTGCGACTGGGCGACTATTTCGGCAAACGCCCCGTGATTCTGGTGCTGGCTTACTACGAGTGCCCAATGCTCTGTACCGTCGTGCTGAACGAATTAACACGCTCGCTGAACGCCCTGGACTACACGATTGGCAAAGAATTTGAAGTTATCACCGTGAGTATCTCGCCCACCGAGACGCCAGAACTGGCGCGCCAGAAGAAACAGAACTACCTCGCTGCCTACAAGAAGTCAGGTGGCGAGAAGGGCTGGCACTTTCTGGTGGGCGACGAGCCAAACATTAAGGCTCTGGCAAACGCCGTCGGCTTCCAGTATACCTATGACCCGCGCACGAAACAATACGCGCACCCTGCGGTGATTATGATTCTCACTCCGCAGGGCAAACTGGCGCGCTACCTGCTCGGCATCGAATTTTCCGCACGCGACCTGAAGTTCGCTTTAGCGGAAGCGTCCGAAGGAAAGATTGGCAACCCGGTGTTGAGCGCCGTGCTGTACTGCTTCCAGTACGACCCCTCCGCGGGCAAGTACGGACTGGTGATTCTGCGAGTAGTGCAAGTCGCGGGTATCATCACGGTGCTCTCGCTGGCGATTCTGATTGGCGGCGCGTTGCTGCTGGAGCGGCGCCGACCCAACCCGACGCCGACCAAAAACGAACAGGAGTGAGGAACTATGTGGAACATTCCGTTTGTACCGCCAACCGCATCTCAGGAGGCTGTGGGCATCTCATGGCTCTACTGGACCATCACAACGCTCTCCTTCTTCTTTGGTGGGATAGTCTTGTTCGGTACCATCTATCTCGCCGTCAAGTATCGGGCTGGCAACCAGAATGTGGACCGCTCCAACGCCACCGACAGCGACCTGCGCATGGAGCTGTCGTGGACGCTCATCCCACTGATACTGGCGATAGCCACCTTCGGATGGGCAGCAAAACTCTATGGCGACATCTACGCCCCGCGCGAAGGCGGCTACTATGAAGTCTTTGTGGTTGGTAAGCAGTGGATGTGGCACTCCCAGCACCCGAACGGCGTGCGCGAAAATAACGAGCTGACCCTGCCTGCTGGGCGGCTAATCAAAGCCACGATTATCTCGCAGGATGTCATCCACGCCTTCTCCATTCCAGCGTTCCGGGTGAAGCGCGACGCCGTGCCCGGGCGCTATAATGCGATGTATTTCACACCCACGGTGCCGGGCGAGTACCACCTCTTCTGCACCGAATACTGCGGCACGAAGCACTCTGAGATGATTGGCAAAGTGCGTGTGCTGCCGCCTGACGAGTTTGAAAAGTGGCTCCAGAGTGGCGGCACTGGCGCCGCGGCAGCCCCGATGTCGCTTGAGGAGCAGGGCAAGCAGCTCTTTGCCAAACTTGCCTGCAACACCTGCCACATGAACCCGAACTCGGCGGTCAAGGCGCCCGATTTGAACGGAGTATACGGGCATGAGGTAAAATTGGATGACGGGCGCACCGTCAAAGCAGACGACGCCTATATCCGAGAATCTATTTCGAACCCCGGCGCGAAAATCGTTGCGGGCTATCAAAACCAGATGCCCCCCTACCAGGGGCAAATCAAAGAGGAAGAGATTATCGCCCTGATTGCGTATATCAAATCGCTGGCGCAAGCCGGAGGAGGAAAGTAATATGGCAACCCAGACTGTCGCTCATGGCGAACAGCAGCGAGTGAACTATCTTAACTGGAGGACGACCGTCGCTTCGTGGTTGTTCACATACGACCACAAGCGTATCGGAATCCTATATCTGGTGAGCATTAGCCTCTTCTTCTTCCTGGGGGGCTTGGCTGCAGCGATGATTCGTCTGGAACTGGCAACCCCCAAGGGCGACCTGCTCACCTCCGATGTGTATAACAAGATGTTCACCATTCACGGCGTGCTGATGATCTTCTTCTTCCTGATTCCCTCCATCCCCGCCGTGTTTGGGAATTTTGTGCTGCCGATGATGATTGGCGCGCGCGATGTGGCGTTTCCTCGCCTGAACCTACTGAGCTGGTACTTCTTCATGGTGGGGGCGCTGCTCGCGACCATCGCGCTCGTCAAGGGCGGTATCGACACGGGTTGGACATTCTACACGCCCTACAGCAGCTCCTTCGCGAAGGGCGAGGTGAGCCTTGCGATTGTGGGTGTCTTCCTGGCAGGGTTTAGCTCCATTTTTACCGGGATTAACTTCCTTGTAACCATCCACAAGATGCGCGCGCCTGGGATGACCTGGTTCCGCCTGCCCCTGTTCGTGTGGGCAATGTATGCGACCAGCCTCATCCAGGTGCTGGGCACGCCAGTGGTGGCGATTACCCTGCTGCTGGTGGCAATTGAACGCTCGCTCCGAATCGGTATTTTTGACCCCAATCTGGGCGGCGACCCGATTCTGTATCAGCACCTGTTCTGGTTCTATTCGCACCCAGCCGTTTATATTATGATTCTGCCCGGCATGGGCGTGATCAGCGAGGTCATCTCGGCGTTCTCCAAAAAGCGCGTGTTCGGGTATCACTTCGTGGCGTTCTCCAGCCTCGCGATTGCGATTATCGGCTTCCTCGTCTGGGGACACCACATGTTCAGCACGGGTCAGTCCATCTACGCCAGCATTCTCTTCTCGTTCCTGACCTTCCTGGTGGCGATTCCCTCGGCGATTAAGACCTTCAACTGGATGGCGACCATCTGGAAGGGACGCGTTCACTGGGAAGCGCCCATGATCTACGCGCTGGGCTTTATGGGCTTGTTCGTGATTGGGGGACTGACCGGGCTGTACCTGGCTGCGATGGCGACGAATGTGCATCTGACCGATACCTACTTCATCGTGGCGCATTTCCACTATGTGATGGTGGGCGGCGCGATTATGGCGTATTTGGCAGCGCTCCACTTCTGGTGGCCCAAGATGACGGGGCGGATGTATCCCCAGAGCTGGGCGAAGCTCTCGGCGCTGCTCGTGTTCGTGGGGTTCAACCTGACCTTCTTCCCTCAGTTCATCCTGGGCTATATGGGGATGCCCCGCCGCTATCACAGCTACCCTGAAGAGTGGGCGGCGTTGAACCTGCTCTCTTCAGCAGGTGCCTCGGTGCTGGGTATCGGCTACCTGCTCCCAGCGATTTACCTGACCTGGTCGCTCAAGTACGGGCGCATCGTCACCGAGCGTAACCCATGGGGCGCACGCGGGCTGGAGTGGGAACTGGTGGATACGCCACCCGACCCCCACAACTTCGAACGCACGCCCATCGTGACCCGCCCTGCCTACGACTACGGACATCCCGAAGAGCCAACGGGGATTATCCCCAAACCGCGCCCTGTGGTCGTCGGAGGCAAAGACGGCTAAGCTTCTCCCCTCTCGCCTATTCAGGCGGGAGGGGAATATAAACTTATTCAATGGAGGCTAACCGACCGTGAGTGTCAAAGAGGCGGAAGTGCTGGAGCATGGAGGAACCTCGCTCGCCACGGCAGCACACGAGGAGATCCTGGGCGAGCAGTTTGAAACCTTAGAGCAGCAGAACAACGCCTACCTCATCGGCATGTGGGCGTTTATCGTGCAGGAAGTGCTATTTTTGGGCGCAATCTTTGCCGCTTACGGAATCTACCGACTCAAGTACCTGCACGAGTTCACCCTCGCCCACAAGGAGCTGGACTGGGTGGTGGGCGGTATTAACACACTGGTGCTGCTCGCCAGTAGTTACACGATGGCACGCGCTGTGCGCGCCGCCATGCAAAACAAACACGGACGCCAGATTCTCTACCTCGGCTTCACGCTCTTCTTCGCGGGCATCTTCATGTTCAATAAGTATGTTGAGTACAGCAAAAAGTACGAACACCACCTCATCCCGGGCTGGGGCTACGATGCGCATGCAATTGTGGAACACGGAGAACATAAAAAGATTCTTGAGCCCACGTCCGAGGGCAACTATAAAATCAAACTGGAGACCGAGAAGGTCGTAAC
>CAZQPV010000002.1:0-11465 GCA_964595265.1 uncultured Fimbriimonadales bacterium
CCGCCAGCATGTTCGGATTGAAAAACGAGCCGAACACGCGCCAGTTCGGAATGCCCGCCAGTGCGCTTTGCAGATATTCTACACACGCCCGCAGTCCCAGTAAACTCGCAGAAGCAGTCAGCGCCCCTACCATCACCCACGCCGCCATGTTGCGCCGCACCACCGCCGGGATCGCTACCACTGCTGCCAGCGCCAGCATCCAGTTGGAGACCCGCAACACTCCATTCCAGCCTGAGCCACCGATTGCCATCGACAGCCCCATCCATACAATCAGCCCCATCATGGGGAGCAGAAAGCGCATGACGGGCACGCGCCACATCGAGATGTTCCATGCGCATACCACCAGCCCCCCCACCAGCAGCAGCCCCACCAGCGCGCCGCCCAGCAGGGGAAACTCGGCAGCCCAGAGTAGCCCCATAAGCGCGTCCTCAGGCGCAACGGGGCGGGGTCCCACATACAGGCTGCCTGCCCACCAGGGCGCCAGCGCAACGCCCCCTGCGATTAGACCCACTGCCCACACAAGCCACGGCGCCGATTTCGGCTTCGAGGGCGATTTACCGTTTCGCAATCGTCTGGCGATAGGCGTCTGCATACCGAAATACCGCCTCAATCAGGGGTGACCAGTCGTAATAGAGTGCGGGCATCTCCTCGATTCGCGCCCAGCGCCTGCCCAGCGACTCCTCTACTGCAGGAATCGGCTCCAGCCGCGCCGCCCGCGCCCAATAGACAGGCGCCAGACAGGATCCCGACTCGCTTGCGGAACATGGCTCCAGCCAGTACCAGCCCAGCAGATGCAGGTTTTCCAGCCGTGCGCCCGCTTCCTCGTAGGCTTCGCGGTGCGCGGCTTGCTCAGCGGTCTCTTCCAGCTCAATCCGTCCGCTTGGAGCACAGTAGCCGCGCGCTCGAATCTGCGCCAGCAGATAATGGTCGTCTCCGTCGGAAATCAGCACCACCACATAGCGTGCAGGTGGCTGGCTGGGGAGCGCACGCCCCTCCGCTGGCTCAAAGCGCATGCGTCGTCCCGCCCAAACCGCCTCTAACTGACGCCACAAACTCACGGCAGGTCTCCTTTACCTCCCACAATTTTGCCCTCCACCCATCGCAGAGAAATGAACCCTCGTGTGCGGCTGTCCTCCGAGCGCTCCAGATTGTCGCCCACCACATAGATGTGCCCCTCCGGGACTCGCGTGCCCTGCTGGGCAGTAGTGGGACCCCAGTAGGCTTCGGGCACTTCCTCCCCAGGAAGGGCGACAACGCGCTTAATCAGCAGCGCACCCTCAGGAGTACGGATGACCACCACATCGCCTTTCTCAATCTCGCCGAACAGCCAGTACGCGCTGGTCATCAGCAGGCGCTGACCGTGCTGATAGGTCGGCTCCATCGAGTGCCCTTCCACAATCACGACTCGGAAATACATCACGAAAAAGAGCGCGAGCGCCCCAAAAATCGTGATGAGCCAGAACAGGCGGCTCAGGCGCCGATTTGCCGTCTCCGAGGTTGGATGAGTCGTCGTCATCGCTCTTGCCTCAATAGCCCAGCGTGTAGCGTTCCGCGCCCTTGGGGGGACTCCAGCGCTCGCGCGGATGATAAAACTTCCACACCTCGTGCGCCACCGCACGGATGGCGACCTCGCCCTCGTTATCGGGCGTCCAGCGCGTGTCTTCCGCCTCTTTGGTGTAAACCGCCAGAATATAGGTTCCAGAGGGCGCAAACACGATGCCAATATCCGAGCGCGAGCGGTTAATCGCGCCCGATTTCGTGGCGCACACCACCCACGGCGGCGCCGAACCGCCAATCAGGTCGTCGTAATACTGGTGCGCCATAATACGAATCATGCGTTCACAGGCGGCGGGCGTGCCCGCACAGTTTGTTAGAATCGCATCCAGCAAAGCCACCTTCTCGTTAGGGGTACACATCCCCATGCCCCACTTCTCGCGATACGCCTTGAGCTCGGCGTCATCAGGCGGGTGAAGTGCAAGCAGGCGTGTCTCTTTCAAGCCGAGCCGCTGCAGGTGTTTGTTCACCTCCACTGTGCCCAGTTTGCGCGCCAGCATGATGGTGGCAGTGTTGTCGCTGACGGTAATCATCAGGTGGATTAGCATGCACACCTCCACCGACTGGTTCTCCTTGAAAAACTGGAGCAATCCCGACCCCTCGCGGATATCGTCGGGGGTGATGGGCAGCTTCTGGGTGTAGCCCAGCCGCCCGGCGTCAATCTCTTCAAACGCTTTGCTCATCACCGCCACTTTGATGGTGCTGGCAGTGGGGAAAATCTCGTCGCCGAGCCGATGAATGCGGTGCTGATAGCGTTTATGGAGCAGACTATAGCCCATCACGCCGCGAAACTTCTCACAGATTGCGTCCAGTCGCGCCTTGAGCCTGGCAGGATCGGGTGCCATGCTCCATGTTATACCTTGCGGTGCGCCTGCAGAAAGTGGTCGTGCCCCACATAATAATGCACCGAATACTCCGCGGGCTTGAACCAGACGATGCCGCGGGGCACGGGCGCAAAAAACGGCTCCACCAGACGATGGGCGTCCTCCAGAGCAATTGGCGCCCCATCCAGCCGCGATACAGCACAGTGGAGCAGGTCATCTTCCCCCTCAAACTGAATTCGGTAGCCCTCCCATTCCAGCCGATAGCGCTCCGCGTGCTCCAGCACAATCGGGATTCCTGCCGCAATATCGTTCAGGAGCGCTTCTAGCACACGGACATACGGTTCTGGCATGCTGTTATTGTACCCCGATCCCTGCGGAATCTTCACAAGAATCGGGGTTGGGCTTGACGCTCTCCTTTGATTGTGGTTTTGCATGCTAACTGTTTTATCGCCACCCCCAAGGCGCCCAGGGACCTATCGGCTCGTCGTCGCCGCCGGGGCAATAGGGCGGGAAGGTCCAGTTTTCGCGCAGGCGCGGGTCGCCTCGGAACGAAGGCTTCCGCCACTTCACATGCCCGTCCAGCCAGAGGATGTTCATGCCCTCGTTATGCTTGTGCCAGACCTCGTTGGGCTGACCGCAGTCGATGTCGGTATCGGTCGTGCCCTGTCCTGTTGCATCGCGCTCGCGCACTTCCAGCAGCAGAAACGACTCCGTAGGCTTTTCCCACTGCGCATAAGCAGGGTAGTCTAGCACATGCTCCGAGATGGCATAGCTCATATGAAACTCATAAGTGCGTCGCGCGGTCAGGCGCAGTCCCCATTCGGGCAGGGGGCGGGAGCGTCCCACATTCGGCGACATCACCATCGGATTGCTCGGACAACAGAAAAAGTTGCCTCGCGACTCCTGAATATCTTCGGGCTTCATGCGCGTGTAGGGGATGAGCAGGAACATCCACCAGTCTTCCATCCAGTAGCGGTTGGGCGTGCCAGGCGACGCCTTCGCGAACATCTGCTCGTCGTAGTCTGTTAAATACATCTGAGTGGCAATCCCCAGCTGGCGCAGGTTGCTGGCGCACTGGGTCTGCCGCGCTTTTTCGCGCGCCTGGGTAAACACAGGGAACAAAATCGCCGCCAGTATCGCGATGATGGCAATTACCACCAGCAGCTCAATCAGCGTAAAAGCGCGTCGCATCATCCGAACCTCCATACCCATAGTATGCAAATCTGCTGTTTAAGGTTTTGTTAAGTTAACGGTTTTTTAAACTCGGCTTAATCAAGCCTTAACGCCGCCACAGGTAGGCTTTCGCTACTGGAGACACGCTCATGAGAAGATTTTGGGTTCTGGCGATAGGAGCAAGCCTGAGCGTTGGCGCGCTGGCACAGGTGCGATTCTCTGAGGTGTGTGTGAATCCGCCTGGCTCGCCTGACGCAGGGCGCGAGTTTATAGAGCTGCGCAGTTGTGTCCCGAACTACCCGCTGAACGACCTCTGGGTCATCGGCATCGACGGCGAGTATTTCTATAACCCTGGCAACATTCACTGGGCAGTGAACTTGAGCGCTTATGCAACAGGAGCGAACGGACTACTGCTCCTCCGAGACGGTTTCGAAGTACTGTTGCCTGAACCTGCCAGCGAGACAACGGTTGTCGTCGTACCGTATTGCTTCACCGAAGCAGGAATGCAAAACGATTCGTACACCGTCGCGCTGGTGCGCGGTTTCACGGGACAGGTGGGCGACGATATCGACCAGAACGACGATGGCGTAGTAGACAATCCCCTCTGGACAGAGGCGCTGGACGCCATCGGCTGGGAAGACGGTGACGAGGCTGACGGTTCCGACTTTGTGTACGCAACGGCGCTCGGTGGGCGCGAGTCGCCTGTCGCCGACCGCACGGAAAGCAACGGCAATGTATGGGAACCTGACGCCTACTTCTGGTTCGGCGGCGAGGATTGGCTCGCTGCAGATGTGGGCAATGTGGCTGGGCAGGGATGGCGCGTTAGCCCAACGCGCTATGTGCGCTACGGCAATCCGCCAGCGCCCTCTGACGGCACACTGTTCGCCTCGCCGGGCAATCTCAACCCCACCACAGAACCGCCCGTTGCAGGTGATGTAAACTGCGACGGTTGCGTGGACGACGCCGACCTGCTGATTGTGCTGTTCAACTTCGGAAACGGGTGCTGACTCCTCGACAGCAAAGGGGGCAGGATTACCTTCTGCCCCCACTTTGAAAAGAGACTATGGCGAGAATCGAACGGATTATATTAAGACCGCGAATCGCAACCCAGCCTTTGCCCACCGACGCCGATGACCCTGCCATCTGGGTGCATCCCACCCAGGCTGAGCGGAGCCTGATTCTGGGCACGAACAAGGCACGCGCCCCACAGGGTGCAATCGGCGTCTACAATCTGCAGGGGCGGCTGGTGCAGCTTGTAAGCAAGATTGACCAGCCAAACAATATCGATGTCGCTTACGGATTTCCTCTGGGTGGCAAACGAATCGATATCGCCGTCGCTACAGAGCGCTACGCCAGCCGATTGCGCATCTTCCGTATAGACCCCTCCCGACTGCGACTGGAAGACATCACGGATTTTTCTAATGCGCGCGTGTTCGCGGGTTCCGAGGGCGAGGCGGCGATGCCGATGGGCGTCGCGCTCTATACGCATCCCATCAGCCGCGAAGTGTTTGCGATAGTCTCCCGTAAGACGGGTCCCACAGAGGGCTATCTGCACCAGTATCGGCTGGTGGCGGGACGCAGCGGCAGGGTGGGCGTGCAGTTCGTGCGGGCGTTCGGACGCTTCAGCAGCAAAGAGGAGATTGAAGCGATTGCCGTCGATTCGCCGCTGGGCTATGTGTATTACGCCGATGAAACAGTGGGAATCCGCAAATATTACGCCGACCCAAACCACCCCCACGCGGCGCAGGAAATCGCCACTTTCGCCACGCACTTTCGGGGCGACCATGAGGGAATTGCCGTCTATGCGCCAAAGGAGAGTTCAGGCTGGCTCATCGGCGTGGAACAGCTGCCCGATAACAGCCTCTGGTATCTTTACCCGCGTTTCGGGCGTCAGCAGGAGCCGATTGCCGTCGTGGAAACTGGCGCCGATGAGACCGACGGGCTGGACGCCTGCGCCCAGCCACTGGGTCGCGCCTTTCCTGCGGGCGTTATCGTCGCGATGAACAGCAAGGGGCGTAATTTTCTGCTCTATTCCGCCGCGGAGTTATGGGCTAAACTACGGTAGAAACCTTTCGCCATACAGCCCAGCCTTTCCTTCCCATCAGTTATTACCCTTTTCATATTTGAGGGCGCTCGTAATCCAGCGGCGACGCTCCTCATCCCAGCGATGAACCGCTTTATCCGTCACTAACCACACACGCCCTTGTCGATCTCTCTGGAGCAAGCGAGGATCCCCATCACGAGGCAGCTCCACATGAGCAGTCGGCACATTCGGACGTTCCAAATCCCAAAGCAGACATAAGCCGTCGTCTCCTATGGTTAGGACAAACGAGGGATTTGATAGAAACACCGCGTTCAAGGGCGTTCCTTTATGCCCTACCGTCGCCAAGGTGTATTTGCCTGTTCTGAGGCTCCACAACACAATGAGTCCATCGTAGCCAGTGGTTAGTAAAATATCGGTTTTTTGGGGGTGGAGCTGCATCGAGGTGATCCCGCCTGTATGGGCTTGCCAGCGATGCTTTACCTGCATCTTTTCGTCTACATACAAAAGAGCGCCTCCCGTGTCTGCCAGTACCAGAGATTTCGAATCACGCACTACCGCAAGCGCGATAGCGGAGGAAGCTATTCGCGTGGGGCGTGAAAAGGTTCCCACCGCGTCACAGGTGAAGAGTTGTCCTTCGTTATCCCACAATAACAGGCGTCGCGGCTTGTGTTCCCATAGGATTAAGCCCGTAGCATGCTTAGGAGGGTTGAGAGCCAGGGTCGGCTCAAAACGGTTGCGTGGAAGCCAAAGTAATTGCTTGTGCGTTAGCGCATAGATCCCCGAATCAGCAAGAGCGAGCCCTACAGGCTCGCCTGAACATCTTGTCTCCCACTCAGGTGTTGTGCTACCCCACCGATAGAGGGTGATGCGGTTCTCTTGCCATATAGCCCATCGGTCTTCCGAAGCTTGCCAAAGCATTATCTAACTCACCTCTCGCTCCTAAGTATACCACACCCTGTTACGGAGGCGCAGTCGGTGACGGTGTTTCCAAAGCAGGAATTCCGCCCAGAGCTGGTGTATAATAAACTGGATGGAGGCTCCGTTATGCGTGAGAAAAGCGCATTTACACTGATAGAACTGCTGGTCGTGATTGCAATTATTGCCATCTTGGCGGCGATTCTGTTCCCGGTGTTCGCGCAGGCACGCGAGAAGGCGCGCCAAACTCAGTGTCTCAGCAACCTGCGCCAGTTGGGCACAGCGTTCGTGATGTATCGCGCCGATTACGACGGCGTGAACCCCGGTCCCGGCGACGGAGGGCACTGCCCTGGACGCTGGTATAACCCCCCATGGCCCAGCTGGATGACGGGATTCGTTTCGACCACCCAGGCGCAGTGGATCCACTGCATGCCGATTGTGCTTAATGTGGGCGACCCCGAAAACTCCCAGATCAACCCTTTTTGGCACCTGCAGGGAGGTGTGGATAAGGGTGTTATTTTCGCCTATGTGAAAAACAAGGATCTCTATATCTGTCCCTCGGACGGGCGCGGGCGCGAGAAGGGGGTCAGCTACTCCATGAACGCCATCGCGGGATACATCCCCGAAGCAGAGGTGGACCGTGCCGCCGAGTTCGCCATGCTCATCGATGAGGGGCGCACGCTCAACGACGGCTATTTTTGGGCGTATAACGGCAACGACGCGGTCGATTGCCCGAACATTGCCCATAACGGCGGCGCGGTGTTTCTCTTCTTTGACGGGCACAGCAAATGGTTCCGCGCCAACAAGTATCCGCGTATTGGGCAATGCACAGGCACGGTAGACCCCAAAATGTTCTGCCACCGACTCGGCATGCCGCAGGGGTTTATCTACGGACCCTGCACCGCTGCCCAGTGAGGCGTGTGAGGGGCGGCTTGCCCCTCACGCCTTCCGTCGCCAAAAGTCCAGCATAAACTCGCGCAGGGCGCGTACGCCCTCCAGCGGCATGGCGTTATAGAGAGAAGCGCGGCAGCCGCCGACCGAACGATGCCCCTTTAGCTCGTACAACTGATTCGCCTCCGCCTCCTTGAGGAACTCCTTCTCCAGCTCTTCCGAGGGCAAGCGCCAGGTGACATTCATCAGCGAGCGGTATTCAGGATGCACGTGTCCCCGATAGAAGCCCTCGCTCTGGTCTATCACCTCATACAGCAAGTTCGCCTTCTCGCGGTTGATCTGATGCATGCGCTCCAGCCCGCCAATCGTGTCGCGCAGCCAGCGCGTGACCAGCATCACGATGTAGATAGCGAACACGGGCGGCGTGTTATACAGCGAGCGGTTCTCCGCCTGCAGGCGATAGTCTAACATCGCAGGCATATTTTCGGGCGTGCGCGCCAGCATGTCCTCGCGGATAATCACAATCGTGACTCCTGCAGGACCCGCGTTTTTCTGGGCGCCCGCGTAAATCAGGGCATACCGCTCAATCGGGATGGGGCGCGACAGAAAGTCCGACGAGGCGTCGCACACCAGCGGGCGATCCCCCACCGGCGGCTCCGCAGGGAACTGCACGCCCTGGATCGTCTCGTTGGAGGTGAAATGCACATAGGCAGCGCTGGGGTCTAACTCCAGCTCGTCAGGGCGCGGAACGCGGGTGTAGTTTTCCGCTTTGCCGTTCCACGCAACACGCGCTTTGCCCACCTTCACCGCCTCTTTGTAGGCTTTCTCGCCCCATGAACCCGTGATGATATAGTCCGCCGAGCCGCCCGCAAGCAGGTTCAGCGGCACCATCGCAAATTGCAAACTCGCGCCCCCCTGCAAAAACAGCACCTTATAATCCGGTGGAATTCGCAGCAACTCGCGCAGGTTCTGTTCTGCCTCCTCAATAATCGCGTCAAACCACTTAGAACGGTGGCTGATTTCCAGCACCGACATGCCCACACCCGGCAGCGCCAGCAGGTCGCGCTGGGCTTCCTCCAGCACGCTCAGCGGCAACATGCCAGGTCCCGCCGAGAAATTCCACACACGCTGTGCCATCGTCTCTATCCCTCCGCCATAAGGATACCCGCTCCCTCTCAAGAAAGTCCCCCGCGATGCCAATAATTTTGCAAGGAGGTTGAAAAATGCAGACGGCAAGCACTCCTGAAACCAGGTCGGTTGTCGACGCGAACACCGAGAAATATCTGGTGTTCCAGATTGGCAACGAAAGCTACGCCATCCCGCTCCTGCAGGTGCAGGAGATACGCTCGTTTACCCCCGTTACCCGCGTGCCCAACGCCCCTGCCTATGTGCTGGGCGTGATGAACCTCAGGGGCAACATTATCGCCGTGTTAGACGCCCGCACCCGCTTCGCGATTGAACCCCAACAAGACGAAAACAACACTGTCGTGGTCGTGGTGCAGGTGCAGGGCAAAACCTTCGGCTTGCGAGTCGACTCGGTTTCGGATGTGGCGGATGTGCCTGTTGACCAGATCCAGCCGCCGCCCCCCGTCGCCTCGGAAGCCACCCAGAAGTTCCTCAGCGGTCTGGTACAACTGGGCGACCGCGTGTTGATTCTGCTCAACTTGCCCGAAATTTTTGACCTTAATGCGCTCAGCCAGTTCACAGCCGCCTGAGTCGAGGAGGTGAATTCTTATGGGAGAATTGTGCAAACTTTATCGGATTAACGAGGAGAACCTGAATCTGCGCAAGCAGTTCATCCGACTCACGCACGAAGACATCGAGATTCTGCGCGAGCTGCTGCCGTGGGCAGAGGAACACGCCCCGAAAATCGCCAGAGCCTTCTACGACCATCAGTTCAGCTTTTCTGAAACCCGTGCTTTCTTCCAGCAATACGCCCAACAAAAGGGCATCACGCTGGAGCAAGTCCGCGCCCGATTGGAGAAAACCCAGGCAGAATACTTCCGCCAGATTTTCCGCGAGGCTGCCACGGGCGGCGACTTCGGCGTGGACTACTTTGAACGGCGTCTCAAAATAGGCCGGATCCACGACCAGATTGACCTGCCCCAGAAATGGTACCTCGGCAGCTACCCACTTTACTACGACCTTGTGCGCGCCGTGATTCGTGAAAGCTTCCCAGAAAGAGATGAATTCGCCTTCAAGGTGTTCAACGCCATCAGCAAGGTGTTCAGCTACGACCTGCAAGCCGTGTGCGACTCGTATTTGGCGAGCATGGTTCGCTCTTTCGGGTTCAACACCGAGACGCTTCAGGTCTCCAGCACGCGCTATGACCTTTCGGATTGCATGGGACAGGTCAAGGCGCGCGTCAAGGAGGTACTCTCAACCAGCCAGCAGGTAAGCAACGAGCTGCACCACACCGCCACGCAGATGGCGTCCGCCACGGATCAGACCCGACAAGCCGCCCAGGACATCGCCACCACGATTGAACAGGTTGCTCGCCTCACCACACAGCAGCTCCAGCAAGTCCACCGCGCCACCCAGGCTGTCGCCGAGATCAGGCACTCCGCCCAACAAATCGCCCACGGCGCCCAGCAGCAAGCGCAGGCGGTTCAAAACGCTCAGTCCGTCACCCAGCAACTCAATACCCTCATGGACGAAACCGCCCACCGCGTCAGCGACATGGGCAACCGCTTCCAGCAAATCGGCAACATCGTCGAAATCATCAAAAGCATCGCCTCTCAGACCAATATGCTCGCGCTGAACGCCGCCATCGAAGCCGCACGCGCTGGCGAACACGGGCGCGGGTTCGCCGTCGTCGCCGAAGAGGTGCGCAACCTCGCCGAACGCTCCGCCAGCTCCGCCAAAGAAATCGGCGCGCTGATCGGCTCGATGCAACAGAGCGTGCAGGAAGTGGTGCGGGCGATGCAACGCGCCACGCAAGAAGTCCAGTCCCAGCTGAGTCAGGCAATCGCCAGTATCGCGGCGGTGGTGGAGCAATATGAGGGCGTGGCGGTGCAGATGGCGTCGCAGGCGGATCAGGTCGCGAGTGTGATGGATGAGACGGTACGCCTCAGCGAGGAGAGTTCGGCGGCGACGCAGCAGATGAGCGCGGCGACGCAGGAGGTGTCGGCGCAGATGGAGCAGATCGCGGCGCTGGCAGGCGGGCTACAACGCCTCGCCGAAACCCTCCAGCAAGCGTTGCGCGCCTTTGATCTGAGCCAGACACAGCAGTCCACCTACACCCACGCCGCGTAAATCTCAAATCCAGGGCGGCGGGAGGCGGATTCCTGCCGCCCTGAAAGCAAAAAACCACCAAACCCTTCTCACAGGTTTTCTGAAGTTGTCCTTCTTCGGCTACCTTTGCGCCATAGATGCTATGACACAAAAACGACCTCGATGCCCAGGTCCACAACATGGGTGAAGTGTTTATCTCGTGTCAGTAGCGGCAGCCGATGAGTTTTCGCAAACGCAGCCAGCCATACATCGTTTTCTGGGATAGGTGTACCTCGCACCTTGAGGGCGTACTTCACTTCCGCATAGGCGGTTGCAACAGCATCGCTGGTGTGCAAGATAGAGTAGCCTGAAAGAAGCTGCATCAGTTGCTGAACCTGCTGATGAGGACGGTTGGCGCCCAAAGCACCGTAGTATAGCTCCCCAACCATGGTTACGTACACTATTAACTCGCTCTCAGCGGGAAGGGTTATCGCTGCGGAGTTCCTCAGGATTTCCACAAGCACACTTGTGTCCACCAGGTACTTACCACTCATTTGGGTCTACCTGTTCAAAAGCCGATTCGATGGCGTTCAAAATGGCATTCGCCTCTTCATCACTGAGTAGTCCCGCCATTTTCTGCAGCTCGCCAAGCGGAATACCCCGCAGGCTCAGGCTCTGGCTCAGCTGCCGTGCATACTCCAGCACCTGACGCTGGAGTGGCTCAGGCAAGGTTGCCACAATTTCACGGACACGGTCTGCGGTGGCGCTCATCACGGGGATTATACCCCACATAATTCCCCAATCGGGTATACTCCAGCGCATGCCCGAAGAGTTCACATATCGGGATGCGG
>CAZQPV010000002.1:11565-25171 GCA_964595265.1 uncultured Fimbriimonadales bacterium
CCCCAATCGGGTATACTCCAGCGCATGCCCGAAGAGTTCACATATCGGGATGCGGGCGTCGATATCGACGCGATGAACCGTGCGCTGGCGTCCATCAAGGAGAGCGTCCATCGCACTTTCACGCCCGCTGTGCTGTCGGAAATGGGGTCATTCGGGGGCATGATGTCGTTGGACCTCCAGAACTATCGCCAGCCGGTGCTGGTCGCCAGCATCGATGGGGTGGGCACGAAAGTGCGCGTGGCGCGCATGATGGGGCAGTATCGCGTGCTGGGGCACGATGTGGTGGCGCACGGGGTGAACGACCTGCTGGTGCAGGCGGCGCGACCGCTGTTCTTTCTGGACTATCTGGCGATGGCGAAGCTGGAGCCAGAAGTGCTGCAGCAGGTGGTGGAGGGCGCTTCGGAGCTGTGTCAGGCGCAGGGGATTGTGCTGCTGGGCGGCGAAACCGCCGAGATGCCCGATGTCTATATGCCGGGTGAGGTGGATGTGGCGGGTTGTATCGTGGGAATCGCCGAATATAGCCAGATTCCGCATCCGTCGCGCGTGACGCCCGGCGATGCGGTGATTGGGCTGGCGTCGAACGGCTTACACACGAACGGCTACACGCTGGCGCGGCGCGTGCTGTTCGATATCGCCAACATGAGCCTTAATGACCCCCTGCCTGACACGGAAACTTCGCTGGGCGAGGCGCTGCTACAGCCCCATCGCCCCTACTTCAACGCTGTGTTCCCGCTGCTGGAGTCGGATGTGGTGCATGGGATGGCGCATATCACAGGGGGTGGGTTCTATGAAAACATCCCGCGCGCCCTGCCGAGCGACGCGCGCGTGGTGATTGACCGCCGCAGCTGGGAAGTGCCGCCCATCTTCCGCCTGATTCAGGAGCTGGGGAATGTGCCCGAGGCGGAGATGTTTCGCGTGTTTAACATGGGCATCGGCTATGTGCTGATTGTGGCGCGAGAGCGCGCGAGCGAGGTGTTGAGCCTGCTTCAAACCGCAGGCGAGCAGGCGTGGCTGATTGGCGAAGTGCAACGCGGCTCACGAGAGGTGCAGATTATATGAAGCAGGTGCGCTTTGCGGTGGTGGGTGCGGGCGGCATGGGGTTGGGGCACTGCCGCTTCATCACCGAGCGCGTGCCCGAAGCATTATTGACTGCCGTGTGCGACCGCCACCCTGAGCGGGCGCAGGCGGTTGCCGAGCAGTTTGGCGTGCCGTTTTTCACCGATGCAACGGAGCTGTTCCAAAGCGGTGTTGCCGACGCGGTGCTTATCGCCACGCCCCACTACTTCCACGCCCCGATAGCCGTCGAAGCGTTTCGGCACGGCTTGCATGTGTTGGTGGAGAAACCACTCTGTGTGGCGGTCTCCGAAGCCGATAGCGTGCTGGAGGCGTGGCGTCAGTCGGGCAAGAAGTTCGCGATTATGTATCAGCAGCACATGCGCCCCGAAAATCGCCTCGCGCGCCAGCTGATTGAAGACGGCTTCCTCGGCGAAGTGCGGCGCACCATGCTACTGACCTGCTGGTACCGCACGCAGGCGTACTACGATTCGGGCGGCTGGCGCGCCACATGGGCAGGCGAGGGCGGCGGCGTGCTGATCAATCAGGCGCCCCATTACATCGACCTGCTCCTCTGGCTGGGCGGGATGCCTCAGCGCGTGTACGGTCAAACGCGCACCGTGTTGCACGAGATTGAAACCGAAGACGAGGCGTTCGCCTTTCTGGAGTACCCCCACGGCGCACACGGCTACCTGTACGCCACCACCAACGAAGAGCCGGGGCAGAACCTTATCGAAATCTGCGGCGACCGCGGCAAGATTCGCCTGCAGAACGGGCAGCTGGAAGCGTGGCGACTCGCGCACCCCATCCGCGAGTTCACCTACAGCGCGGAAGGCATGTGGGACAGCATCCCCGCCGAAAAACTTACTATAGACCTGCCCCCGCCCCCCGAAATTGGCGACCAGCCCGCGCTGATTCAGAACTTCGCCCGCGCGATTCTTTATGACGAGCCGATTGCCGCGCCCGGCGAACAGGGCATCTGGACCGTGGAGCTGATTAACGCCCTGATTCTTTCCAGTAAGCGTGGCAAGACCGTTTCCATCCCCGTAGACCGCGCGGAATACGACGCGCTGCTGGAAGAGCTGAAAGCCCAATCTAAACCCAAGACCCGCATTCGCGAACAGCGCGTTACAGACCCGAAGCTGGGTTAAGTCTCTTCTTCTCCTTCAGGTCGCGCCCGTTCCGCAGTGCGAAGGATACACTCTAACATTTCACGCACATCTTCCGCAATTTCGTCCACAGGCACATGGTTCGCCAGCACATGGTAATCAGTTTTTCGCATGGAGTTCTCACACCCCAGTTTCTCGAAAAAGCGTTTGAACACCCCTGGAAGAAATTCCTCGCTCACTTTCAAGTCGCCTCCGAAAGGATCGGGCTTTCCTAAGGTCTGCAGAGCCTCACTTACCTCGCGGAGGGCGTCCTCCATCGTCTGCTCCCACTCTTCCGCAAACAATCCTCCCCTCCCGGTTTGCTCCGCCAGAGCGCGTGCATAACTCAGGAGCGTCTGAGGGGTACAAAGGTAGTTCTCGATCTCACACTGCCCCCACTCAAACATCTGCAAATAGGGCTCCTGCAGCAGCTCTCGCCCCAGACGATCAAAGATGGCAATCCCCACCAGATCTGGCTTCGCTTCACGAAGCCCATGAAAATGCTCCTGGGCTTTTCGTGGCTGGTTGCCCACATACTTTGCGAAGGGACGCTCCAGATGCGCCGCAGCGGGGTGTCCGAGGCGTTGTGCGAACGCACGCAAGATAGCTAGATCGGTAGACCCCTCCAGATAAAGCACCCACCCTTTCTGCTCCGCGAGGTAGTAGTCCTCTTCATCTATGAGCAGAATCGACTGCGGATGTGCAGAAAGGTAAGCAAGTACCAGAAGGGTCTGCTGCTGCCCGCGTCCGCTCGCCTGAATTCAAGGCGCGTTCCACTACGGGTACGATAGTAAAGCTCTATCTCGCCCCTTTCGACAATGTGTTGCGGTTCGTCCAGCTCCACGCCGAACAGCTCTCGCATTCGCTCACAGATGCGGTTCCATTGCTCGGGCTTCTCGATCGATACCTGATGGCAGAGATTGCGCAACACTTCAGCAGTACGCCCTTCACCAATCCGCACGTTGATGGCGCCTGGCTCTAAGCGCACCTCCTGACCTATCAGCCCCGACATCGGAGGCAGATAAGCAACCTGAAGCTTAGCAGCCGATTCGGGGATAGTGAACACCTCGCTTTCGCTCATGAGTGGGCGACAGTATAGCTGCTCAGCATTTGCATACCCAAACTCCAGACCACACTCCCATGCCCCAGAATCTCCCTCGCCAAAGGCAATAATCTCTATCGGGATACGCTCGGAAACCATTTTTGCGCCCTTCTGACGCGCCTGTTGAACCCTGAGATCTTTCCAGAGCATTCGCACACTGGAAACAGGGATGTTGACCATATCGCGGCGATTGATAGCGACGCCCGTGCGTTTTTGAGAGCGTACCTCCTTCCCTTTTTTTTCTATCCAGCGCCTGACTCCCAGATACCACAACGAAAGCGCCTGTAAAGCGGAGCTTTTGCCTGAATTGTTCGGACCGATAAGCACCACGCGCTGCCCAAGCTCTATATCTACTTCCTCGAAGGTTTTGAAACGGCGCACGATTAAGCGCGTGAGCATAAACGGATTATACCTGACCTTCGGCATACATGCCAGCACTATTGAATAAAGTAAGCCTAATACGGCGGCAGCAAACGCCGAAACCCATGCATTAGCACAATCAGCAGAAAAACTAAATTCCGCCCCAGCCGTAGCCCGTAAAAGGGGCGAGCCACAGGAACCGCCGTTCCTTTGCCTATCGCAGACACGACCCGGGCACTGAGCGCGATAATCGGCTCCCGCGAACAAATCGGGTCTTTCAGCCCTGCAAGCCATTCCTCTGGGAAGGCGATCTCACCGAGATGGCTCCCCATCCAGCCTCCCAGCAGCGCCCCGATTGTGTCGGTATCGCCGCCACAGCGAATCACCGCCCGAAGCGCCTCTGCAAAGCTTGCAGGGTGCATCAACCACGCATGCAGGGCAACGGGCACGGTATGATACACAAACCCCGACACCCCACGACTCCAGCCCTGTGAGCGCACAAACTGTTCGGTGGGTTCACCCCGTGTCGCACTCTCCACAGCCTGCAGAATCAGGCGGAACAGAGCCGTACCCTCCAGCGAAGGAAGCTGGCTCAACGCCTGCAGAATCGCATCCCCAAGCAAGGGCTGACGATGCCCCAGCGTCGCCCTTTCTGCAAGCGCCGCGGCGACCAGAGTTCCGTGAAGCGCCCTGTCGTCGGTATGCGTGATCCGTGTCGCGCTCTGGCACAGCACCTGCCAGCGTTGCGGCTGCCCCGCGAGCGCAGTTCCCAGCACCAGTCCCCGAATCGCGGGCGCGCTGCCCGCCGAGAACACCCCACTCCGCGCAGGCGGCATGCCCAACCAGAGCTTGAGGCACGCACGCGCGGTCGCCAGCCCCACACCCGCAGGCAGCGTCGCCAGCCAGATTCGCAGCTCCTGCGCCAGCAGGTTTTCAAAACAGCCCGGCTCGCCGCCCGACGCCGCCAGCACACGCGCCGTCATCAGCGCCATCTCGGCATCATCGGAAACCCACGCCCGGCGCCCCACAAGGCGCGGGCGAAGGGGTTCAGGATAAAGGCGCAATGCCCGACGCGGATTGAGCTTCTCATAGGGTAGCCCCAGCGCGTCGCCCAGCGCCACACCCAGCAGCGCCCCCTGCAAAGCGCTTGCCCGCACCAACTCGCCTATGGCGCTCATGAACCCTCCCCAGTGTACCCTTGCGAGCGCAATTGGGTATAATATCCCCCTACGAGGAGGCAACCGATATGGCAAGCAAAAAAGGTGTCGGCAGTACCCGAAACGGACGCGATAGCAATCCGAAGTTTCTGGGCGTGAAAGCTTACGGCGGCGAGTTCGTGCGTGCGGGCAACATCATCGTGCGCCAGCGCGGCACCAAGTTCCATCCCGGACGCAATGTCGGGCGCGGCAATGACGACACCCTGTTCGCCCTCGTGGACGGCTATGTCAAGTTCGAAGGACCGCGCAACCGTCGCCGCGTGAGCGTCATCCCGGTGAGCAACTGACATGGCGCCCATATCCCTCCAGAACGACCGACTGGTGGAGCTGTTCACCACGCTCTGCCAGATTAACTCGCCTCCACGCCACGAACGCGAGGTGGCGGAGTATGTCAAAGGCTTCCTGCGCGGGCTGGGACTGGAGGTGAAAGAGGACAACGCCAGTCAGACTGTGGGCGGGAACGCGAACAACATCGTTGCCACTCTGCCCGCCAATATCGACGGCGCCCCCAAAATCTTCTTTAGCGCCCACATGGACACCGTCGAGCCGAACCCGAATGTCAAAATCATCATTCAGGACGGCAAAATCCACACCGACGGCACCAGCATCCTCGGCGCCGACGATAAGGCAGGACTCAGCACCATTCTGGAAGCCATCCGTATCGTGGTGGAGAACAACCTGCCCCACGGACAGATTCAGCTTCTGATTAGCGTCTGTGAAGAGGTGGGACTGCTGGGGGCGCGGGCGCTCGATTTCTCCCTCGTGGATAGCGACTTCGGGTTCGTGTACGACTCAGGTCCACCCGTCGGCTCGGTGATTGTGGAAGCGCCCACACACGATAAACTGGAGGTGCGCGTGATTGGCAAACCCGCGCATGCAGGCGTGGAACCCGAAAAGGGCATCAGCGCCATCCAGATTGCCGCCGACGCGATTGCTCACATGCGACTCGGGCGCATCGACGAGGAGACCGTCGCCAACATCGGCATTATTCAGGGCGGGCAAATGACCAATATTGTATGCCCTGAAGTGTATCTCAAAGCGGAGGCGCGCAGTTGGAGCCGCGCGAAACTGGATGCCCAGGTCGCCCATATGATAGCGGAGTTCGAACGCGCCGCCCAGAAGTTCGGCGGGCGCGTGGAAATCCATCACGAACGCCACTACGAAGGCTACCAGCTTAGCGAAAACGATCTGCCCGTCAAAGTGGTGCGCGCCGCCGCCCAGAAAATCGGGCTGGAAGCGCCCATGCGCAAAACCGGCGGCGGCTCCGACGCCAGCGTGTATAACGCACGCGGCCTCCCCTGCTGCGTCGTGGGCACCGCCATGCAGAAGGTGCATACCCACGAAGAGTTCGTGCTGATTGACGACCTCGTGCGCGGGGTAGACCTGACCCTTGCGATTATCCGCGAAGTCGTCGCAATGCGATGATGCGCGTGCAGGAGTTCGTGAACACCCACGCCCCCTTCCTGCGAACGGACGCCGTTCTGCAGGACGCTGTGGACAAGCTCGATCTCTATCAGGTGACCCTGCTGCCCGTGCTGGACGAGTCGGGCGCAGTGCAGGGAATCATCACCGAGCGGCGGGTGTTCCAGATTTTTTACCCTGAAACCGACGAGAAGCCTTCTGCACGCGCCCTTGCACAAACCCCCGTCACGCAGTGGATGCAAACCAACCCGCCCGTGCTGAGCGAACATGCCTCCATCGCCGAGGCGGTCGCCCTGATGCGCCAGAGCGGGCTGGACACCCTTCCCGTCCTCGGCGAAGGCAAGTTTATCGGCACCATCCGCCTTATCGACTGCTGTCAGGCGCTGATTGAGGAATTGAAACCATGAGCCGTCTGGTGGCATTACTCACCGACTACGGGCACAAAGACACCTATGTCGCGCAGGTGAAGGCGGTTCTGTTGCGCATGGGCGAGTCGGTGGAATTTTTAGACCTCACGCACGAGGTTCCCCCGCAGGATATTCGGGCAGGCGCCTATCTATTGAGCACCGCCGTGCCCTACCTGCCCGAAGGGACGCTGGTGATTGCGGTTGTGGACCCGGGCGTGGGCACGGAGCGCCGCGCAGTGGCGGTTCAAGCGCGAAAATGCACCTACTTCGCGCCCGATAACGGCTTGCTGACCCTCGCGCTTCGGGAAGACCCGCCTGAGGCGGCTGTCGTGCTGGATAACCCCCGTTGCCACCTGCCTGCCGTGAGCGCTACCTTTCACGGGCGCGATATTTTCGCCCCCGCCTGCGCCCACTATGCCAACGGCTTCCCCCTCGCCATGCTCGGCACGCCGATAGACCCCGCCAGCCTGCAGAGCCTGGAAGGGATCGAGCCGATTCTCACTGCCGACTCTATCCGCACCCGCCCACTCCACACCGACCATTTCGGCAATGTGATTTTCAACCTGCGCGAGGAGGTCTTCCTGCGCTGGCGCCAACCAGAACATCTGGTGGAGGTACGATTGGGCGAACGCACGCTGCCGCTGGTGCAAACCTTCGGCGATGTGCAATCGGGCGAACCGCTCGCCTACTTCGGCAGCAACCGCTACCTTGAAGTCGCCGTCAATGGCGGCTCCGCCCGCCAGCAGCTGAACATCCATCCTGACACGGAACTCCTGATTCTCCAGAAGAAAATCCTCCATACCATTCCTATCGCCTGAACCCTCTCCAATTCTGGCACCAAATGTGGAATAACCCCCCATGCGATGGAGGGTCGGCGCAATGCAGGTGCTGATTGCCGAGGATAGCGTGGTCTCCGCGAAGGTGCTGGAGCGTGCGCTCCGTCAGCTGGGATGCACGGTGCACGTTGCCCACGACGGCGCGCAGGCGTGGCAGATGTTTCAGGAACAGCCCACGCCGCTGGTCGTTACCGACTGGGAAATGCCCCACATGGACGGAATCGAACTCTGCCGCAAGATTCGCGAGTTCTCTCATGACACCTACACCTACATTGTGCTGCTGACGGGGCGCGACCAGAAAGAAGACAAGCTCGCCGCGCTGGAGGCGGGCGCCGATGACTTTCTCACCAAACCCCTCGACATCGCCGAGCTGAAAGCATGCCTGCACAGTGCGAAACGAATTCTAAGCGCCGAGACCCGCCTGAAAGAGCAGAATCAGAAACTTAGCGAAATGTATGAGGAGCTGCAGAGTCAGCACGAAAGCTTGCTCGCCACCCAGCGTCTCGTGGAACACGCTAACCGCCGATTCTCAGAACTCTTTGAGAATCTGCCCATCGCCTGCTTTACCTTCGATGTGGAGGGCGTTCTCCACGAATGGAACCACGCCGCCGAGCGACTCTACGGCTACTCCAAAGCTGAGGTGCTGTTCCGCTCCATGTTTGAGAAGGTGTTTCATGGCGAGTCGGCGCTCCGCATGGGCGAGCTGATGCGCATGGTGCTGGCTGGCTCCACTTTGAACGGGATCGAGTCGGAAGACTACGACGCTGAAGGGCGGCGCCACTATGTGCTGCGGGGCGCGTTCCCCCTGCGCAACCCAGCAGGCGAGGTGGTGGGAGGGCTGGTCTCCGTCGTGGATGTAACCGAGCGCGTGGAGTACGAACAGCAACTCAAGGCGATAAACGAAAAACTCCAGAGCCTCGCCATCACCGATGGGCTGACCGGACTCCATAATCACCGCGCCTTCCAGGACTTTCTGGAGCAGGAGTTCCAGCGTGCGAAACGATACGGCGCTCCCCTCTCGCTGATTCTGATGGATGTGGACAAGTTCAAGCAATACAACGACACCTTCGGGCATCAGGCGGGGGACGAGGTTCTCAAACGAGTCGCCGAGATACTCAAACAAAACGCCCGCCAGACCGATTTCGTCGCACGCTACGGAGGTGAGGAGTTTGCGGTTGTGCTACCCAACACGGAGCTGCAGGATGCCGCGCGCGTCGCGGAGCGGTTCCGCTCCGCGATTGAACATGTCTCCTGGGAATTGCGCCCCGTTACGGGTAGCTTTGGCGTGGCAAGCCTCACTGAAAACATTCACAGTCGGCAAGAACTAATTGAACAGACAGACCAGGCGCTCTATCAGGCTAAACATAGCGGACGCAACCGCGTCTGCGCCTATGAAGAGCCTCAGAATACGTACTTGCAAGCCGCATAAAGCAGGAAGGAACCAGCGCGTGCAAAACATGAGTCTCAACACGAGCGGAGGTTGAAAATGAGTAAACCCTTCGGGCGAACGCAAGCCAGAGTCGCGCCCAGTGTCAAAACGGCAGTGCAAGCCAGTGCGGGGCTGAAACTGCTCGCCAGGATGCTCACGCTGAATGTGGAAGAACTGGAACGCCTCGTCCAGCAGGAACTGGAGGAGAATCCCGCGCTGGAACCCACCGAAGAGGGGACCCCTTTCGAACGCTATACGCTCTCCTTTACCGTCGCTCACCACGAGCCTGAAGAGAGCGGCATCGAGACAGCCTACGCCGACACGGAAGAAGACTGTGAGTCAGAAGTCGCCGCCCCCCCGATGAGCCTCAAAGAGCATGTGTGGGGACAGCTGATGCTGACCGTCGCTCCCCACCAGAAGCCGATTGCCGAATTTCTCGTGGACTCGCTGGACCATCGGGGTTATTTGACGACTTCGGTGGAAGAGGTCGCCCTGCGCTTCAACTGCTCCCCCGAAGAGGTGGAAGCGGTGCTGCAACAGCTCCAGCAGTGCGACCCGCCGGGCGTGGGCGCGCGCTCCCTTCAGGAGTGCCTTCAACTCCAGATTAGAGCCTTGCGCAACCACCCAGACCCGGGACTTCTGGAGCTGGCTTGGTGCGTTGTTACGGAAGGCTGGGAGCATCTGATTCGTGCCCGCCATGAAAAGTTGATGCGACGGCTCCACCTCGATAAACCCACCCTGGAGCGCGTTCTCAGCTTCATTCGTAATGAGCTGGTGCCCTATCCTGCCGCAGGCTTCGCCGAATTTGAAGAGAAACCCTTAGAGCCATCCCCACGCGAACCCGATATCGTGGTCTCCCTCTCCCAAAACGGGTTCCATGTGGAGATTCGCGGCTACAAGCCCCACTTCCTGAAGCTGAGTCCCACCTATTATTATCGTTTTCTGGAGTTGCGCCAGGGTGAAACCCACGCCACCGACGAAGAAAACACCCACCTGCGCCATTTCCTCAAACGCGCTCAGGTTTTTATCCAAGCGCTCCAGCAGCGCGAACAGACCCTCAAAAAAATCATGCATGCCCTGATTCAGAAGCAAAGCTCCTTCTTCTTCACCAGTGATGTGCACTTCCTTCAGCCGATGACCCGCGCCGAACTGGCAAAAGAGACAGGGCTGCACCGCTCCACCATCGGGCGCGCCGTGCGCAATAAGTGGCTCCAGCTCCCGAACCGCTCCGTCGTGCCGATGGATATCTTCTTCAATAACGCCTATCGGGGCGCCGCTTTAATCCGACAACTCATCGAGGAACACGAGCGCAACGGCGTCATGCTCACCGACGCCGAAATCGCCGCCAAGCTGGAAGCGATGGGCATTCCGATTGCACGGCGCACGGTCACCAAATATCGCGCGAAATATCGCATCTTCTCTTCGCGCTGGCGCGAGCGGGCACGCAAAGCAGGCTGATGCGTCGGGTACACTTTATAAACAAGGAGGTGTACGACGCATGACTAGATCCTATGCACTTAAAGCCGAACCGCGCACGCTGCTGGGCAAAAAGGCACGACGCCTGCTCTGGCAGGGGTGGGTGCCCGGCGTGGTGTTCACTTCCAACGGCGAGTCGCACCCCGCCCAGTTCCGCGAACGCGAATTGACCCATGTGCTTCACCTCGCAGGCACAAGCCACCTGATCGAAGTGGAACTTAACGGCACAAAGTTCACCACCCTCCTGCGCGAGGTAGACCGCGAACCCATCACCACCCGCATCCGCCATGTGAGCCTGTGGGCGATGCCAATGGACGAACCGATCGAAGCGACCGTGCCGCTTGTGTTCGTGGGCGAATCGGATGCAGTCAAATCGGGCGGCACGCTGGTGCATCCGCTGGAATCGCTCACCGTGCGCTGTCTGCCCAACGACCTGCCCGAAGCCATCACAGTGGACATCAGCGGGCTGGTTAACTTCCATGACTCCATCCATGTGCGGGATTTGAACCTGCCACCGGGCGTGCAGGTGATGGAAGACCCCGACGCCACCGTGGTTACCGTAACCCCGCCGAAAGGGATAGAAGAGGAAGAAACGGCTGAAGAAACAACCGAAAGCGCCCCAGAGGGAGCCTGATCCCTGCCTCTGGGGAACCTTTTCGGCGCTTCGTGAGTAGCAGGAATCGAATCGTGTATCCCTAACCCAAATATGGCATAATCCGAGAGGGATGACAGGTATGTTTGCATTGAACTTTTACACGGAGCTGTACGAGGATATGTTGCGCAGCCTGCGCAAGACCGCGACCATCCGATTGGGCGACAAATCGCGCAAGTATGCAACAGGACAGATTGTCTGGATTACCGTCGGTCCGCGCTTCGGCAGACGACGCCGACTGTTCACGGCTATTCTGGATCGGGTGGAGGTCAAACCCATCTCGGACCTCAGCCCGCGCGATATCGAACGCGAAAACCCCGAATTTCGCTCTATTGAAGATGTGATTGCCCTGCTGGAGCGCATCTACGACCGACCCATCAGCCCCGACGATCTGGTTACCGTTATCTACTTCTCTCCGATTGACGAGGACTGACAGCAGGAGCCTCCCCCGCCATGGCGAACCATAGCATGGGGAGGCTCTATGCTAACAAAGGTGGACAGCGCCGCACTGCACGGGATTGAGGCGTTCACCGTGCATGTGGAGATTGATCTCCAGAACGGCACACCCAACTGGACTATCGTCGGGCTGCCCGACGCCGCTGTGCAGGAATCACGCGAGCGTGTGCGCACGGCGATTCGCAACAGTGGGCTTTACTTTCCGCTCAGCCGCCTGACCGTCAACCTCGCTCCCGCCGATGTGCGCAAAGAAGGACCCGCCTACGACCTGCCGATGGCAATCGGCATTCTGGCGGTCTCCGAGCAGATTCCTCCCGAATCGCTGGACGGAACGCTGGTGATTGGAGAACTCTCGCTGGATGGAGGCGTGCGCCCTGTAAACGGTGTGCTTTCGATCGCGATGCACGCCCGCGACTCCGGTAAACGGGTGATGGTGGTGCCCCGCGCGAACGCCGAAGAGGCTGCCGTTGTGGGCGGTATCGAGGTGATCGGCGTGGAGAGCCTGCTGGACGCCGTAGAATACTTTCTCAACCCCCAGAGCAAGCCCCCCGTGCGCGTGGATGTGAACGCCCTGCTGAACCAGCCCGCCGCGTATGAGGTGGACTTCGCCGAAATCAAGGGTCAGGAGCAGGCGAAACGCGCGCTGGAGATTGCCGCCGCCGGCGGACATAATGTGTTGCTGATTGGACCGCCCGGCTCAGGCAAAACGATGCTCGCACGCCGACTGCCCACCATCCTGCCCCCGATGACCTTAGAAGAGGCGCTGCAGACAACCCGTATCTACAGCGCCGCAGGGATGCTTCCCCCGCGCACAGGGCTGATGACCACGCGCCCCTTCCGCTCGCCGCACCACACCACTTCCTACGCGGCGCTGGTGGGCGGCGGCAGCGTACCCCGACCAGGGGAAATCTCGCTCGCGCATAACGGCGTCCTGTTTGTGGACGAACTGCCCGAATTCAAGCGCGATGTGCTGGAGGCGATGCGCCAGCCACTGGAAGACGGCGTGGTCTCCGTCTCGCGCGTGCAGGCAGCGGTGGAGTTTCCCGCACGGTGCATGCTCGTCGCCGCGATGAACCCGTGCCCCTGCGGCTTCCACAGCGACCCCCAGCAAACCTGCAATTGCAACCAGACCGCCATCCGCAAATATCTCCAGCGCATCTCTGGCCCCCTGCTGGACCGAATCGACATCCATCTGGAGGTTCCCCGCCTGCGCCAGGAGGAGCTGCTGAATCTGGAGTTCGGTGAGCCATCGGCGAAGATTCGCGAGCGTGTGGTCCGAGCGCGGCGGCGCCAGCTGGAGCGGCTCCAACCCTACGGACTAGTGTGCAACGCCCAGATGACCAGCAAAATGGTGCGCGAGTTCTGCCCCATCAGCGAGGAAGCGCGCGCCTACCTGCGCACCGCCGTACAACGGCTGGGCTTGAGCGCCCGCGCTTTTGACCGAATCGTGAAGATCGCCCGCACGATTGCCGACCTTGAGGGCGAAACGAACATCCTCCTGCCCCATATCGCCGAAGCGGTGCAGTATCGCAGCATCGACCGTCGCTTCTGGGGCACAGGTTAGCGGGTATAATCTTTCGTATTAGAGGCGGTGAGTTGTTCATGTCCGAACGCGCAAGCCGTGTGTTACCCCACAGCACCGAAGCGGAGATGAGTACGCTGGGCGCCATGATGCTCAGCCAGGAAGCGCTCGAAAAAGTCTCCGAAATCCTCAAGCCCGAAGATTTTTATCACCCTGCGCATCAGATTATCTGCGAGGTCATCTACTCGCTTAACGAGCGGCGCATCGCCGTAGACCTGCTCACCGTGCGTGAAGAGCTGGCGCACCGCAACCAGCTGGACGAAGTGGGGGGCGTTCAAACGCTGGCGAATATTGTCGAGAGCGTGCCCACACCCGCTAATGCAGAACACTACGCCCAGATTGTGCGTGAGAAAGCCATCCTGCGCCGCCTCATCGAAGCCGCCTACAGCATCATCCGCCTGGTGGACGAACCCGACCTCGAGGTGAAAGATATTGTAGACCGCGCCGAGCAAGCCATCTTCCAGGT
>CAZQPV010000002.1:25271-41121 GCA_964595265.1 uncultured Fimbriimonadales bacterium
CCGACCTCGAGGTGAAAGATATTGTAGACCGCGCCGAGCAAGCCATCTTCCAGGTGGCACACGAACGCGACCGAAAAAGCTTCAAACCTGTCGAGATGCTGATTCTGGAGATGCTCCAGCACTTCGAACAGGTGCAACAGGCGGGGCGTTCGGTGCTGGGAATCCCCACTCACTATCCCGACCTCGATCGGCTCACTTCGGGACTACAGCCTTCGGAGCTGATCGTGCTGGCAGCACGCCCCAGCATGGGCAAAACCTCGCTTGCGCTGAACATTGCAGAAAATATCGCCCTCCGCGAGGGCTTGCCCGTCGCGATTTTCAGCCTTGAGATGTCCACCGAGCAGCTGATTCAACGCATGCTCTGCTCGCACGCGATGGTGAGCATGCAACGGATTCGGCACGCGAAACTCTCAGACGAGGAGTGGGATCGGCTCCATTTCGCCGCAGAGCGCCTCTATAATGCCCCTATCTATATCGACGACACCACGAGCCTCTCGCCGATGGAGATGCGGGCGAAGCTACGCCGACTCGTTTCCGAACTCAAAAACCGCATGGGCGAATCTGCCAACCTGGGACTGGTGCTGATAGACTACCTGCAACTGATGCGCTCTTCCAACCGCCGCGTGGAGAACCGCAATCAGGAGATAGGCGAGATTGCCCGCGCCCTCAAACAGATTGCTCGCGAGTTTAAAGTACCCGTGCTGGTGCTGTCGCAGCTTTCGCGCTCCGTGGAACGGCGCGAAAACAAGCGTCCTATCCTCTCGGACCTGCGCGATAGCGGCTCCATCGAAGCCGAAGCCGATGTGGTGATGTTTATTCACCGCGAGGACTACTACAGGCAGGCAGGCGACGGCGACTCACGCCCTGCGCCGCCCCCACCCCAGCAAATCGCCGAAGTGATTGTCGCCAAAAACCGCAACGGTCCTATCGGACACGCCGAGCTGATGTTCCAAACCGAATACTCGCGCTTCATCACCATCGATCGGCAGTACGCCCATCCGTAGCCAGATTGAGGTATACTACCTCTCCAACTCTGTAAGGAGGTCAAAACAATGACTTTGAAAGCACGACTGGACGCAATTGTGTCGCAGTGGAATCTGCTGAATCATCCCTTCTATCAGGCATGGAGTGCCGGCACGCTTCCTGTGGACGCGCTCCGTGAGTACGCCCGCGAGTACGGCGCGTTTATCCGGGAGCTGCCCGCAGGCTGGCAGGTTCAAAACGACGCCGAAACCGCCCACGAAGAGGAGGAGCATATTGAACTGTGGGAGGCGTTCGCCCACGCGCTGGAAACCCGGATTGGTGAGGCGGAGCGCCCTGCTGTCAAGCGGCTTGTGCAAACGGCGCGCCAGCTCTTCGCCGACCCCGTTACGGCGCTGGGCGCGCTCTACGCCTTTGAGGTGCAACAGCCTGCCACTGCCCAATCCAAGCTGGAAGGGCTGACGACCCATTACCGTCTGCCCGACGGTGTGCGCCCCTACTTCGAGGTGCATGCGGTCAACCACCACGAGGCAGAGAAGTTGCTGACACGGCTGAGCGCCCTCAGCGAAGCCGAGCAAGCGCGCGCCCTGCAAGCCTGCGAACAGATGTGCCAGGCGCTCTGGGACGCGCTTACCGATCTTACTCCCCAGCAGTGTGTGTGAAAAACTCGCCGCTTCTTCAGCGACAAAAGGGACGCGGCTCTCGCGTCCCTTTTTGTGTTTCGGGTGGAACGCTAACGACAATCTGCGCGTTGTTTCAGACAGGTGAACCGGCTCTTTTGCAAGGATAGGGGCGTGAGCGTTCCGAGACCCCCTCCGTTCGGTTCCCCCTGCTTCGCAAGGGGAACCGAACCCTGCCACGCGCGGGGGCGTCCAGCCTCACGGCAACCCCGTTCTCAGTTCCCCTCGCTTGCGGGGGGGGGCGTCAATTTCAATCAGGTATCTTTGCAACAGAGCAGGTGAACCCGTTCCCAGTAAACGAAGCCAGCCCGCGCTGGCTCTCCGGAGCAGGGGCATCCTGCCCCTGTCCACACGCAGGATGCGCGTGCTACTTGAGCCGACGCAGGTCGGCTTCGTCCTATAGGAACGGCTTCAGCCGTCAGGCACAGGGGCTTCCGAATTCGCTATATCGTTTTTTGGTTCTTCTCAAACCGCTCTATCAGCCGCAACCGTTCCTGAAGGCTGGGATGGAGTCGGTCGGTCTGTCCGTGTACCTCCCGATGATTAAGGCATGCCATCTTGAGGAGTGCTGAACGAAGCGCTTCCACCCCATACTCGCTGACGGCGTAAGTATCCGCCTCGCGCTCGTTGCGGGCGCGCATCACCACCAAGGGCAGGCTCATCCCGAACCCCAGCAGCCCCATCAGCAGAATCCCTACCCAGCTCGGAAACCGCTCCCAGAGCGGTGCAAGCCCCACCGTTAACCCTACCGCCGCGCCCAGCAAATATACCCACAGGCGCACCAACCGCCGTCGCTGGGCCAGATGCGCCACCTCATGCGCCAGCACCGCCAGTATCTCCTTCGGCTCCAGATGCGCCAAGAGATAGTCGGTAATCGCAATTCGCCCTCCTGAAAGCGCAAAGGCGTTTGCCATCCGCATTCGTCGCCCATCCAGAACCACCACATCCCGAACCCTAATCCCCAGTTCACGCGCCATGCGTCTGATCTCACTCATCAGGCTCTCTGGGAGACTTACAGGGCGCACTGGCAGAATCAGTCGGCGACGGAAGAACAGAACCCCCATCGCCACGCCCCCTGTACCCATCAATCCCGCCAGCAGAATTCCGAAGCCGCCCGCCTCTCTGTATCCCCCACGAAGTGTGTAAATTATGGAAAGAAACATCAACCCTCCCGCCACAAGAGGCGCCGCCATCTCGAAAACCAGCCCCAGCCGCATCACGACATAATCCCAGACGCCAATCTCAACCCCTCGTAATCGCCGCTCCAGCGGGTAAAGACGCCAGAAAATGACTCCAAACTCGCCAAGCAACAACCCCAGCCCCGCAACGAGCAGCCCTGCCAGTGCAGGCTCCGGGTAAAGCACCCCAGACAAAAGCGTACCGAATAATGCCGCCGCTTTGATTCCCACCGAAAACAGAAACAGCCGCTTAATCGCCCGTAAAGCCCGCCCGAAGGAACCCTCACCAGCCGACAGGGAACCCACTTGTCGCAGCCCCAGCACCGCCACCAGAACACTGCCACCGAGCCATAGCCAGCACAACAGCACAGGGAAATTATCGGCAGAGAAGGGGAGCCATTCAAGTGGTGGGCCCGGCAGGATTCGAACCTGCAACCAAGCGGTTATGAGCCGCCCGCTCTGCCGTTGAGCTACGGGCCCCTCACGCCCCAATTATACCCGACCTCCCCTGTGGATAACTCTGTGGATAACCTTGTGGATAACCCCCACTTATCCACAATTCGCCCCCGAGTTATCCACAGTTATCCACAGGCTATCCACAGGTTATCCACAATTTGTTTCACGAGGCTAAATAACTCATGAGTCAGCTCCGAAAACCGCAATTTTGAACTCAAAATCGCCATCCAGCCAGAGCCAAATTATACCGACCCGCCGTTCGAAAAACCCGAGTTATCCACATGTCCACAGCCCCTTAATTTAACAGGGACTCAACATATGTATAGGGACTCCGGTTAATTGCCTGTGGATAACTCGAAGCGCGGAAGCCGATTCCCTGTGGAAAAGCAAACGCCTGTGTGGAATAACTCCAGAGACAGAGAGCGATGAAGAGCAGACTGAGCGACTGGCTCTGGGCATTAGGGGCTGGAACAGTTGTGTCGGGGGTGCTGGTGGGAACTACTTACCTGAGCCTCCAGGCGCTTCATCGCCAGCATGTGGAAAATCTGGACAAAGAATTTCGCCAGAACTTGCTCAATCTGGCGCTTTCCGCCTCCTTGCTGGTGGACGCCGAAGCCCAGCTGAAGCTGAAGCCCGGCGACGAAAACACGCCCCTCTACAAGAGGCTGATTGACCCTCTGGCACGCTTTCAAAAAATACACCCCGAAATCCGCTATGTCTACACTTACATAGAGAAGAACGGGAAAGTTGTCTTTATCCTTGACCCCACGCCCCCCGGCGACCACGACAACGACGGCGTAGAGGACAAGTCCTACATCGGGGATATTTACGAGTCATCAAACGAAGAAGATGTTCGACGAATGCTGGAACCTCTCCGCACGGGAAAGTCCGCTACGACCCCCATCGTTACGGATTACTGGGGTTCATTTGTGAGCGCTTATGTACCTTTGCGCAATCAGCACGGTGAGGTGATTGGCGCGCTGGGCGTGGATATTCTGGCGGACCGATATCTGGCGTACCTCAAGAAGACAGACCAATCGCTCTGGAGGAGCTTAGAGCAGGGAGTAGGGGCTTCCCTGTGTATAGGCGTGCTGGTAGGTCTCATGACTTACCTGCGCCGAAAGAATCAGCACAGGCACCAGGTCCGGCAAAAACTTCTTGAGATGCAGGGGCGCGCCGCTGAAGGGATGCTTGCTGGGCAGGACATTCGCGAAGTGCTTGAGGAGGCATGCCGCGGCTTCGAGCGGCTCTTCCCAGGTAGTTTCTGTTCCATTCCGGAACATCGGGAAGGGCGCCTCTATCACCTTGCGGCTCCCAGCCTGCCCGAAGCGTATTGCCGCCTTGTGAATGGGGTAGCGGTAGGTCCCTGCGTTGGCTCATGCGGCACGGCGGTTCATCGCAAACAGCGAGTGGTAACGGTAGACATTCTCAGCGACCCGCTCTGGAGCGAGTATCGAGAGATCGCTTGCCAGTTCGGTCTTCGGGCATGCTGGTCAGAACCAATTATCGGCAGGGAAAGCGAAGTGCTGGGCACTTTTGCCGTCTATTCGCAGACTCCCCGCTCGCCCAGCCCCCTGGAACTGGAGATAATCGAAGAGTCAGCGCGAATCGTGGCGATGCTTCTCTCTTATTGGAAAACCCAGCACGAGCTGGAGGAGAACCTCGCCTACACACAGTCGCTACTGGAAGCCCTGCCCGACCTGATGTTCGTGATGGATAGGGAAGGGCGATTCCTCAGTTACCATGCGCCCAACGCGGAGATGCTTGCGGCGCCCCCTGAGCAGTTTCTTGGGCGCCGTGTGGACGAGGTGTTGCCCCCCACCGTCGCCACACTGAGCCTGAACGCCATTCATCTTACTCTGGATTTAGGCACTCCCCAGACAATAGAGTATTCGTTGGAGATGCCTCAGGGCACACAATATTTTGAATCGCGTCATGTGCCCTACGGCGACGATAAGGTGGTGGTGCTGGTAAGAGATATCACCGAGCAAAAGCATGCGGAGCGCCTGCTTAATGACACGAATTGCCGTCTCGAGGAGGCGCTGCTCCACGCCCAGGAGCTGGCAGTTCAGGCGGAAGCTGCCAGCAAAGCCAAGTCGGAGTTCCTTGCGAACATGAGTCACGAGATTCGTACGCCGATGAATGGTATTCTCGGTATGGTGGAGCTACTCTGGGATACGCCGCTCACGCCCGAACAGCGCGATTACCTCAAAACACTTCGTGAGAGTGCAGACTACCTGATGGCGCTCCTGAACGATATTCTCGACTTCTCCAAAATCGAGGCGGGCAAAATGGTGCTGGAGCAAATTCCCGTCTCTTTAGAGGAGCTGGTTACGGGAACGCTGACGCTGTTTTACGGGCGCGCCAGCGAGAAAGGACTCGCGCTCCGGGCGGAGTGGCATGAGGGGGCGCCCAGAGCCGTGATGGGCGACCCCGTGCGCCTGCGCCAGATTCTGGCGAACTTTATTAGTAATGCGATTAAGTTCACACATCAGGGCGAGGTTGTCGTGATAGTGGAACCCAGCCGCGCCTTTGAGGAGGGCGTCCGACTCGCCGTGCGCGACAAGGGCATCGGCATTCCTGAAGAGAAGCAGGCGCACCTCTTTGAGGCGTTCACGCAGGCGGATAGCTCCACCACACGCAAGTATGGCGGCACGGGGCTGGGCTTAGCCATCTGCAAGCAACTAACGGAGCTGATGGGCGGGCAAATTGGCGTCCAGAGCAAGGTGGGCGAGGGCAGCACCTTCTTCGTAGACCTGCCGCTGCCCGTCATCCTGCAGGGAGTTGCGCCAGAATCGCGGGATGCCTTGTGTGAAAACGACGGAGAAGATACCCAGACATGGATGAACACGCGAATCCTGCTGGTGGAGGATAATGAGGTCAACCGCAAAGTCGCGATACGCCTGCTGGAGAAACTGGGCGTGCAGGTGGAAGTGGCTATGAACGGGCGTGAGGCAGTGGAGAAAGTCGCCGCTCAAACCTACGACCTGATTCTGATGGACTGCCAGATGCCCGAAATGGATGGGTATGAGGCGACTCGCCATATCCGCCAGCATGAGGCGCAAGCAGGCAAAGAGCGGGTTCCAATCGTGGCGCTGACCGCGCACGCCCTTAGCGGCGACCGTGAAAAATGCCTCGCCGTCGGCATGGACGACTACCTCAGCAAGCCGCTCAAACCAGACGAACTCAAAACAACCCTTCTCAAGTGGCTCAAAGCGGAGAAAAACCTGACAGGTATGGAAAAATCACAACAAGAGGTGAGGACGATGCAGCTAATCAACTGGGAACATCTGGAGGAAATCACAGGGGGTGATGTGGAGTTTCAGGTGGAACTGTTTCAGGAGTTCATCGCTCAAATGCCCACTCTACTGAGCCAGCTGGATTCGGCGCTGGCGTCGGGCGATGCGGCGACTTTTGGGCGCGTGGCACACACCATCAAGGGCAGCGCGCGCTCCATCGGCGCCGACCCACTGGCTGAAGACGCCTACAAACTGGAACAGATGGGCAAATCGGGCGACCTGAGCGGCGCCCACGAGGCGTTGCAAGCGCTTCGTGAGAGCTGGGACGCTTTACAGGCATATCTTCAAGAGTTCCTCCGCCAGCAAGCGGCGTAGGAGGCGCAACAATGCAAAACCACATCGGCGGGGCTGGGGCTTCCTGTTCCTACACACAGAGGTTCTTAGACCTCTGCAGAGCTACGCGCCCTGTGCTGGCGATATTCGTGGCGCTCCTGCTGGTGATGCGTTACCTGCTGGAGATGCCGCTGAACCTTGCCCATGTGCTGTTTGCTGGGGGCGTGGCAATCACTGTTGGAACCTACATGACTCTGCTGGTGCGCTATGTGAATCAAGCCTCGCAGAGCAAGCTGGAACACCTCGCGCGGCTCTACGAATCGGTGGTGGAAGACCAGACCGAGCTCATCTGTCGCAGGAAGCCCGACGGCACGCTGACCTTTGTCAATGGCGCCTACGCGCGCTATTTCGGCAAGAGCCGTGAGGAGTTGGTGGGGGTTAACTTCCTGATCTACCTGCCTGAAGAGGAGTGCGAGGTGATTCATCAGGTCGTGAGTCAGCTCACACCAGAGAAGCCTTTTCACACCTACACCCATCGGGTGATCGCGCCCGATGGCTCGGTGCGCTGGATGGAATGGACCGACCGCGCGCTCTTTGATCCAGAGGGCAACCTCGTGGAGTTGCAATCGGTGGGGCGCGACATCGCCGAACAGAAGCAGGCGCAGGACCAGATTGCCATGCTCATCCGTGCCCTTGAGACCTCCCCCAGTGTCGTGGTGATAACCGACACAAAGTTTCTCATTCGCTATGTGAACCCCGCCTTCACACGAATCACGGGTTATACACCCGAAGAGGCTATCGGGAAGCGCCCCAGTATCATGAAAAGCGGCTTCCAGAGCAAGGAGTTCTATCGCGAGCTTTATGCCACGATTGCGCGTGGGGAAGTGTTTCGGGGGCGGCTGATCAACCGCAAAAAGGGAACTCCAGAGCATACCGAGGCGATGCCGGTGCCCTTCCATCCCGACACGCACTACTGGGCGGAGGTGGTTATCTCCCCGATTCATGACAAAGAGGGCAATCTTCTGGGATATCTCTCCATTCAGAACGACATCACGGCACAGGTCCTCAAAGAGCAGCAAGAGAATCGTCGCGCCCAGTACGATGCGTTGCTTGCCGAAGCCGCGCTCGTGCTCCAGTCGCCTACGCCACTGCCTGAGCGAATCGACGCCCTGCTGAAGCAGATTTCCCGGCAGAGCGCACTGCGTCTGGCGCCAGAGTACCTGATGTGGCATCTGGAAGGGGGCGAACTGCGCTTGTGCTGCAGCGGGGGCAATCATTCAGAGGCGTTTTTGTCTCGCTGGCGTGTGCTGCCGGCAGAAGAGTGGCTGAGCAATTCCGCGCTCCCTGCTCCGATGATGATACACACAGACTCACCGCGCTATGTGCGAGCAATCCCGCTGCGGTTGCTGGGTTCTGACACAGGACTCCTCTTTCTGTATGCGGAAGGCGCTCAGCCGCCGGTTCAGGGCGACCTGGAGCGTGAGTTTATGCGTCGGCTGGGCGAGCTGATTGGGGGCGCGATGATGGCAGAGCGCTCCATGCAGATGATGCGCCACGCCAAAGAGCAGGCGGAACGGCTGGCGCAGATGCGCTCCGAGTTCCTCGCGAACATGAGCCACGAGATTCGCACCCCGATGAACGGCGTGCTGGGCATGCTCCGCCTGCTCGACGATACGCCCCTCAGCCCCGAACAACGCGAGCTGATAGAGACCGCCCAGCAAAGCGCCGAGCATCTGATGGCGCTGCTGAACGACATCCTCAGCCTCGCACATTATGAGTCTGGGCAGGTGCGGCTGGACAAAACCCCCACCGACCTAAACGCTTTGGTGAAAGAGGCGGTTCAGATAGCGCTGCCTCAGGCACGGCTTAAGGCAATCGTTCTGCGCATGGAAACGCATGCCGACCAGCCGCTCTATGTGAAAGCTGACCCGTTGCGTCTTCGCCAGATTCTGCTGAATCTAATCGGCAACGCCATCAAGTTCACGCATCAAGGCGAGGTGGTGGCGCGGGTCAAACTGCTTGGCTCTGACGAAGAATCGCTCCACCTGCGCTTTGAGGTGCAGGACACGGGGATTGGAATCCCTTCGGACAAGCTGCAGACCCTCTTCGAGCCGTTCCGTCAGGTAGATGGGAGCGCCTCGCGCCGCTACGGCGGCACAGGGCTGGGGCTGGCAATCTGCAAGAAGCTGGTGGAGCTAATGGGCGGGCAGATTGGCGTCGAGTCGCAGGAAGGCGTGGGGAGCCTGTTCTGGTTTAAGTTACGCCTGCCTCGAGGCGCGACGCCGCCCAGCGTGCTGCTGGAGCAAGCCACAAAGCCCCCTGCTGAGCCAACCGAGATTGCAGGCTTGCGCGTGCTGGTCGCGGAGGATAACCTGGTGAATCAGAAGGTCGTGCGGCGCGTGCTGGAAAAGTGGGGCGTCCGCTGCGAAATTGCCGAGAACGGGCGTGAGGTGCTGGAGTGGCTCTCGCGCGAGCCGTTCCACCTGATTCTGATGGACTGCCAGATGCCCGAAATGGATGGCTTTGAAGCCACGCGGCGCATTCGCGACTATGAGCGACGCACAGGCGGGCGCCTGCACATCCCCATTATTGCGCTCACGGCGAACGCCATGTCGGAAGACCGCGAAAAATGCCTCGCCGTCGGCATGGATGACTACCTCAGCAAGCCCCTGAAACCCGAACTGCTGTATGAGAAGTTGCTCCAGTGGGGCAAGCCGCGCCTTGAGGCGAGTCCGCAGGCAGCTGCCTGAGCCTACCCCAGCACCCGGATGACCTGAATCGTGCCCCCGCTTTGGGCGCGTAGCTTCGCCATCTGCTCCTGAAAATAGCCTTCCTGTAGCGGTGCCGTAAGAGCAACCAGTTCCCCCGCTTCGGGGTCTTCCTCAATGCGCGAAACGCCCCACTCACTGAACGCGCGGCGCACCGATTCCAGCGCAGGTTCCGCGCCCTGCGCCCGCACGAAATAGCGGAAAGTGAGCGACTCTATCGGTGCGGTCTCGCCTGGCTGAAGCGAAGGGTCAGGAATGGAGAGTGGTTTCGGATGGCGGGCGACTTCGATCAGGTCGCCCACAACGGCGCTGGCGGTGGGGCGTGCGCCTGCCGCCATCCCGTGCAACAGCATGTCTTGAAAGCCGTTTCCCTGCAGCCATACCCCGCTGAACGCGCCCCGAATCACGCACAGAGGGTTTTCTAAGGGGATGAGGGTGGGATGCACGCGCACATTCAGGCGTCCATCGGGCAGGCGCTCTGCGGTGCCGAGCAGTTTAATCCCGTACCCCAGCCGCTTCGCCCACACCAGATCGCGCCCGCTGAGGTGGGTAATCCCCTCACGATAAACCGCCTCCACGGGCACATACTGCAGGAACGCCAGTCGCGCCAGAATCGCCATCTTGTATTGCGCGTCGTAGCCTTCCACATCGCTGGTGGGGTCCGCTTCGGCGTAGCCCAGCTCCTGCGCTTTTTGGAGTGCTGTGCGGTAAGAGTCTTCGGCAGGCGTGCCTTGTTCCAGTCCCTCTTCCATTGCGCGCAGGATGAAGTTGGTGGTGCTGTTCACAATCCCCACCACGCGCGTGATGCGGTTGCCCGCCAGCGCGCCCTGCAAGGTGGTCAGAATCGGCAGGCTGCCCGCGACGCTGGCTTCGTAGAGCAGCCGTACCCGCTGCGCCGATGCCAGCGAAATCAGCCGATCGCCCGAGAGCGCCATCACCATCTTGTTGGCAGTAATCACATGCTTGCCTGCCTGAAGTGCCTGCTCTATCAGCGTGCGTGCAGGCTCCAGCCCGCCCAGCAGCTCAATCACCACATCCACTTCAGGGTCTAACACGGCGTGCTGGGCATCGATAGTTAGCAGTTCGGGGGGAAAGGGCACTTTGCGAGGCTTGTCCAGAGAGCGCACCAGCACATGGCGCACTTCGAAGCGACACCCTGTTTGGGCGTAAAGCAAGTCTGCATTCTCCTGAAGGAGGCTCCAGACACCGCTGCCGACGGTGCCTGCGCCCAAGAGGCTAATCCGGAGAGTCTTCTTTCCCATCGGTTGCGGGTAAGGATTATACCTGATAGTGCCTATTCGGGCAGTTCAATCAGCATCAGCACCTCGCCCTGTTGCACGAGGGTGGCGTTCTGTGCCAGAATGCGCCGCACGGTTCCCGAAACGGGCGAGGGCACTTCGTTGAAGACCTTCATCGCCTCAATCAGCCCGATGGTTTGCCCCTCATGCACCACATCGCCCTCTTCCACATACGGGGGTTCGTTCGGCGAGGGACCGCGATAAAACATGCCCGTCATGGGCGCTTCTACGGGGTAGAAGGGCGTGGTGTCTGGCTCGATTTCGGGCGCGGCGGGCTTGGGGGCGGCAACGGCGACCGCGGGCAGTTCTGCGCTCGGCTCCGCGCGCTCCAGATGCAGGCTGAAGTCCTCCAGCTCGAGGCTCAGCTCCTGCAGCTGGTAGCGTTCCATCAGGCGCACTGCCTGCTCCACCAGTTCCACGGGAATCTTCATCGCGCCGATTATACCTCAAAAACCCGTGTTCTCGCGGTAAAACGCGCCCGATTTTTGCCGATAATCAGGGGTATGGCACAGCCTGCGCCCTTGCCCGAACCCGAAGAGGAGCGTCCGCCTTTGTGGGTGATACAGGAGGCGTTCGAGAGCGACGACGCGCCTCTGGAGCATCCGCAGGATGTGTATATCGCGCATCTGATTCAGAGCCTACCCCGCGAGCTGGTGGAATCGTTCACGCCAGAGCAGTACGAGTCGCTGAAGCGGGCGTTGCGCCAGTATCATCGTCACCACCTGATTGACATTCGCGGGGTCATCCCGATTCTGTTTGTGCGGTATTACTTTGTGTTTCTGTTCGGTCGGGATCGGCGCGTGCGGCAGGAGTCGGTCTCGTTGGATCGGCGTGCGGAGCGCAAGCTGTCGCCTCTGGTGGGCTGGCTGGTGATGGGGCTGATTCTGGCGATGCTGGTGCTGGGCGCGCTGGGCGCCCAGCGGTTGTTGAGTGGACAGTAAAGCCCTCACGCCTCCTCTGGCGCGTTAATCGTCAGCACGGGGCAGGTGGGATAGCGCACCACTTTTTCCGTAACGGAGCCGAACACGAAGCGCTTCCAGCCGCTGCGCCCGTGCGTGGCAATCACTATCAGGTCTACCTCCTTCTCTTTCTGGTAGGCGATAATCTCGTCAGCAGGGTCGCCCCACACGACGGTGGCGAAGGTAGTCAGGTGCTTCGGGATGCGTTGCTCGATGAGCTCCTGCATCGAGCGCTCCGCTGCCTCTTTCAGTTCCATCTCGTAGAGGGGGATCTCCACATTCACAGGCACGGGTACCACATGGAGCGGCGGCACCACATGCAGTAGGTGCAGTTCCGCCTCGAAGTGGTCTGCCAGCTCGATTGCCAGGTCCAGGGCAAGGTAGGACGGCTCACTGAAGTCGGTCGGCGCCAGAATCTTTTTGAATGGTAGCCACATCGTGAGAAAACCTCCCGATGGGAGTATACCTCAAACCTGCAGGAGGATGCCATTTCGAGGCGTATAAAACTCTCCGAGGGCGAGCCAGCGATGAAAGCAGTGGTCATGGCAGGGGGCGAAGGGTCCCGTTTGCGTCCGATAACCGCGAATCGTCCCAAGCCGCTGGTGCCTGTGGTGAACCGCCCGATTATGGAGCATATTCTGCTTTTGCTCAAGGCGCAGGGCATCACCCAGGTTGTGGCGACGGTCTACTACCTTGCCGACGCGATAGAGGGCTATTTCGGCGACGGCTCTGACCTGGGAATTGGACTGGTCTACTCGGTGGAAGATACCCCGCTGGGTACAGCAGGAAGCGTCAAACAAGCCGAGGAGCATCTCAAAGACGGCACCTTTGTGATTATCAGTGGGGATGCATTGACCGACATCAACCTGCAGCCCGCTATTGAGTTTCACCGTAAAAGCGGCGCGCTGGCGACCCTCGTGCTGGCGCGGGTTCCCAACCCGCTGGAGTTTGGCGTGGTCATCACGCGCGAGGACGGGCGCATCACCCGCTTTCTGGAAAAGCCCTCATGGAGCGAGGTCTTCTCCGATACCGTGAACACGGGCATCTACATTCTGGAGCCAGAGATTTTTGACTACATGGAGCCAGGCAAACCCTACGATTTCAGCCAGGACCTGTTTCCGATGCTGTTGCGCGAGGGCAAGCCGCTGTATGGCTATGTGATGAGCGAATACTGGAGCGACATCGGTTCGCTTCAGCAATATCGCGAAGCGCATATTGATATGCTCAACGGGAAGGTGCAACTACCTCTCCCGGGCAACGAGGTCATCCCTGGCGTGTGGCAGGGCGCGGGCACAACGGTAGACCCCAACGCCACGATTGTGCCGCCCGTGTGTCTGGGACGCAACTGCCGAATCAAAAAGGGCGCGGTGGTGGGACCCTATACCGTGCTGGGCGACAACTGTATCGTGGAAGCCGACGCGATGGTGGTGCGTAGCATCGTGTGGGACAGCGCCTACATCGGGCGTGCGAGCCACATCCAGAGCGCAATAGTGGGAACAGGGGTTACGATCAAAGACAATGTGCAGGTTCAGGAAGAGGCGGTGATTGCCGACCGATGCCATATCGAAAGCGACAGCGTGATTCGCACGCGCGTGAAGCTCTGGCCTGACAAGTATATCGAGTCGGGTTCGACAGTGACGATGAGTCTGATTTGGGGCACGCGCTGGCGGGGCGCGCTGTTTCGCGATTTGGGGGTGGCTGGGCTTTCCAACATAGAGATGACGCCCGACTTAGCCGCCAAACTGGGCGCGGCGTATGGCTCCACTCTGCCGCGCGGATCGACGGTGGTTCTCTCCCGCGATACTTTCAAGGCGTCGCGGATGATCAAGCACGCCTTCATGGCAGGACTGCTCTCGGCAGGAGTGGATGTAGCGGATTTGCGAGCGATGCCAGTGCCCATCACACGCCACTATCTGCGTTCCATCGGCGCGGCGGGCGGCGTGAATGTGCGCATCGCACCCCACAGTAGCCGACTGACCCTGATAGAGTTCTTTGATCGGCGCGGGGTCTACCTCTCCAAGTCGGGCGAGCGCAAGATTGAGAATCTGTTCTATCGGGAAGATTTCGCACGGTGCGACGCCGAAGAGGTGGGCACGATTCAGTTCGCTTCGCGCGCGGTGGAACAGTATCAAGACTCGTTTTTACGGCTGGTTTCCCTGCCTGAGCGACGGCACCCGCTTCGTATCGTGGCGGACTACGCCTTCAGCCGCGTCTCGGCGATTTTGCCCTCGATGATTGGTTCGTTTGGCTACGATGTGATTGCGCTGAACGCCTACCCCGACGCGCGGCGCTCGCCGCGCATGCCTGCAGAACACGATGCCTTCGCACGGAACCTGAGCCAGGTAGTGCAGAGCCTGAACGCGGAGTGTGGGGTGCTGTTTGAGAACGAGGGCGAGCGGCTGACGGTGGTGGACGAGCGCGGGCGCGTGATTAGCGGCAGTCGGCTCCTTGCCGTCTTTGTCTATCTGATGGCGCAGGCGAACCCGAACAGCGCGATTGCCGTGCCCGTGAACGCGCCTTCGGTGATCGAGGAGATAACGGCGCCCTTCGGCGTGCAGGTGATTCGCACGCGCGCCGATGTGCGCTCGTTGATGGGCGTGGCGGTAGAGCGCGCCGAAACACTCTGCCTCGCAGGCGATGTGCAGGGCGGATTCATCTTCCCCCAGCTTCAGCCCGGTTTCGACGCCATGTTCGCCTTCATGAAACTGCTGGAGACCACCCAGCGGCTCGAGAGAGGGCTTGCCGAAATTGCAGACCAGATTCCCGCCTTCACGATGCTCCACCATACAATAGAGTGTCCCTGGGATCTCAAGGGGCGTGTGATGCGTATGGTGGCGCAGAAGGTAGAGGGGCGTACCGAGACAGTGGATGGGTTGAAGGTCTACACGGATCACTCGTGGGCGCTGGTGCTGCCCGATGCTTCCGAGCCGCTGATTCACCTGTTTGTGGAGTCGGCAACCGAGGCTGAGGCGCAACGCCTGCTGACGCAGTTCACCGAGCTGATTGAGCAAGTGTTGGGCAAAAGTTAACGGTCCATGCCGACGCCCAGCTGGCTTTCGGCAGGGCGTGGGTTCTGCAGTGCCCAGAACAGCCATGTGCGTCTGTTGCCCGCGAATTCAAAGTTGGGCGGGTAAGAGTCAGTGCCGCTGTTGTCCAAAAACAGCCCCAGCGCGAAGGCGCGCTCGCGAAGTGTGCCTTTTCCTATCGCGTTCACGCGCCCCAGATTCGCCGAGTTACTTCGAATCTGATAGAGGTCGTCGCCTGCCAGATCCACGAAAATGCCCATCCCGTTAGCGTTGCCACCCCCCAGGGCGAGGCTGGGCGCGTTATATTCGTCGTTGCCTTCTGCATCGATCAGGTAACCCACGCCGAAATCGTGCCCCGCACCCATCGCCATGTTGAGCGAAGCAAGATAGCGATCGTTGCCCATGCGGTCTTCCAGATAGCCAATCGCGAAGTGGGCGGAAGCCCCTTGCACATACCAGACCCCCTCGCGCGAATCGTCGCCTTGAAGGTCTATCAACATCCCGAAGCCGCCCCAGTAACCTGAACCCTGCCCAAACACGCTACAGCGGTAGGTGTCGTCGCCCTGAATGTCCATCAGAATCCCCACGCCCCCTGCGTAGGAGCGTCCGTCCAGATAGTCCGCGCGCCGTCCGTAGCCGCATCCCTGCACGAGGCTGACATTACGCTCGGCGGTCTGGGCGGAAGGGAAATCCACGGGCTTTTCGTGGGCAACATAGGTGTCGTTGCCTGTGATGTCCATCAGCAGCCCTGCGCCCCTCAGCGAGCCGAACCCCTGCCCTTGGGTGAAGCAGGCGTACTGATCGCGCCCTTCGCGGTCTATCAGCACGCCGATTCCACACAAACCCGCGCCCTGTGTGAAGGCGTAGCTGTCGTAGAGGTCGTTGCCCTGCAGGTCTATCAGCATGCCCACTCCGAATCGCGCGGCGCCCAA
>CAZQPV010000002.1:41221-49964 GCA_964595265.1 uncultured Fimbriimonadales bacterium
GGTCGTTGCCCTGCAGGTCTATCAGCATGCCCACTCCGAATCGCGCGGCGCCCAATCCTGCGCAGGCAGTGCGGTACAGGTCGTCGCCTTCGAAATCGAGCTGAATCGCATAGCCCATCACCGCGCCGCCAAACGCCATGCCCTGACGCTGAGCGCGGTCGACAACTTCGGGGATCGGTGTCGTGCGCATCGGCTGGGTATCCAGGTAAGCGTCGTTGCCTGCCAAATCTATCAGAAACGAGACGCCGTTCTCCAGCGAGAGGTTCGCGCCCGCGCCGAGATAGGTGTCGTTGCCGCCTGTGTCCACCAGAATCAGGTAAGGCTGGCGCGGGTGCGTGTCGTTGCCGCCGCCGCAGATTCGGATGCGCCCCCAGGGGGTGTCCAGGTTATACTCAAACGGCTTGCGCCAGTGGAGTCGGGTCGTATCATCAGCCTTCTGGAGCGAGTCTAACACCTGCTGCAGGGCAAGGGCGCAATCGTGCCCGCCTGCAAACAGCGCGGCGAGGTCCGCCTTCTGGATGGCTTTAAGGGGCAGGGTAAATGCATCGGGCGTATTGGCGCTCCAGTCGGCGTCCTGTCGGGTGTGGGGCAGGTTGAGCCACAGGAAGAGGGTGTCGCGCTCTTCGGGTGCGAGCTCCTGAAACGCCCTGTCGCGCCACTGACGCGCCTGCACGCTCACCAGAATCAGAAAGGCGACCTGCTGGCGCAAAAGGGGGTCTAACGACTCCTGAAGGTTCTGAATCTGCGCTTGTGTATTTGGGGTGATGGGCGCGCCCGCTGCCTGAAAGAGGCGCATGAGGGCGTTTTTCAGTCCATCGGGTTGGGCGCTTTGCTCCTGCAAACTCGCCAGCGGGTCGCCGATCAGGGTGCGGCGCACGCTGGTGCCGAGCCAGCTAGCAGCCTGCTCTACCGCCAGCTGAGGACGCGCCACACTCCCCACGACACCGCTCCGAACACGCTCCACATAGTACGGCAGGCGCAACGGCTCCCGAATCGCCAGCTCAAACAGCGCTGTGGTACCCGGCGTGCGGAAGTAGTAGTTAAAAAGCTCGCGGTCAAACCGTACTTCCTGCGGGGCAAGGTTCGCCTGTTTCAGAACCTCCTGAAAAAGCGTGTCGGTATCCGCTGGCGCCTGACTATAGCCATAAAACAAAAACAAACTGAAAAGTGCCCACACAACGCGCCCTTGCATGGAGAATTTAGATACGCTCTCTTACGGTTTTGTCCTGCCTGCGTCGATTCGCGCCCTGCAGAAGGTACAATCATGCCTGCAGGAGTGGAGCCATGAGCGTGATAGACTACGCAGCCTATGTGCATCGCCAGCGGACTGCCCCCCTTGCGGAGGTAGACCCCGAAGTGTATGCCCTGATTCAGCATGAGATTGCCCGACAGGAACAGAATCTGGAACTGATTGCATCCGAGAACATCACCAGCCGTGCCGTGCGCGAGGCGGTCGGCTCGGTGATGACCGACAAGTATGCGGAGGGCTACCCTGGCAAGCGCTACTATGGCGGGTGTGAGTATTACGATGCGGTGGAGAACCTCGCGATTGAACGAGCGAAGCGCCTCTTCGGGGCGGAGCATGCGAATGTGCAACCCCACTCAGGCGCGAACGCCAATATGGCAGTCTACTTTGCGGTGCTTAAGCCTGGCGACACCCTGATGGCGCTGGATCTCGCCCAGGGCGGGCATCTGACACACGGCAGTCCCGTGAACTTTTCGGGGATACTTTATAATGTGGTGCATTACGGCGTGCGGCGCGATACCGAGACGATTGACTACGACCAGCTGCGCAACCTGGCACGCCAGCATCGCCCAAAGCTGATTGTGGGCGGTGCCACCGTTTACCCCCGCGAAATAGATTGGGCGGCGATGCGTGAAATTGCCGATGAGGTAGGCGCCTACCTCATGGCAGATATTGCGCACCCTGCAGGGCTGATCGCCGCAGGAGAGTACCCCTCGCCCGTGCCTTATGCCGATTTCGTGACCACCACCACCCACAAAACCCTGCGCGGTCCGCGCGGCGGGATGATTCTCTGCAAAGCGGAGTATGCGAGCCTGATCGACAAGACCGTCTTTCCGGGCTTGCAGGGCGGTCCGCTGATGCATCAGATAGCAGGCAAGGCGGTCTGCTTCCACGAGGCGCTCCAGCCTGAGTTCAAAGCCTATCAGCAGCAGGTGAAGGCGAACGCTCGCGCACTGGCGCAGGCGCTTCAGGAAGAGGGCTTCCGACTGGTCGCGGGCGGCACCGATAGCCACCTGATGCTGATTGACCTCACCAAATGGGGCTTAACGGGTAAACTGGCGCAACAGGTGCTGGACTCGGTCAGCATCACCACCAACAAAAACATGATTCCTTACGACACGCAGAAGCCGTTTGTTACCAGCGGCATTCGAGTAGGCACGCCTGCCGTCACCACACGCGGGATGCGCGAATCCGAGATGCGCGAAATCGCCCGCCTGATTGCGACGGCTCTGCGCCACTATCAGGACGAGTCGGTGCTGGAGCGCGTGCGCCACGAGGTACGGGAGCTCACAGCGCGGTTTCCTGTGCATTATTGAGCGTGCAGGCACTCTGGTTTACTGCGCGTCGTCGGGGTTGATTCCCTGCTGTTGGAGGAGCGCCCTGAGCCGCTGGAGTTCCGCTTCGGCGCGTTCGGCACGCTGGCGCTCGACTTCTGCCCGCAGGCGCGCGCGTTCGGCTTCCTGTTGAGCTGCCTCGGCAGGGGTCGGTACGAGGTTACCCTCTTTGTCATACATCCGAAGCCACGCCATCTGGCGGCGCTGATATTCGCCTTCCCAGACGCCCAGCCACGCTTCCAGCACCTCGCTCCAGAGCCAGCCTTTTTCGTTCGGCTGTTTCGGTTCGCAGCGCCCGCGCACCAGCTCAAAGCCCGCCAGCTCGCGCGTGAGGGGGTCGTACCAGAAATACTCCTCCGTACCAAAAACCTGCTCGTAGAGCTGCTTTTTCTCGGTTTTGCCGCGCTCGGCGGGCGTGGGCGACAGGAACTCGATAATCAAATCGGGATAGCGTCCGCCCTCGTCCCATGCTGCCCACTTGTCGCGCGATTGACCTCCCGCGACGCCTTTGACCACAAAGAAGTCGGGTCCTCGGTAGATGGGGCGGTTCTCTATCACGCTCTGGGCTTGCTCCGTGCTGTAGTAGAGGAACATGTTGCCCCCCCACGAAGAAGTCGTTCCGCTCGCGCCAGTAGTGCAGGAGCGACTCGATGAGCAAATCCATTTGCATGCGGTGCCATCCTGTCTCCATCGGCGTGTCGTCCTCCTCTGGGAGATTGGTGGGCGGCAGCTCCCACTCGGCGAGCATTGCGTCTGGGGTTGAGTGGCTGGTCTTTTTTGTCATGCAAGTTCACCTGCCTCGGTTTATAATACCCCACGGTCGGAATGTAGTATAGGTCTGCTCTGGAAAGCTAACTTTTCTGCAGCTTGTGCAAACAGCTTGCCGAAGGGTAGAATCGTAGCGTTGGAATGTCCGACGGTACCGTCAAGTGCAAAGCGAATGTGAGCCGATTCACAAACGAGCGTGAGGCTTTTCAAAGATTGAAGGAAGCGATAGAACAGGATGAAGCCCTTCGGGCGGACATAGAGAAAGCCCTGAAAGAGCTTCTCGGACGCTTTTCCACTACTATTCGCGAGAATCGGTTTGTCGTAGGGGGCGCACTCGAGCTGATTCTTGTGGCGGCGCTTCGGGCAGCGGGCGTTAAGGCAGAGCATGTGGGTGTGGAGGAGGAACGGATTGATATCAAGCTTGAGAGTGGGGGCTTTTCAATCAAGGGACACTTTAGTAGGTCTGGCGGAGCAATCCGCCTGATCAACACTCTTGGCGAGTCGGAGGAAACAAAGTGGGAGACAGCGACTTTGTTCGTGATTTACGGAATTGGTATCGGCTACGCTGACCCAGAACTCATTCCCGAAAAACGGGTAGAGCGAGTGAAGGATGCTCTTGTCTTAAAATATGGAGTTATCCGCAAGTTTCTATCGGAACATCCCCACTTCCTCATAGACCTTTCGGTTCCGTCGCCCCTGTCCGATGCGTCTCGGAGCGAGCTGGTAAGCCGCACCTTAGCGCGTGAGATTCTTCAGAAGACAAGCAGACTGAAAGACTACATGGATTAGTCCATCTCAAGCGAGAGATTGGTCTCCTTTTCGGGAGCCTTGATTCGATACACCCCTTCCTCCAGCCGTCGCAACGCAAACTGGTAGTATTCAGGTACAATCTCAAAACCCAAGTAGCGCCGCCCCATCTGCTTTGCCACTACAGCCACCTGCCCCGAACCCAGAAACGGGTCCAGCACGAGGTCGCCCTCCACCGAGGAGTATTGCAGAATCTTTTCCACCAGCGCGGCGGGCAGCTTGGTGGGCGTTTTGACATCCCCGTTCCAGTATTCGCGGGGAATAATCCACACATCTTCCATATCGGCGTAGCGCTGGCTGCGTCCAGAGGCGTCGCGGGCGCTCGCAGGGAACCGCGCGTCGGGGTAGAAGCGACGGAGCGCGTCGTCTTTACACACATAGAGGCAGTGATAGTGGGAGGTTACAAAGCGCCGCTTCGTGTAGACGCCGAACTGATACTTCCAGATGATGTGATTCACCACCTCGAAACCGACCGCATCGAGCGCGTTCAAAATGTCGCGCAGATTGTTCCACCCCGAAAACACATACATACTGCCCGAACGCTTCAGCACGCGGTATGCCTCGCGCATCCACGAGAGGGTGAACGCATAGTACTCTTCGGCGGGGATTTCGTTGTAGCCTTCCAGCACGCGCTCCGGGGTGCGGTTGTAGTTGGCGCGTCGAGCACGAAAATCAATCGCGAAGGGCGGGTCTGTTACAATCAGGTCCACCCACTCGTCGGGCATCAGGCGCATGCCCTCGCGGCAGTCCATCAGATAGATGCGGTTGGGTTCAATCACGCCGTGCATCGAGAGGGATTATACCTGCTTCAAGCGGGGGCGTGGGATACCGCCTCTGCACCAGTTCGCGTTCCAGCCGCTTGAGGCGCTTGAGGTACTGCTCCTCCCGGATGCGATAATAGCGCTCGGAGGCGTTTTTGCCTGGCTTGCAGTGAGAGCGGTGTCCCAGATAGTGCCCAAAGGCGCAGGCAACCTTATCGTGTCCGCGCTGCTTACGCATCTTTTTTGTGGCGATGATTCGCACCTCCTTTGGGAGCTATATACTGATAGTCTTGTGCAGAAGTTCCCTCTTCGTGGAACCAGAACTTTACTTCGCACCCTGCGCTCGCAAACTTTGCGTTATCACAAGGGGGCAGATAAGGGCACGCTGGCTATCGAATCCGAAGTGGAACATATACTCGTAGCGCACTTCTTGATTGACCGAGTAAGGACGCGCTCCCGAAGGCAGATCAGATAGACTCTCGCGGTAGCTCTGTTCGTCTTCGAAAACAATCGTTATCTCACCGTTGCTAACGCGGTAAGTATTCTGCTTCCAATCGTCGAGGAAAAATGCCAGTTCCGCTGTGGCTTCTGGGGTGTATAGGGCGTCCAGTTCATCCAGCAATCTGGCGGTCATAATCTGCGGATTTGTCAGTCCCCATTCCAGAGCATCCCAGAACAGGCGTTGTTGAGTAGCTGTGAGCTGTTCATACGGCAGGGGCTGGCGTTCGCGGGCGGCTTGCTTTTGTGCGGGGGTCAGGTTTGCCCAGAAGCGCAGAACCGGGATGCCTTGCTGCAGAGGGGCAGGATCGAAGCGAAGCGCCGTGAGTCCTCCTTGCTCCAGACGCGCCTGTTGCGCAGGGGTAAGCAGGTTTGCCAGCGCAGCGTAATCGTCCAGGCTCAATCCGCCCTGCTGGAGCGCGCGCTGCTCAAACGGTATCAGCACGGCTTCAGGGATCTCGCTGGTTCGCCAGCGCCATGCCTCCAGATAGCGAATGCACAGCAAGCCGTCTTCATAACGAATTTCCACCGGCTCTGTTTGACCAATCTGCTGTGCCCACTCGGCGAGATTCCCGGCGGGAGGAGTGGGCGCTTGCCGCATGGGTAGGCGGAACGACTCTGCAACCACAGACACGGCGCAACGCTCGGAAAGCCACTCTATGGCTTCAGCAAGCGTGCAAACGCCTCCGTAGTAAGGTCCCTGCAGCGGCGGCTCGCCGGGCTTGCGTGCAATCGGCAGATTCGGAATTTCTCCTGCGACCTTTCCAGAGGCTGGGGGTGCCTGGGGGGTATCCAGTTGAAACTGGGCGGGGTTAACGAAATGTTCCTCTGAAGAACGCGCTATCAGAAAGGCGTGGAGCGTGCCGTGCTTCAGATAGAAGAGCAAACTCACCGATTGGATAGAAACATCTTGGAGTTTAGGGGATTGCTGGATGGCGACCCATGTGAGCGCCTTTTGAGGCAATTCCAGGGCGCTACCGCGTTGAGGGTAGGTTGCCAGCAGGGGCAGCCCTTGCCAGAGTCGGTTCCACTGCTCGCGTCCGAAGCGCGCGGTGAGCCAGCCGACGAGGTAGGCAGGCAGCGACTCGGCACAGGGAACAAGTTTCGCGCGTTGCTGTGCCAGAGCCGTGAGGGTATCCTGCCAGCCCGAAGGGCGGCTTGCCTCAATCTGGGCGCGCCGCGCCTCAATTTGATTCAGCTGGGCGCGGAGGGCAGCAAAGTCGGCACTTGCCTGCCGCTGCCACTCGCGTAAAACCTGCTCCATGCGCTTACGAGACTCCTGAAGCTCCCGGTTGCGCTGGGCACTGGGCAAGGCTTGCGCGGGGCGAATCAGGTAGTAGCCGCCTTTCTCTGGCTCTTGACGCCATTCCAGTTCCAGCACACGCGCCGCGAGGCTGAGAACCTGCCACGCCGGTTTCTCCGAAACAAAAAGAGTGAGCTTCTCCTGTTCTATTTCTCTGGCGACACCCAGTCGGACACCCGTTTGTTGGGCAATCTGACGCACCAGCTCTGCCAGCGTAAGGCGTGGAGAGCGCATGGTGATGGTTTTCCCCAGCTCAGGCACAGCTTGCAGGTTCACCGGCTGCGCCTTGCCAGTCAGTACCCATACCAACCCTATGGTGACGACGAAAGGAACACGCATGGTCTTATAAAGCGGCGGGCTGGAGCGCTAAGGCTCCAGCCCCTAGCTACTAATACGGTCCCACGATACGAACTGCGTCAGCAATCACCACATACCCAGCGGGCGCGGTCGCACGCAAGTACACATTGCCGCCGCCCTTGGGAAACTGGAACCGTCCGAGGTAGACCCAACGCCCTCCGTTTGTCTGCTGGTTCACCACCACGGCGGTCGTACCCGAGGTGTGCGCAATCTCATAACGCGCCTGCGTGCTGCGATTCGTGCCCTGACTCCACCAAGCGTACACATCATACGCCCCGTCAACAGGCGCGTTCAAAAACCACCGGGCGTACGCGGTAGACGAAGGGGTGGTGCTGGTCCAGTAGTAGTTTGAGCCATACTTATCGGTCGCCATCGTGGCGAGAGTCCAGCTGCCCGAAACAGAGAACTGGGAACTGGTGTTGTCTATCACGATGTCCCACGGCACCACCTGAATGGTGAAGCTCACCACGGGACCAAACCATGTGATGCCCTCCTGAACTAGCTGGTAGCTTTCGGTGTAGGTTCCGTAGCTCCGGGGTCCTGTCAGGACGAACGAAAAGCTTCCTGTGCTACCCGGTGCGGTGGTTGCATCCACAGCAGTGGGGCGGTTGGCGGAAATCCAGTTGCCAGCGGTATAAAAGGGGCTGCTACGGTCGCGTGGGTTCGCCGTGCCCAGCCGTACTGGATTCGTTCCGCTGGGACTCCAGGTAACCCCACCGGTGTTGTTAAAGCGCACCACAGCCACCACCTGCTCGCCTGGGCGAATGGTACTGGGGAAAGTAGCGCCCGCGTAGGTGGCGTTGGGACCTGCTACAAGGCTCATGTAGTAGTTCCAATCCCAATAGGGACCTGGGTCTGTATGAGTCGCGCCTGGAACCTCATTATGCCCGATGATGTAGCTGCGTGTTTGGGGATCCCGTATTGATTACAAATGTAGCGTGTCAGGTTCGCCGAAGAACGGTACATCGCCGTGGTGAACCAGCGTGGGTCGTTGACCCAGCCCTCATGCTCTAATCCGATAGACTGAGTGTTATAAGTCCAGTTGCCCGCGTGCCAGGCGATGTCTTTATGACGCACCATCTGGGTAATCTCGCCATCAGAGGAGCGCAACACATAATGCGCACTCACACGGGCGCTGGGGTTTTGAAACCAGGAGATAGTCCCACTGTAACTGCCCTGGGTGACATGGATAATCACGTATCGAATTGGGTAGGTGCTGGGACGATTCGAAGCGGTGTAGTTGCTCGAGCTGGCAGGAATCCAGCGGGCATACGGATAGTCGGGTTGCCCGCACGCAAGCGCCAGCAGACCGACAAGACCAATCCAGCCACTAATCCGCATCATTGAACCTCCTTTGGGGATACAATACCACTTCGAAACCCCTGTTTTGATTCCTGCCACTTGGGCTGCGAGAGTGAGGGGCTTTCTCCTCTCCGAGTTCGGCAGTGCCCTACGCGCTCTCACCAAGAGGAGATTTTAACGAAGCCTTAAAAGCAGCTTAACGCCCTCTTAATAGCACCGTCTCCATAATAAAGCCACTCAGCGTTAAGGAGGCTAGCAATGAAAAGGCAAAACGGCTTTACACTGATTGAGCTGCTGGTGGTGATCGCGATTATCGCGATTCTCGCGGCGATTCTGTTCCCTGTGTTTGCTCAGGCGCGTGAGAAAG
>CAZQPV010000003.1:0-15142 GCA_964595265.1 uncultured Fimbriimonadales bacterium
GGCAGGTTCTCCACCAGAATCAGAATTCTCCCTTTGCATTTACCAGTAGAGTCCAATATAGTCACCTCGTATTTTATCAGGATGGAACACACGAGCTAGGTCCACCACAACCTGCCCTTCGCGCACCTTTGCAGGAAGGCTTTCCCGCAGGTCGGGGGAGAGATGCGCGATAATCAGCAACTCCGCGTGCTGGACCACTTCGTCCGGATTGTCGCGCAGAATTTCGCGGATATGGGGAATTTCGCGCTCAATATAGGCTTTATTGGAGCCATGGAGCGCGGCATAGCATACATTCGGGTCGTGAATCAGCAGCTTGTAGCCCTTGCCGATGAGCTGTTCCGCCAGTTCCACCAGCGGGCTTTCGCGCAAATCGTCAGTGCCGGGCTTGAACGAAAGCCCAAACAGCCCGATTCGGCGTTTGCGCTGGCGCACCACCAGCTTGACTGCCTGCTCAATCTGCAATCGGTTGCTGGGCAATACGCTTTCCAGCATCGGCAGGGTAACATCGTTGGAGCGGGCGCGGTAGGTAAGCGCTCGCAAATCTTTTGGCAAGCACGAACCGCCAAAGGCGAAGCCAGGGGTCAGGTAGCGTGCTGAAATATTCAGCTTGGTGTCTGCACAGAAGATGCGCATCACCTCGTGGCTGTCCACACCTTCTGCCTTGCACAGCATGCCAATCTCGTTCGCAAAGGTGATTTTGACCGCATGGAAAGCGTTGCAAGCATACTTAATCATTTCTGCCGTACGGATATTGGTCAGAAAAAGCTGTGCTTTGACGCCCTCATAGAGCTGAGCGATGGTCTCGGCGTCTTCAGGGCGATGAGCGCCCACAATCGTGAAGGGAGGGTCGTAAAAGTCGGCAATCGCGGTGCCCTCGCGCAGAAACTCCGGGTTGACTCCCAGACCGAACCCCTCGTTCACGCGCTTGCCAGACGCCTCTTCCAGAAGAGGCAACACAATCTCTTCGGTGGTGCCCGGGAGGACAGTACTGCGTACCACAACGATATGGTAGGCGTCCTTCTGACGCAGGGCTTGCCCGATTTGCTCCGCTACGCGCTCCAGATAGGTGGTCGTCAGGTCGCCGTTTTCTTTGCTGGGCGTGCCGACACAGATGAGGGAAATATCCGACTCGTGGACGGCTGCCTCCGTAGAATCGGTCACGCGCAGACGCCCGGAACGAACCCCTTCTTGCAAAAATGGCTCCAGATTGGCTTCAACAATAGGGGCGCGCCCTTCCTGAATGAGTCTTAGCTTGTAAGGGTCCACATCCACCCCAATCACGGAGTGCCCCTCTTTCGCGAAGCATGCAGAGGTCACAGCGCCCACATAGCCCAGCCCGAAAACGCTTACTCTCATCAGCCTGTCCCTCTAAAGGGGTTGTTCCACATCTCGGTATATATTATAGCCCATTTTCATTCCCGATAGGATATTAGCCCCATCGCCCGACACGACGGTGCAAAACGATTCGGTTGCGCTGACGCGCCGTGCGCCATCGCCATGCCAGTATCCCCAGCGCGCCCATCGGCGTTAGAGCCGCCCACACGGAGGCATAGGTCGTGGAGCGAGCCTCCACTGCGCTGAGCGTTTTCAGAGGCGCTCGGTAAACTACTGTTTCTCCGCGTTTGAGCAAGAGCCAGCCCGCTAACTGGTTCTGCGCCACGGGCGCTTGAAGAGGGGAAACTGCCAGTACCCATCGGTATTGGACGCGATGATGCGCCGGCACCACCCAGCAGGCAGGCTGTGCTAACCCCACGGGCGCGTTTGCCTGTCGCCCCTGCGCTGCAGGAGCGTGCCCAACCACCCTGTTCGTAGCGCCATATTCCAGCGGTACCCATTCGTTGAAGCCGTATTCCATTAACGCAATCGTGTCCTGTTCGCGCTGGGGACTGTTCAGCACGACGGCAATCAGCCGGCGCCCGCCCTTGCTGGCAGAACCTGCGAAGCAGAACCCTGCAGGACGCGTGTAGCCCGTTTTGATGCCTTCAGCATAGGGGTACATTTGCAGGAATTTGGCTTTGTTCACCATCCAGAGGTCCTCCTGATTCATCGAGCGTTGCACGATGTGATACCGTTGCTGTACGATAGTGCGCAGGGTTTCGTTTTCCATAAAGGCGCGTGCAACCAGGGCGAGGTCATATGCCGTCGAATAGTGATCGGGTTCGTGCAAGCCGTGGGGATTGGTGAAATGCGTGTTTTTTGCCCCAAGCGCCTGTGCTTTTTCGTTCATCATGCAGGCGAACTGCTCTACCGAGCCGCCCACATGTTCTGCGAGCGCGACCGCGGCATCGTTGGCAGAGCGTAGCAACAGGGCATAGAGTAAATCGCGCACGGACACCTGTTCGCCTTCTTTCAGATGCATTGAGCTGGCAGGCGTCTCTACCGCGCGTTTGGAGGCAGTTACGGTGTCGTTCAGCGCGGCATGCTCAATCGTCACCAGGGCGGTCATCATCTTGGTGAGGCTGGCAGGGGGCAAACGCAAGTGTGCGTTTTTCGCATAAAGCACCTGACCCGTGCGGGCTTCCAGCAGCACCGCGCTTTTTGCCTGGATTGTGAGAGTTTGACCCCACGCTGCCAGAGTGAGCAGCCAGAGCCACGCTCCGCTCAGCCAACGCATAGGGTAGGGAATTTGACATAACGAGCCACCTTCCTGCTGTCAGGTACACTATAGGGTGCGGGGTTGGTACGCCTCTGACCGATAATTATCCGGGAGGAGATGCCATGAAAATCGCGGTAGCTGGAACAGGCTATGTAGGCTTAGTAACGGGGGTAGTCTTTGCAGACCTCGGCAACGAAGTGATTTGCGTCGACATAGACCCCGCCAAAGTGGATGCCATCAACAAAGGGCGTGCGCCGATTTATGAGCGGGGGCTGGATGAGATGCTCCAGCGCAATCTGGAGGAGGGGCGCATTTGCGCCACAACCGATTTAGCCGCGGCCGTGCGCGAATCGGAAGTGATTTTTATTACGGTCGGCACGCCCCCCACCGAAACGGGCGAACCCGACCTGAAGTATGTAGACGAAGTGGCGCGGGTGATTGGGGAATCGTTGAACGGCTATAAAATTATCGTCAACAAATCCACGGTGCCGATCGGCACAGGCGACAGAGTGCGACGCATTATCGAGCAGTATCGCCGCGAACCACACGAGTTCGATGTGGTGTCTAATCCAGAATTTTTACGCGAGGGGTCCGCGGTGCATGACACGCTCTATCCGGAGCGCATCGTGATTGGCACGGACAATCCCCGCGCGGCGATGAAGATTGTGGAACTCTATGCCCCGTTAGAGCGCCCCATGCTTATCACGAACCTGCCCACCGCCGAAGTGATTAAGTACGCCTCGAATACCTTTCTGGCGCTCAAGATTTCGTACATTAATGCGATTGCCGACCTTTGTGAGCGTGTCGGCGCCGATGTGGTGCAGGTCGCCAAGGCGATGGGCTACGACTCACGCATCGGTCCGCATTTTCTGCAGGCGGGGCTGGGATTCGGCGGCTCATGCTTTCCTAAAGATGTCAAAGCGTTCGCGCATAGTGTCCAGCGCTACGGACTGGATCCAACCCTGTATCAGACGATTCTGACGATTAACGACTCGCGCCCGCGCCAGTTTGTGCAGCGCATCGCGGAGCGCCTGGGCGGACTGCAGGGCAAAACGGTCGGCTTGCTGGGGCTGGCGTTCAAGCCGAACACCGACGACATTCGCGAGGCGCGCTCCATCGAGATTATTCGCTACCTCTTGCAGGAAGGAGCCACCGTGCGCGCCTACGACCCCGTGGCGATGCCGAACATGCAGGCGCTCTATCCGCACATCACTTACTGCCGCAACACCTACGAAGTCGCCGAGGGCGCCGACGCACTGGCGCTGGTTACCGAGTGGAACGAGTTCAAGCAGCTTAACTTTGAGCGCATCAAAAGCCTGATGCGCCAGCCCAACCTTTTTGATGGGCGCAACCTGTACGACCCCCAGCGCATGCGCAAGCTGGGGTTCTATTACTACGGCATCGGGCGCGGAGAGCCAAACACGCTCGAAAATGGGCTATAATTGCTCTGGAGAGAGACGATGGCTCGAAAACGGGTGGCACTAATTATCCCGACCAATAACACGAGCAGTTCGCTCTACGCGAACAACTTGCGTGCCGCGAAGGCATGGCAGTCCGCACTGCGGTTGTGGGGTGTGAACGCGGATATTATTGTCGCGGGCAATGTGAGTAAGAGCTTCTTCAACAGTCGGTATGATGTGGGGATTGTGCCCTTGCTCTCGGGCGTCACTTCCAGCCAGCCTGTGCTGGGGTGGGTGAACTATTCCGCTGGCGATAAACCCATCTATTTCTGTGGCTATCAGGTGCCTCAGGGTACGGCGGGCACACCCGCCACAGGGGTATTGGGGCTGACGCCGATAGACGGCGCGCCAACCCAGGCCAAATTGATAGGACGCCGCGCTGTCTGGGTGCAGTCGGGAATCAAGGTGTATGTCGCCAGCTATGTGAATACCGTAAGCGGAGTGATACACGCCCTGCGGGTAGATGAAAGCAACCCAAACTTGCAAGTGCTTTTGCGCCCAGACCCTGAGCTGCATCCTGACGCCCAGCATGTCTATATTGCGCGCTGGCACAATCGCTACTTTCTGCCTCATACGGGAACCTCCTTCGACTGGTCGGTCTGGGTTTTACCGTGGATGATGGTCAACGAAGCAGCCGACCCCGAATGGAGCCGCCCTTGGAGCGCGGATATTGACCATCCCTGCAGCCGACTGCCTGCAGGCATCGATACCGATAGCGACTACACGGTCTATCTGCAGAGCTTTCAATGGCTACGCAACTTTTGCCACGCCACAGGACTGGTGGTGCAGAACGGCTGTACCACCCACGCGCTCAATAACATCACTTATGACCCGTATTTTCTCCATCGTTTCGCCCGCACGCGCAACACCTATCTGGCACAGATTCATCAAATGCTTGTCGACGAGCAGGCAGGCTGCTTTGCGTGTGCCTGGCACGACCACCGCTGGGTGATCGAAGACACGGTGGGAGGGGGGAGCGCCACCGCCTGGACGAACCCCTATGGAACCTTTCGCGACCTTGCCTCCCCCGCGGCGTTTCGGGCGCACTGGAAAGGCACACTGGACGAAATGCGCGGGATGGGATTTGCCGACAGCTGGTGTGGACGCCATCGGTACATTAACTTTGCAAACAACCAGTATACAGACCGCTACCTGCGTTTTTTGCGTGAGGAGACCCCTGTGCGGGCAGTTCGGTTCCTGGAGGGTGGCTGCATTGGGGGACGTTCTACACGAATCATGAGTCCTGACCCTTATTCAAAAAATCCTTTAGGACGACGCTACGGGATTGAAATTTTAGCGTCTTATGACCCACTTTTCAGTAACAGTTTTGACTACACCCAGCGCGTGACGCGCGCCTCTCTTGCTCTCGTGGAAGGATACGGCACAACAGATGAGGACCCCGACCTTTTGTTCGCTCGCTATCTGGGTGATCAGTTTGGTAATATCCTCTGGCTCTACTGGATGCGAACGGGAGCGCTGATGTATCATCACAATTATGAGATGGCGTACGAGTGGCCCTCGCTTGCTGTGCGGTGTTATCAGGAGTTGGGAGCGTGGCGCCAGCTTCTGGCAGGCTGGGTCCATCTTGGAAGCGTGAGCGATGTGATTACATGGCGCAATCGGGTGCGTTCGCTCTAAAGAGGCTCGTACCAAAGGGAGACCGAGGTACGCCAAGCCTCATAAACGCGCGGTGTGAGAGTCGCAGGGTCGGGGGTGTTGCGGTCAAACCGAGAGGTTTGGGGATTATAATGGCGTCTCACCTGCTCCCGAATCCACCAGAGTGACTCGTTACGACGCGCCGCTTCGGGCAGGGCGCCGAAAGCTTCCAGAATGAATGGCACTTCAAAGCCTGAGGGGTTATAACCCATCGCAAAAGGATTGCGCCGAAGCGCGTTTTTGTGAGCCTCGGAAAAGGTGTATTGCAACGCCGCCTGAACAAACGGGTGGCTCCACACTGCGTGGGAGGCGTACTCCTGTTTGAGCATCGCCATCCCGTACATGGCGAAGGCATGGTAGCCGACGGAGGTCTCGTAGTAGCCAAAGACAGGTTTCACCCGATCGGGATTCAATTTGGCGCGCACGCGTTGTTTCCACTCGCGCCACAGGCGCCGCGCGCGTTCTGAGACACTAACCTCGCGATCACTTCGTATTCGCATGCCCAACAATCCCTTGGAGAGCGAACGAATATGGGTTGGCAACTGCTCCAGAAAGCGTTCCACTTTGGTGCGTGCCTCCAGTTCGTGCAGGCGCGCTCCCATCGCCGCCAACCAGACCTGCTGATTGAGCGTTTGATGCACCGCTCCAATAGAGCCGTCGGGGTTCAATACATGCCACAGCCCCTGTTCTTCACAGAAACGATGCTGATGGAAAATTTCCGCTGCCACAGCGTGATAGCGCGGCTCGTTGAGAACCTCGGCAGCGGTGAGCAGTGCTTCCAGCGCCCATGCTTGACCGATTAAGCCATTACCGGGCATCGGATGGTCTGGAAGCATGAAGATTGCATACCCGTGCGGGCGCGCTTCATGGCTGATAAGTTGCTGAGCCAGTTCTGCCACACGCTCCAGAAAGCGCGCCTCGCCCGTGAGCTGGTACGCCCAGGCGAAGGCGTTAATCCAGTGCGCCATGTTGCGGTAGGGCGTATCGGGCACGCGACGCGGACCGTTCCATCCCGATTCAACGCCCTGGAAATGCTTACAGACAGCCGTTACAATTTCTGCCAGAGTCATATACGCGCATTAGGATACCCGATGGGGGTATCATAAGTTTCCGAGATGAGTCATCTGCCAGATACCTCAGGGGTCAGAAGGCAAGTGATTCAGGGAGGAATCTATCTTACCCTGAGACGATTGTTTGGGATGGTGTTGGGGGTCTTCGGGATACTGCTGATTACGCGGCTGATCGGTCCTGCCGCCTATGGGCTTTTTGCCTCAGCGTCGGGAGTTTTCTACTATCTTCAGTATGTGGGATTGATGAGTCTGGATGTGTATCTCATTCGAAGTCCAGGGGAGGCAGGCGCTTCTCGGTTTCATCTGGCGTTCTGGTGGCTGCTTGGGGTTGGGATCGTGGGGGCGGTGCTGGTCTCGTTGGGCATTCTCGCGGTGGGGCATTTCTGGGTGCGCACCGAGGGGTTTGTGCCTGTCGCGCTGGCGTTATGCTTGGGTTTGCCAGTGGCGCTGGCAGGCAGTGTACCGCGCTCGTTGCTGGAGCGAGAGTTTCGCTATGCCGCGATTGCAAAAATAGATATGCTGTCGCAGCTGGGCTACTATCTGACAGGGATTACGCTGGCATGGAGCGGGTTGGGGGTATGGGCGCTGGTTGGGGCTTTCTGGATGGGGCAGATTCTTGCTGTGGTGGGCGCTCTGCTGGCGTCGCGCTATCAGCCACGGTGGTACTGGAATCGCGAGGAGTTTGTCGCGATGCTCCGTTACGGCGTAGAAACCACCATACCGGGCTGGCTCTATACCCTGCGTTTTCTGGGGCCGTCGCTGGTGCTATTGCCCCTGGCTGGCAAGGAGGCGGTGGGCTACTTCTCGCTCTGTGTGCGCTTTCTGGATATGCTGAGCTTTGTTCGAGAGTCGTTGGGGCGCGTGGCGATCCCTGCTTTTGCACGGATTCGTGGCGATGCGGAGCGGCTCACGCGCGCGGTGAACGAAGCGATGACACTGAGCCTCCCAACGCTGGGAGTGTTTTTCGTCGGGTTTTTATGGGCGGCGCCTGTCGTTCTTCCCTCGCTGTTAGGAACACGATGGGATGTGGCGGTGCTGGCGCCTGCGTTCGCGGGATTAGCAATCCGGTATCTACTTTCCAGCTTCTACAGCTTACAGGCAACAGCGCTTCAGGTGATTGGCAAGACACGGGTGCTGATTCTCACGCATGCGCTCTATATTCCCCTCTACTTCGCACTTACCGCGTTGGGAACAGCGCTGGCTCCGGTTGAGTGGAAGCTGCTCGCGTTTGTGGCGGGGGAACTGGTGGCGCACACTATTGTGTATGTGGGTTCCCACTGGGGCTTTCGGCGGTATGTGGGGCGCCCGAACTACCTGGTTGCCTACCTGTGGACGCTGGGGTTCAGTAGCTGGCTTCTGGCGCCCCTCATCGGATGGGGGTGGGTTGGGGTGGGGGGCTTATTCTTTGTTCATCCTGCCAGTCTGCGTGCGCTCCGCAGGGCGCTTGCCCAGCTCAAAAGCTTGCAGAACGCTCCTGTGAGGTCAGATAGCGCCGGAAGTACATAATCGTGCGTTCCAGTCCCTCTCGGAGCGGTACCTTCGGTTCCCAACCCAGCAGTTCGCGGGCGCGGGTGATGTCGGGGCAACGCCGGCGCGGGTCGTCTGGGGTCAGAAACTCGCGAAACTCGATGGGACTGGGGCTCCGGGTGATTTCTTTGATGAGCTGCGCAAATTCCAAAATAGTGTTCTCTTGTGGATTTCCCAAATTCACGGGCAAGTGGTAATCAGTATGGGCAAGACGCCAGATGCCTTCGATGAGGTCGGCAACATAACAAAAGCTGCGCGTCTGGCTCCCATCGCCATAGACGGTAATCGGTTCGCCACGAAGCGCCTGACATATAAAGTTCGGCACAACCCGCCCGTCGTCGAGGCGCATGCGCTCGCCGTAGGTGTTGAAAATCCGTACAATTCGGGTGTCGGCACCCTTATAACGATGATATGCCATCGCCAGCGACTCCGCGTAGCGCTTTGCCTCGTCATAAACGCCCCGTACACCGATCGGATTCACATTCCCCCAGTAGTCTTCCGACTGGGGATGCACCAGCGGGTCGCCGTAAACCTCCGAGGTGGAGGCGAACAGAAACTTCGCGCCCTTTTCCAGTGCAAGGTTCAGCGCGTTCTCGGTGCCGTAAGCGCCCACGGTTAGGGTCTCAAAGGGGCGCTGAATAAAGTCCACAGGGCTGGCAGGGGAAGCGAAATGAAACACATAGTCCACCCGCCCTTCCACACGGAGAGGAACACGCACATCGTGATAGAGGAACTGCACGGGATAATCGCGTTCCAGCGCCTCAATATTGCGACGCTGACCCGTAATCAGGTTGTCCACCACAACGACCTCCCAGCCCTCATGAACCAGCCTTTCGGTGAGATGGGAGCCGATAAATCCTGCACCGCCTGTAACAATCGCCCTTGGCATAGGGAGTCTCCTCTAATCTGCTGATTCGCGATAACGCACCAGCTCATCGCGCGCAAACAAGCGCCGATAAATGGCTCCGGGAATGCCTTTAAAAAAGTGCCACCACACGCCTGGCGCTTCACGACTGACTGCCAGCGCCTCCCGCCACCGACGCGCCTTGAGGTGGTCTGCAAACTCAGGGTAGAGCGACAGCATTGCCTTCCTCCGAAACACCGCCTCCAGTAAACGCTGGATGCGCGGGTTTCGCTGGACTTCGGGCAGGCTCTTAAGGTATTCCAGCGACATACGATTTTGCTCAATCGCTTTGCGCCGCGAATAGGTGCTGGTGATGGAACCCGGGCGTACCCGGTAGTAATACATCGGCTCAGGCAGCACGGCGAAACGCGCTCCCTTGATTAAAATCTCCATGTAAAAGGCGTAGTCTTGTGATTTCCGAATCTCAGGCACGAAACGAATGCCGTGATGCTGGATAAAGGCGTGCCGGATTAGCGGCTGCCCCCCTGCGTGGTAACGAATCGCTTCATACAGAGTGTAATATCGAGGGCGCGAAGGGTTTTCCCCAAAAGTTGCCCAGTAAACCTCTAACAACTTTCCATTTGGGGCAACTGCCTGGATTAGGTCCACCACCATATCAGCGTGAAACTCTTGCGCGAATTCCACCAACCTTTCCAGCCGCTGCGGAGCAATCCAATCATCGGAATCGACCATTGCAAGCCACTCGCCTGTGGCGTTTTCCAGCGCCCGGTTGCGGGTGTAGCCTGCGCCCATGTTCTGCTCGTTGCGGAACAGGCGAATGCGGGGATCGCTCAGGTACCGTTCTATCACCGCAACCGTGCCATCAGTGGAGGCGTCATCAACCAGAATCAGCTCCCAGTCTTCCAGAGTCTGCACCAGCACCGACTCGATGCACTGCGCGATGTAGGGCTCTACATTATAGGTTGGCGTGATGACGGAGACTTTAGGCATCTTCCCAATCCTCCTCTGGCGGATGGGGTGCCACTTCCACCAGAATTGTACCTTCCTGAACAATTTCTCCTTCGCGGGCGTTGATCTGCTGGACGATGCCGTCGAAGGGGGCGCGAAGCGCCTGCTCGGTCTTCATCGCCTCCAGAATCAGCAGGCGGTCGCCCGCTTGTACGGTTTGCCCGACCTGCACGAAGATTCGCGTGATTAATCCTGGCATCGGCGCGGTGAGGGAGCCTTCCACCGCGGTGTGTGGGGGCGCAGACGCCGGGCGCGGGCGACCAAAACGATACAGGACCCCACGCCACATGAGCTGAATCTCGTCGGCTGTAATCCGACACGGGATTCGCCACGCCGCGCCCGCAAGGCGCAGAGTCAGCATAGAGCCTTCCGCCTGTGCCTCTTCCACCTCCAGAGTGGCGCCGTCGGGCAGGGTCAGTTTCCAGCCCCTGCCCAGCGGCTGGAGCGTGAACTCCAGCGACTGCCCGCGCCATTCGTATCGCCGTTTAAGCATGCCGCTGACCCCCGCGTTCTGCCAGCACACAAAAGGCATGGCGATACTCTTCAGGCGTGCCGAAATCGAGGCACTCGCCTTCCACATGAAGCAGGTAGGCGGGCATTTGTGCCATCAACCGCTGCTGAGCGTCCACCAGATACCATTCGCGACCCCAACGGCGATATTCTTCCGCAATCTGCGCCTGGATTTCCCAGAAGCATTCGGGAAAGGCATACAGCCCGTAGTGAGCAAAAAACTGGTCAGGAGGTAGACCGAGCGTATGAAGCGACTGCTGGGCGACCTCTGGGGACGGCTTCTCGACCACCGCTTCCAGCACGTACAGGCGGGGATGTTCGGTGGGGCGCCCCTTGAGAATCCCGTACAGGGACACCTTGCCCAGAGGAACGGCATGGACGGCATACACGGGGCACTGGAGCTGGGTGTAGAATGCGACCAGTTGCGCGGCGGGCAGCGCTTCGCCGTTCTGGAGGGGGATATGGTCGCCCAGCGCCACCAGCACGGGTTCCCCTGCCGCGAATTCGCGGGCACACCAGACGGCGTGTCCCAACCCGTGTGGCTCTGTCTGCGGAATCAGGGTGATGCGCTCCGCAACGCGCTGGATCGCCTCGAACGCTTCCTGCATGGCAGGGCGCAGTTCACGCGACGCGACGTATAATGCGCTCCCGCCCTCCAGAAACTGCTCATAAAGCGGCTGTGTTTCTGGCGAAACCACCACCCCAATCTGTTCGATACCTGCATCGATCAGCGACTCGGCAATCAGTTGAAGCCCCGTTACAAGCCTGCCGTCCGCCAGGACGAACGGCATCAGCCCCTTTGGCAACACCACACTCACAGGGTACAGACGCGTGCCCAACCCCGCCATCGGCAGGATGGCTTTTTTCAAAGTCATTCCCAGAGGCACCGTGAGGGGGGGTAAGCGCGGCTCACCCCTCCCGTTAGATTAATGCCCGTCGCAGCACGACTTGCCGGAGCTTTTGACTACTGCCGCAGAAGCATTCGAGGAAGAGCCTGCGCCCACCAGAATCGCGGCGGCGCCTGCGCCAATCAGTGCTGCCAGAGCCAGAATCAGCCCAATCTTGCTCATTGTTGACCTCCAGTAGGGATTATACCCCAAAACCGGGCTGATTCAGCGCTTCAATCACGGCTTCTACAAACGGTGCTATCGCGTTTGCCCAGTCGGCGGGGGCGCGCCCAATCACCGTGATGGGTTTGATGTCCAGCGCCGTGGCGGTGAAGATGTAGGCGTCGGGCTGTTCGGCAGCGCGGATGGTCAGCAACGGCATGCCAATCTCCTGCGCGAACTGGGTAATCAGCCGATCTTTCTCGGCGGTCTGCTCATTGGCGACATGCGCATTATGCAGGTTCAGGTTAATCGGCAGCAGCACCACGCCGTCGCTGTTGAACTCGTAGCGGAACAGCAACACCGCATCCACGGCGGATCGAGCAATCTGGGGCAGCATGTTGGCGCGATAGCCCGTTACAAACCCGAAAGGCACCTGATGATGGCACTCGATGGGGTAGCGCTCGGCAAGCAGGTCCAGCGCCTCACGGAGCAGGCGCTCGTGAAAGCTCTGAATCAGGCGCCCCTGTGCAATGTAGTTGCGCTGGCGTCGCTCGGCGACCCATGCCAGCGGCGCACGGATAGCCACACTCAAATAGGCAATCGGTGCGCTAAGCTCCAGCCGAATGCCCATATTTTCGCCCTGCATGTGAATCCCTGCGGGGCCCTCGAACACCTCCAGCCAGAGGATTTCGCACTCGCGATAGCACTGGCGTAAGGCTTCGCTGAGCTGTGGCTCGGTTTCAATCACCATTAGCGGGCGCTTCTCCATGTCGCCCCGCAGAGCCAGCACCCCAAAGCACGGCTTATTGAACTCCGGCACAAACATGCTCGGACGATACAGGTTATGAAACAGAAAACGGCGCGCCGGGCGCAGGAGCAACTCCATATCTTCTTCTACTTTCAACACTTCTACAAGGCACTTGTGAATCGGTGCAGTCAATAATCGGTTTGGCTGATACATTCAGGACCTCCTCTATAGCGAATTGCGTTTTCAAGAGCGCACCAAGCCACTGCTTAGATTCGCCGCCTCTGCCGATAATTCCTGCCAGGAGGCACTATGTACGGCACGAAGCGATTGGGCGAATGGTTGGTGCAGATGGGGTTGATTACCCCTCAGCAGCTGCAGGAAGCGCTGGAGATTCAGCGCACCACAGGCAAGCGACTGGGTGAGACACTGATTGAACTGGGCTATCTGACCCGTGAAGATTACTACAAAGCGCAGGCGGCGCAATATGACGCTCCCTATGAGCCACTGGACGATGCGACGATAGAGCAGGCGCGCGCGGTTCGCCACCTGATTGGCGTGGAACTCGCCTCGCGCCATTTTGCCGTCCCCCTGCGCAAACAGGGCAACACGCTGGTCGTCGCGATGGCAGACCCCAACAATATTGAGGCGATAGACCTGCTTCGCCAGACCACAGGCTTGAATCTGGAGATTCATTACGCCCCGCCAGAGCGCGTCTTACACGCAATCGCCCAGATTTACGGCGTTCAGGAAGAAATTTTCCATACCGAGACCCCAACGGAGGAATCCTGGGATATAGAGATAGAGGACCTCTCCCAGATTCAGGCGACGGTTCACCAGCCGCCGATTATTCGCCTGGTGAACACGATTCTGTTTGAGGCGGTGGAGAAAGGCGCCAGCGACATTCATTTTGAGCCGATGGAAAGCCGCCTGCAGGTGCGGTATCGGATTGACGGCGTGTTGTATCCTGTGCGTACGATCCCGCGCAGTCTGCAGGCGCCGGTGCTGGCACGGGTGAAGTTAATGGGCGAGATGGATATTGCTGACCGCCGACGCCCGCAGGATGGTCGGTTTACCGTGCGTTTCGGCGAGAGCAAAATTGACGCGCGCGTTTCCTCGCTCCCCACCGTGTTTGGCGAGCGAATCGTGGTGCGCCTGCTGGATCGCACGAAGTCCCTGATGTCGCTGGAGCAGCTGGGCATGCCTGCCGAGCTGCACCAAAACCTGACGGCGTTAGTCGCACGCCCATGGGGGATGATTTTAGTAACAGGTCCCACCGGCGCAGGCAAAAGCACCACGCTCTATGCTCTGCTCCAACACCTGCGTTCTGACAGGCGCAACATCCTGACCTGCGAAGACCCCGTGGAATACACACTGGACGGCATCGGGCAATCGCAGGTTAACGAGCGGGCAGGGCTGACCTTCGCGAATCAGCTGCGGGCGATTCTGCGCCAGGACCCCGATGTGGTGCTGGTGGGCGAGATTCGCGACACGGAAACTGCCGAGATTGCCTGCCGTGCGGCGATGACAGGGCATCTGGTGCTGGCGACCCTGCACACCAACGATGCAACCAGCGCGCCCGCTCGCCTGATGGATATGGGGATTCCACCGTTTCTGATTAACTCCGCGCTGATAGGCGTTCTAGCGCAGCGACTGGTACGCCGATTGTGCCCGCACTGCAAGCGAAGTGTTAATGTGGAAACAGGCGCCTTCTGTTCGCGTTGGGGTCATCAGCAACTTCAGGTATGGGAACCGCAGGGCTGTCCAGAGTGCAATCAGCTTGGCTATCGGGGGCGTGTGGGGCTGTATGAGCTTTTCATTGTGAACGATACGGCTCGCCGGCTCATCGCCCAGCACGCTGATAGCGAGCACCTGCGCACTGCCTGCGCTGAGAGCCTCTTCCCGATGGAGGAAGACGCCCGCCAGAAAGTGCTAACAGGGATCACCAGCCTTGAAGAGGTGCTGGCGCAGCTGCCGCATCCCGTTGAACTCCAACAGCCTGCGGCGTAAAAAACGATAAGGGGACAGCGCTCGCACGCGCTGTCCCCGCCGACTCCTTTCCAATAAAGGCACTCTTCACTAACTCCTTTCCGTCTGTTTTGCTTGCTTGTACCGCTCCGCTCTCTTCTAAGGCTGTGAAGGCTCTCCCTTCATTCCATCACTGCCACACACGAACTACAGCAACTTTTGTGCCAAATCGGTAAGAATGGGCATGAGCTGGGGCAGGATTGCAGTCTTTCTTAGTTGTTGGGGTACTATCTCATCAGGCGATAAGTGCTGTAAGCACGAGCCTCTGGCTCTGGGCATAACAGACCCACTGAAGGAGGCGCAGGTATGATTCAGGTCAAGCGTGTGTATGAGCCGATGCAGGAGTCGGATGGTAAGCGCTACCTGGTGGAACGGCTCTGGCCGCGTGGGATGAGCAAGGAGCGCCTGCAATTAGAGGGCTGGCTGAAGGATCTGGCGCCGAGCGACGCACTGCGGCGATGGTTTCGTCACGACCCGCGCAAATGGCACGAGTTTCGGGAGCGCTATTTCGTGGAACTGACGCAGCAGCGGGCTTACTGGGAACCGCTCCTGCAAGAGGCTCAACAGGGCACGATTACCCTGCTCTATAGCGCGCGGGATACCCAGCATAACAACGCCGTTGCGCTCA
>CAZQPV010000003.1:15242-30845 GCA_964595265.1 uncultured Fimbriimonadales bacterium
TTTATCAGCTCGCACCAGCTCTCGGATGTGGAGATTGTGTGCGACCGCGTGGCGATTCTCAACAAGGGCGAGCTGGTGCGCATGGGCAAGCTGGAAGACCTGCTGTCGGGCGGGCATGTGGAGATGATTGCCGAGAAGGTTCCCGAAACCGTGCTGGAGCCGATTCGCCAGCTGGGCGGGCGTCCCAGCCTGCACGACGGGCGCCTGATTGTGGAGCAGCCCGACGATGGCAGTATTGACCGCGTGATTGACCTCGTGCGGGCGCACGGCGGGCACATTATCAGCGTGAAACCCTACCGCCGCACGCTGGAAGACCTCTTCGTAGAGACCATTCAGGGAGGGCGACGATGAACGCAACGCTGGCAATTGCAGGCGCGACTTTTGGGGAAGCGATTCGCAAGCGCATTCTGATGGTAATCCTGCTGGCGGCGCTGGTGATTATTCTTATCAGCCCCGCCTTCGAGCCGTTTGCTGGGCGCGGACAGCGCACCCTGATTCTGAGCTTCGGCTTTGGGATCATCCAGCTCGCAGGCACTTTTATCGCGATTATTATGTGTACGAGCCTCATCCCCACCGAGATTGAGCGGCGTACCATCTATACGATTCTCTCCAAGCCCGTCCAGCGGTGGAACTTCGTGGTGGGCAAGTATCTGGGCGCGGTGGGCACGCTCGCCTTCGTCTATGTGATGATGGGCATGGTGTTCATGATTGTCTCGCGCATCTCGCTCGGTGAGTTTGACACCAGGATCGCGCAGGGGTTGCTTATGTTCTTTTTCCAGAGCTCTCTGCTGGCGGCAGTGACGCTCTTTTTCTCCACTTTTGTCTCGCCGCTGGTGAACTACTTCCTGTCGGGCGGCGTGTTCCTGATGGGCAACCTGATGAGCTCGTTTCTGGAGACCATCCAGCGCAATCCCGAAGTAACGCCCCTGACCCGAATCCCCATCCAGATTCTCACGGTCATCCTGCCCAACTTCGCAAACTTCAACATCCAGAACCCCATTATCAACCCTGAGCAGGTGCTGACCGATGAGTTTGCCTACCTGGTGCAAACGGTGCTGTATGCGATAGTGTATATCGTGCTGCTGCTGGTCGCCAGCGTGCTGGTTTTCAATCAGCGCGAGATGTAGGAGGCATACCCTATGCGACGCAAAAGTTCTGGACTGTGGGTGGCTCTGCTGGTGATTTTTCTGATTCAGGCGGGGCTACAGTGGCGGATTCAGCCTCTGTGGGCGAAGAATTACGCGCCGAAGCAGACCACGCCCGTTGGGCTGTCGCCAGAGCAGTTGCTGGTGGCAATCGCGGGGTTCCGCGAGTTTATGGCGGGCATCCTGTGGGTACGCGCCGACGGTTTCTTCCACTCCGGCAACTACGACGCAGTGCTGCCCGTGCTACGGCTGGTAACATGGTTAGACCCTCATAATCTGGATGTGTACGCCACCGGCGCGTGGCACATGGGCTATAACTTCACCGACGAAGCCCAGCGCTCCGACCGACGCTATATCCCGCTCGCGCTCAAATTTCTCGAAGAGGGCATCGAGAACAACCCGAATGTGTGGGATCTCTACTTCGAAATGGGCTGGATGTATTACCACAAAATCCAGGACCCCGTGAGCGCGGTCTACTGGCTCAAAAAGGCGGATGAGTTCCCTGATATGATTCCTGCCCGGCGCCACATTCTGGCGCACGCCCAGTTCAAGGCGGGGATGTTCAACGATGCCGTGCAGACATGGGGCAGACTGCTGGCGGATGCGGAGAAAACCCGCAATCAGGACTGGGAGTCGCGCAATCGGTACGATGTGCGCCAGAACAACTTCCACGACACGATGATCGATATCTTTCGCCGCTACGGTCCTGAGCCGACCACCCAGCCGCCGCTGGATATGAAGTTCGATGCGACGGTCAAGGTGGTGCGCCCGCGCGTGATTCTGGTAGAGGGCAGGCTGAACATCCCCACGATTGGCGCGCGCGTTACGGTCATCTTGCGCGACAAGGGCAGGAAGTTGGACTACACCCCCAAAGCCCTTAAGACCTTCACCTTTGAGGTAGACCCGACCCTGACCTATATGCAGGATTCGATATCTGTGCGTGAGACGCGCTTCCGCCGTGAGATCGATATGAGCAAAGACCCCAAGATGTATTCGTTCAAAGCGCCTGAGTATGAGGTGGAGTTCATCTTTGATCCGCGGTATGCCTCTCCGCATATTCAGGACCGCATCGGGAGCGACGGCTACGGGATGACCGACGCCCGCTATCTGGACACGAGCGACCCGTCGGTGCGCATGCTTCGCAAAGTGGTTACCCTCACGCGCGACGAGATTCTGATGCTGGGCAAGCGAGACCGATGAACTTTCCGCTGCTGGGGCAGGAGGCGTTAACCGACCCGGGCGCGCGCTTACGACGCCTGTGGGAAGTGCGCAATGTCGTGGTGATGCCGGGGGTGTTTAATGCCCTGCTGGCGCGGCTGGTGCAGTTTGAGGGGTTCGAAGCCCTCTATGTTTCAGGCGCGGGCGTCACGAACACCCTGATGGGACTGCCTGACCATGCGTTCATCAGCCTGCCAGAGATGGCGCAGGTGTGTGGCTATATCACACGCGCGGTGAACATTCCTGCTGTTGCTGATGCCGACACGGGCTACGGCGAGGCGCTTCAGGTCGCCTATGCAGTGCGCACGCTGGAGCGCGCTGGGCTGGCGGGCATCCATCTGGAAGATCAGGTCAGCCCCAAGCGGTGTGGTCATCTGGAGGGCAAAGCGGTCCTCCCGAAAGAGGCGATGGTCGCCAAAATTCGGGCGGCGGTGAACGCGCGGGAAAACCCTAACTTTGTGATTATCGCTCGCACGGACGCCCGCGCGGTGGAAGGGTTGGAGGCGGCGATAGACCGCGCTCGCGCCTACCTGGATGCCGGCGCGGACGCGATTTTTCCTGAAGCGCTCCAGACTCCCGACGAGTTTGAAGCGTTCGCGCGCGCGATTCCTGCCCCCCTCATGGCGAACATGACCGAGTTCGGCAAGACGCCCTATCTCACCGTGAACGAGTTCGCCCAGCTCGGCTATAAAATGGTGATATTCCCCATGACATGCCTGCGTGTCATGATGAAAGCGGCGGAGCGGGCGCTGGAGACGCTCAAACAGTCGGGCACGCAAACGCCTCTGCTGGATCAGATGCAAACTCGCGCAGAACTCTACGAGCTACTGGAATACGATCGGTATCTGAAATATGATAAGGAACTGGGGGAGTGAGAGCATCGCCAAGTTCTATGTGGCGGAGAAATTACATCGCGTAACGCCCGCCTATCCCGATGATAGTCTTTTGCGCGGGGCGGAACTCCTGGCGCAGAGCGGTATCGGCGTACTACCTGTTTTGCAGGAGGGCGTTCCGATTGGGGTTCTCACGGAGGCGAACTTGCGCGAGGCGTTGCAGGCGGGCGCGGAGTGGAGCGACCCGCTGGGCGAGTGGGCGTCCGACGCTTTTGTGCGCGTGCCGATTGATGCAAGTGCGGAAGAGGTGTTGCCGCAACTGGCGGAGACCGATTTACCCGCGATTGGCGTGGATGGCTGGGGGCGCTATGTGGGGGTGGTCAGCGCCGCAGGGCTGATGGCGCGCCCCATCAGCACGCCGCAGGTGGGCATGATTGGGGGGATGGCGACCCCGCTGGGCGTGTACCTCACGAACGGGATTGTGTCCGCAGGTTCCAGCAATCTGGGGCTGGCGCTGACGGGGGCGCTGCTGTTCATGCTCTACGCCGCCGCGACATGGATTGTGATTGGCGGCGCGCAACTGGCGCAAACATGGTACGGCATCCCGTTGTATAGTTACTACAATTCACCCTTTGCTGGGGTGTGGACGCTGACTTCCGATGTGCTGGGGCTGGTGTTGCGAGGTTCCATTTTTGTGGTGTTTCTGCTTCTGATGCGGGCGTTGCCGATTGCGGGCACGCACGCGGCGGAGCATATGGTGGTGCATGCGATTGAGCGCGGCGAGCCGCTGGTGCTGGAAGTGGTGCGCCGCATGCCGCGTGTGCATCCGCGCTGTGGCACGAACCTTGTGGCAGGCGTGGTGCTGTTTCTGGGGTTGAGCAAGGTGTTCACCTGGGGTTCACCGCCCGATTCGGAGGCGCGCGAACTGGCGCTGCTGATGGCGCTGCTGTTCACGCTGATGTTCTGGCGAACTTTTGGCGCGTTTTTGCAGTGGGCAGCGACCACCAAGCCCCCCACAGACCGACAGATTCTGGGCGCTATTCGCTCGGCGGAGATACTCTTGCAGAAGGCACGCCCTTATAGTGGCATGACGCCATCACCCCTCATGCGCCTGTGGAACAGCGGACTGATTCAGATTCTGGCGGGTGCGTGGGGGGCGACCCTGCTGTTTCTAATACTGGAACGCTGGCTGGGGATTACGCTGCTGCTCGGATAGGCGCGTGCGAGAGGAGGCGCCTCCTCTCGCACAGGGGCAGATATTTTTACGGCTGAGCGCCAATAATGCGCAGCTGGGTGGTGAGGGTGTAGGTCTGCCCGTCCTGTTCGAACACGAGTTCCGCGTAGCCGACGGCATGCCCCTGTCGTGGGCGCGCCAGGAAGCCACGCCAGCCGCCAGGGGTGCGCTCCATCGGGCGCCATGTCCACTTCGAGTCGCGGAAGTCGTGATTCAGGCTGGTGGTGAACCAGAGCCGCGCCTCTTTCGCGGGCGGGGTGCTGGAGGCGGTGATTTCCAGCCCCTCAGGGGTTTCTTTCAGCTCCCAGTGCATGGTAGGGAGGTGCTTGCCCTGCGCCAGCGCCCGAATAAAAGCCGACATGGTGGCGTAGACGCGCGGGCGGTCTTCCAGCCCGTGTCCACTGTTGGGCACATAAAGCACCCATTTCGGTTCGGGCAATCCGTCCCAGTAGAGGTTCAGCGCGTCCTGTGCCCAATAGCGGTCGTTCGTGCCGTTAATGATGAGTTTGGGCATCGTGTAGCGCTCACGGTAGCTGTAGGGGTCTTCCAGTTCCACCAGTTTGCGCCCTGCGGGGGTGTTCAGCTGCTGGAGCATCCCGCCCGCCACATAGTCGCCAATCTCTTCGCTGGGGACGCCCCTGTAGAACTCCAGATGGTGGGGCACCTGTGCGGGCAGGTTCAGCACATCAATCACCATCGGGGCGATGCCTGCCACGCGCCTGTCGCGGCTTGCGCCGACCAGCCACGCCGTCCAGCCGCGCTTGGAGGCGCCCGTTACCATAAACTGCTGGGGCACCTTTTTCCCTTCCTGACGGAGAAACGCCTGCACGGTGTCCATACACTTCAGCACCGCCTTCGCCATCGGGAAATGGAGCGGCCAGGTGGGGTCGCCCGTCTGCAGGAACTTCTGCCAGGTGTAGACGATCAGGGCGTCTTCCGTCAAGCCACCGAAGAGGGGCTGCTTGGGGATGTTGTAGAGGATGACAAACGGGACGCCCGTCTGCGTTGCCAGCAGCGCGCCCAGCGCCTCGTTCCCCGAGCTGGGATTGCCCCCTGTGTTCAAAAGCGCCGCGAAGAGGGGAAAACGCGGGTTGTCGGGGTAGAAAATCTGCACCGAGTGATCCCACTCGATGCCTTGCCAGGTTTGCGAAATCATAAAGAGCGTATAGACGGTGGTGTTGCCGACGCGCCTGGCGTCGCGCTTTTCCCAGCGGTAGGCGGGTTCGGGGCGTCGAAAATAATCGTCCAGTGGGGTCTGCGCCAGTGCAGTGGTGCTGAGTAGCAAAATCCCGGTCAGCACTGTCCAGAAACTGTATCGGCTTCGCATGCAATTGTTGTACCCGATGGGGTATAATAAGATTCCTGCCGTGCGCGTGATGCCCGCGGTGGATCGAACCGTCGACTCTATGAGCTGGAGGGACGGGGTGTGGCTGAGTGGCAGCGTCGGGCAACCGACGAATCGCGAGGCAGCCTCTGACCTCCAAAAAGATACCGAGGGGTTCGCAACCCCAACGGCACACGGCACGGCGGGGTTTCTGGCAGGAATCCCGCGTGCGCCTTCGAATCTATCCCCCTGAGGAGGCTTGACGATGCGTAAACTGGCAAGCGCCGACGAGCTTTTGAACATCTGCTATGAGCGGGATGCGTCGGACATTCATATTGTGCCCAATGAGCCACCCACCTTGCGCCTGCACGGGCGACTGGTACGACTGGAAGAATTCGGCGAGCTCAGCCCTGCCGATACCGAGCGTCTGTTCCGTGAAGTGGCGCCGCCGCGTGCTATCCACGAGCTGGAGCGCGTGCGTACCGCTGACTTCGCCTACGCCCACCCGAAAGCGCGATTCCGTGTCGCGGCTTACTACGAGAAAGGCAATATTGCGATTAACTTCCGTCTCATCCCCTACCGACTGCGCTCTTTTGAAGAGATTGGACTGCCGGAGCATATTAAACGCCTGCTCCACCTGCCGCGCGGACTGATTCTGGTAACAGGTCCCACCGGCTCTGGAAAAACGACCACTCTCGCCACGATGCTGGACTACATCAACACCCATCGCGAGACGCACATCGTGACCATCGAAGACCCGATTGAGTATTACCATGAGCCGAAAAAGTCGGTGGTCAGCCAGCGTGAGGTGGGCGTCGATGTGCCCAGTTTCGAAGAGGGTGTGGTGCGCGCCCTGCGTATGGACCCCGATGTAATCCTGGTGGGCGAGATGCGCGATCTGAAGACCATTCAGGCGGCGATTACGGCAGCCGAGACGGGACACCTCGTGTTCTCCACCGTCCATACCACAGGCGCCGCGCGAACAGTGGAGCGTATCGTCGATGTGTTCCCCACCGACCAGCAGGAGCAGATTCGCGTCCAGCTCAGCACGAACCTCGTGGCGGTGATTTCCCAGCTGTTGCTGCCGCGGGCAGACCGTCCGGGGCGCGTCGCCGCGTTTGAGATTATGATTGTAACCCCCGCAATTGGGCACATGATTCGCGACCGCAAGATTCACAGTATCGAATCCGCCATCCAGACAGGGCAGCAGCTGGGCATGATTTCGCTGGATAACCACCTGCTGTTTCTGTACCAGCACAAGATTATCTCGCGTGAGGAGATGTATCGCGTGGCGCAGAACCCCGAAGAGATTGCCGCGCGCCTTGGCGAGCAGCTGCCCGAAACCGCGCTGGCACGGCAAGCCATCTGAGCCATGCGCTTCAAAGAGAAGGTGGTCTGGATCACAGGCGCCTCGTCGGGAATCGGCGAGGCGCTCGCATACGCCTTCAGCCGCGAGGGCGCCCACCTCGTGCTGACCGCTCGCCGCACCGACCGACTGGAACAGGTCAAAAACGCCTGTCAGGGACCAGGCAAAATCCTGCTCCTGCCGTTTGATGTGACTCAGTTAGACCTACACCCGACGATGGTGGGCGCGGTCATCGAGCATTTCGGGCAGATTGATATTCTGGTGAATAACGCGGGCGTCTCTCAGCGCTCGAAGGTGATAGAGACCGACTTCAGCGTGGATTGGCGCATTATGGAGCTGAACTATTTCAGCGTCGTCTCGCTCACCAAGCATGTGTTGCCGTACATGCTCCAGCGGGGGCAGGGGCATATTGTGGTCATCAGCAGCCTGCTCGGCAAGTTCAGCACGCCGTTGCGCTCGGCATACTGCGCCTCCAAGCACGCCCTGCACGGCTACTTTGACGCCCTGCGTGCCGAAGTTGCCGACCAGGGGATCTTCATCACGCTCATCTGTCCGGGTTGGGTGCGCACGGAGGTCTCCCAGCACGCCCTGCGCGGCGACGGCAGCGAGCATGGGCAAGTAGACCCCTCTATTGCGAAAGGCATGGATCCCAATCGGTGCGCCGAACGCATCCTGCAGGCAGTTCACAAACGCAAAGAAGAGGTCGCGATTGCCGGACCCGAAGGAATCGCACTGTGGCTCAAGCGCTTTACGCCGGGGCTGTTCTCCAAGCTGATTCGGCGAGTGCGGGTGACATAGGTTTTGGGGAATGCGCTTGCGTGAGAAACCAACTGTTGTGAAATTCGTCGTATTTTGCAGGAATTTCAGGAGACGAAGTGAATAACTCCTCCACAGGAGGACACTATGCCTGATGTGTTGTTTGCGGTACGAGTGCACTGCGTCCCTGTAGGCGTGAGTGCATGCCGTTTGGTCGTGGGGGGGGGCGTGATGCGTCCTAATTACCCCAAGCCCTACCAAGAGTTCGCCGTGCGCCTCGCACTCCGCAGGTTTCACGCGCGCTACTCCTGTCCATGCTACGACCGCCGTGAGTGGCTCGTCGAGTGTGAAGCTGTCGCGTGGGAAGCCGTGCTGTGTGCCGACATGCCAGAAGCCTGTGATGAGGCAAGCGTACTCCCAGAAATGTCTGCAGCGAAAGAATCCGAGCCTGTTCATGGGCACAAAGTAGCAGGCGAGCCCCTGCTGGAGGCAGACTGGCAGCGAGTGTTGGGGCTAGCACGCCAAGCCGAGAACGCGCTGAAACGGTTCTGGAGACAGGAAGCGCGATTCTATAGTCACTGTGATGCCCTGATGATTCAGAATGAAGAGGGCGAATGGGTAGAGCGAGAGATAGAGGATGGAGAAGCGCTGGAGACGCTGGAAGCGGTACTGGAACAAGCCTTCTGTGAAGCGTTCTTGAGCCAACTGTATGAGCAGCTGAATGCAACGGAGCGGCGTATTCTGCAGGGTCTGGCATGTGGAGAGACGCAGGCGGCGATAGGACGCGCGTTAGGAATGAGCCAACCCGCAATACACAAGCACCTGCGGCAGATCCGACTGAAAGCGCAAGCGATTTTGGGGGAAATTGGGGAGAATGAGGCGTGAAGATGGTTATATTTCCCGCGATTGGGTGGCGACTTAATGATTAGGAGGTATTGCGCTGGGCAGTTTGCATGGTACAGAGTGGGAGCATTGTGTCTCGCAATAGGGGTTTTCGGAAGCCATTCTCAGGAAGGCAATCTGAGGTTTCCTTGGTTTCCGCGTTTCGATGTTCCTAGTGGGGGTAACACGCGCCCACTGGTATACCCTACAGGTGCTATCATGCTCTACTGGAACAGAACAGAACCCATTCGATACGCATCTATGGGGAGTGGTAGACCATTTCGTGCGAATCTCAATTTTGTGGGTGAGGAGATACAAGTAGCTTTGATTATCAGGGGTTCGGACGGCAAGTTTTACTCGAACGTTAGTAGACAGTTCCCTCAGGAAGACGGGTGGATATGCGCTGCCGCTAGAGGAGTGTACCTAGACGAATTGAGGAGTTTAGACGCTATACGATGTGAGAGATGGGGGGGATCCCGGACTCATGTCCGGTTGGATATCAAATGGTATGAGGTAGATAGCCATGTGGTGGATAGGGAAACTCAGTTAACCCCTCGCTCCTCTCCTTACCCCCCTGGTACTCGCGACAGGCAAGGGCGCAGTTTCATACGATATTACCTAGCCAAAATCAGGTACAAAGGGGAAGGCTGGAGTGAGACCTGGGTACCCCAAAAACAAAACCCGATGAAAGGGATGATTATCGCGCCAATCGTACTGATCGAGTGGCAAACCCAGAGTGGCTCACACTCAATGTGGCTGCCCAGTAACCAACAAGCACCAATGCCTGGAATGACTGACTGCTTGCGTCTATCTTTTGATGGAAGCTGCTCAGGGGCTGTATCGGAGCCAGTGCGGGGATCTAGATTTGGCCAATACTTTGCTCAGGGAGGCAGAGGGTCATGGGGGTACACTGAAAGCTTGTCTAGTTCCGCCGTTTGGCATCCTTCAGGTTGGTACATCGGTTACCCTTGCCAATACCCTATTTTCGTCTTTGGGAATTTGAATGAGCCTCCATCTCACTCGAAGCATGGCATAAGGCACGGAACAACGGTTTTCATACCCTATGATACCCCCATTTGGTGGCGTCTTCATCGTGCCACTCTGTACTCTGATGTGCCTTATGAATGGGGTGGGAAAGTGTACCATGCTCAAGTTTCTGGTGACATTTGTAGCTTCAATCCTAATGGAACAAACAATGGCTTTGGTTTAGATTGTTCTGGGCTAATCGCGCTTGCAAAAGGTGAGTACAATGCTACACGGTATGGCACCGAGGCGATTAGAGACGAGACTGTTCATATTTCTTGGGAGAGAGTAAGGCCTGGGGACTTGTTCTTGCGACATGGAGTTTCTGGGAGGGATAATCACGTAATGCTGGTGTTGAGGGCTCACTGGGATCCCCAGAACGGGTATAGGTACACTTGTATCGAAGCAGTAGGGGCGGACGCAAATGAAACAATGGAGAGGCTACTAACAAGTTTCGAGAGAGTAAGAGTCAGAACTTACAGTAAATATTGGCTGGAATGGGGCGAGTGGGTAGGGCAAGAGCCTAATAGGAGGAGGGAAGGAGGTGACTTTAGTCCGCGCCGCTTTCGAGGCGACCCGAATGACTGAGTAACCTAATAGGAGGTGAACCATGAAGGCTGCAGTGTGTTTGACGTTCTTCTTGATGGGATTGTTAGCGCAAGCTGGCGTGCCTAAAACACCAGCGGCAAGCTCCCTTAGACAATCCCAGAGTGGCGTGCTGTTCGTGATTCCCTACGGGAAGGCGGAGAACCAGATATACCTCGAATACACGCCAGGTCCGGGCGAAGGCGACTTCGGCACCACGATAGCGCCGACAGGTTTTCGCGTACTAACCGATGGTCGCCTTGCCATCATAGCGGGGTACCCTGATAAGAACATGGTTCAGGTCTTTACTCAGGACGGAAAGCTGGCTCGTGCTGTGCTCCTACCGACTGTGAAGACAACTTCGCGGACGCGGCTCTACCTGTACAGCGATGGAAGTATGTACTATGTGGGGTACTGGCTGAACAGGGAAGAGCTTTACACTCTTCCAGAGCCTCCGAGCGAGGAGCAGACAGAAGGCGCCCGCGATGGGGCGCGCCTGAAACCAGTTCCAAATGTGGAATGGCTATTCACTGTCGTTAATCCCAACGGTGCGATAGATGCGGCTTTGAGCGAAACATTCCGCAGGCAGCTCTATTCCCTGCTGGAAGAACGCGATGATATTGACCTGTTCGGAACTAAGGTGGAAGTAGATGCGCAGGGCACGGTCTATCTGCCGATGCTCTTGCGCCTGCGTGAAGGCGAGGACTACAACGGAACCCTGCTTGTTAAACTCTCCCCGCGCGGCACGATGGAACTGGTGGAGAATCCTCCGGGGCGCGCTGTGCGTTCCCACGATGGGAGCGTGGTCTATGTGAAGTTCCAGCCGCTGGAGGACGCCGATCCGCGCGATTACTCGTGGCTGTCGGCATACATTTTCATGCGTGCCGATGGAACCGAAATCGCGCGTTTTCGGGTGCCTCTGCGTGCGAGCGAGAACTCGGTGATTACGCTGGATCCTGTGCTGGTGCGCCCTGACCGTCTGGCGATTGTCTCGTTTGAAAAGGCTGCGCCTGGTAAGCCGAACCGCGCCGAGAGCTTGCCGCATTTTTGTCAGGGGTACAAGCGTTTGATGGTGGTGACTCCCGAAGGGGAGATTGTGTATGAGGACTGGGTACAGGGTCCGCCGATGGCAGAGGTGTGTGTTGGGGACGGTCGCGGGAACCTGTATTACTTAAACTTCACAGATGCAGGGGTGGAGGTGAAGAAGGTGAAAGTGCCGTAAGGAGTAACCAACTTGAGAGATGGCTCGGCTTGAGCGTGAGCTATCCGCTATTTTCGGCGGGCGCACAATAGACCTGCGCACTGCTGAAGACTTGAGCCGCTATTTTCGCGATGCAGTGCGCCAGATGGCGAAGGTGATTTTTAGTGCCTGAAGTGCCGAATCCCCGTGAACACCATCGCGATGCCCAGTTCGTTGGCGGCGGCAATCACTTCGGGGTCGCGTTTGGAGCCGCCGGGCTGGATGATGGCGCGGATTCCGGCGCGCCCTGCCAGCTCCACGCTGTCGGGGAAGGGGAAGAAGGCGTCGGACGCCAGCACCGCGCCCTGTGCATGCGATTGGGCTTGCTCCAGCGCAATCCGCACCGCGCCCACGCGATTCATCTGCCCCGCGCCCACGCCCCACACCTGCTTCTCACGAGCCACCACAATCGCGTTAGACTTCACATGCTTGACCACGCGCCACGCGAAACGCAAATCCGCCCACTCTTTTTCAGAGGGGATGCGCTCGGTAACTACCTGCAGCTGGTCGGGGTTCCAGTCTATCGTGTCGCGCTCGGTGTAGAGCAGTCCCCCCGTTAAGCCTCGCACGGTGAAGGTTCCCTGAAGCGCCTGGGTCGGCAACAGGTCGCCCGTTTCCAGCAGGCGCACGCTCTGCCCCCAGCCTTTGCGCTCCTGAAACTGTAGCACCGCTTCGGGGTCAAACGCAGGGGCAATCACCACCTCGAAGAAGTTGCCGGGGGCGGTGATAGCTTCGGCAGCCTCGCGGTCAATCGGGCGGTTGGCAGCAACAATCCCTCCGTAGGCGGAGACGGGGTCGGCTTCAAGCGCCCGCAGGAAGGCTTCCGTGATATGCGAGCCTATCGCGACGCCGCAGGGGTTCGTGTGCTTGATAATCGCGCAAGCAGGTTCTTCAAACTCGCGCACCAGCTCCAGCGCGGCTTCGGCGTCCAGCAGGTTGTTGTACGAGAGTTCCTTGCCCCAGATTTGGCGTGCGGTTGCGATCGTGCTGCCAGGCGCGAAGGGTTCGGTATAAAACGCGGCGCGCTGGTGTGGGTTCTCGCCGTAGCGCAGGGTCTGAAGGCGGCGGTAAGTGAGGGTCAGCGTTTCGGGCAGGTCGCCTTCGGGGTCGTACCGGCGGAACCAGTTCGCAATCAGCGCGTCGTATTCGGCGACATGGGCGAACGCGCGGCTGGCTAACAGCGCGCGCTCTTCACGGCTCAGCCCCCCAGACTGGAGCCGCTGCAGCAGCCACTCGTAATCGCGAGGGCGCACCACCACCGCCACATGCTCGAAGTTCTTCGCCGCGGCGCGTATCAGCGTCGGTCCGCCTATGTCAATCTGCTCAATCAGTTCCGCCTCGCTGGCGCCCCTACGCAGCGCCTGCTCGAACGGGTAGAGGTTGACCACCACCAGCGGAATGGGGCTAATCTGAAGTTGCTCCAGTGTCTGGCGATGGGCTTCGAGGCTCAGGTTTGCCAGCAGCCCTGCGTGGATGCGCGGGTGGAGTGTTTTGACGCGCCCCTCCAGGATTTCGGGGAAGCCTGTGTAGTCGGAGACTTCGCGCACGGGCAAGCCCCACTCACGCAGGGCGCGTGCGGTGCCACCAGTGGAGAGCAGTTCGAACCCAAGCGCGTGCAGTCCGCGAGCGAAAGGCTCCAGTCCGCTTTTGTCAGAGACGCTTATCAGGACGATGCGGGTGTCCACGCCCGAATTGTACCCGTTTCTGTGCCCTTATTTGCCGCCTGGTGTGTGGAAGTGGGGCGGCAGGTGTTCGGGCAGCAGGGTGTCGGCGTCGGGCGGGGCGAGCGCGACAGCCGCCTCGATCGTGTTCTCCAGCTCGCGCACATTGCCTTTCCAGCAGTGGCGTTGCAGGAGCGCGATGGTTTCGGGGCTAATCCGCTCGAGAGCGCGCCCGTTCTCGGCGGCGTACTTTCTCATGAAGTATTCCGCCAGCAGGGGAATGTCTTCAGGGCGCTCGCGCAGCGGCGGCAGGTGGATATGCACCACCTTGAGCCGATAATAAAGGTCCTCCCGGAAGTTGCGTGCGGCGACCTCCTGCTCCAGATCGCGGTTGGTGGCAGTGATGAGGCGCACATCGATCGGAATGCTCTCGTTGCTGCCCAGCCGCTGGATTTCGCGTTCCTGAATCACGCGCAGCAGTTTTGCCTGCACCAGCAGAGGCACTTCGCCGATTTCATCCAGAAAGAGCGTGCCACCGTTGGCAGCTTCGAACTTGCCGATGCGGTCGGTGTCGGCGCCCGTGTAGGCGCCTTTGACCGCGCCGAACAGCTCCACCTCAATCAGCGTCTCAGGGATGGCGGCGCAGGAGACGGGCACGAACGGACCGCTGGCACGATCGCTCTTTTCGTGGAGCATGCGGGCAATCAGCTCCTTGCCCGTGCCGCTTTCGCCAGTAATCAGCACGGTGGCGCGGGTGTTTGCCACGCGCTCCACGATTTCCAGCACCGCCTGGACCGCAGGGCTTTGCCCGATAAAAACCGTTCTGGAAGCGGAGGTCGTCTTCGGCTTGGCGCGCGCTTGGGGCTTCTTCGGCACTTCCAGCGCGTGGCGCACCACCTTGAAGAGCGAGTCCATATCCAGCGGCTTGGTGAGGAATTCAAACGCGCCGCTCCGAATTGCCTCCACTGCCATGGGGATGGTGCCGTAGGCGGTCATCATCACCACGGGCAGGTCGGGATATTTCGCCCGCAGTTTTTTGAGCAGTTCCAGCCCTGTCGGACCGGGCATTACCACATCGCTCAGCACAAGGTCGGGCTGAACCTCGTCCACAAGGCGCAACGCCTGATGTGCGTTCTCCGCAGTGCTCACCTCGTAGCCATTTTTCTCAAAAGCGCGCGCCAGCACACGCCGAATGTTCTGCTCGTCGTCCACGATCAAGATTTTTGCCATCGTTTCGCTTCACCTGCCCGTCCAGTAGCAAGTGCTTTCACTCCTCTGAAGCAAGTATATCTATTTTCGGCAACCAGAGTGTGAAGATGGAGCCTCCTTCGGGGGGACACTCCACTGTGACACGCCCATGGTGCCCTTCCACAATCTTTTGGACGATGCTTAACCCCAGTCCGGTTCCCCGAATGCGGGTGGTAAAGAAGGGCATGAAGATGCGCTCTCTCTGTTCTGGGGGGATTCCCGGACCCGTATCCTGCACCTGAATGCCGACTTCGTATTCGGTCTCGACGGTGCGGATGGTGATAACGCCGCCGTCGGGCATTGCCTGAATGGCGTTCTGGATCAGGTTGCGCAACGCCTGTTCGATGCGTGCGGGGTCTATATCGAGGGTCAGCTCTGGAGGCACATCGCAGGCGAACTGGAAGGCGCCCTCTTTTTGCAGGGGTGCGAAAGCGCGCAGGGAGCGCTCCACGACGGGGCGAAGCGCCACACGCTGGCGTTCAATCCGAAACGGGCGTGCAAACTCCAGAAACTCGTCTGCCAGCACCGCGAGACGCTGAACCTCTTCCTGAATCACCTCTACATACATGCTGAGGTGGTCGGGCAGGGTCTCGCGTGCGAGCAGATCCACGGCGCCTTTGAGCGCGGTGAGGGGGTTGCGAATCTCGTGCGCTATTGTGGCGGTCAGCTGCCCGACGGTGGCGAGGCGCTCCATCTCGCTCAGGCGCGCCTCCATGCGCACATAGTCGGTAATGTCTTCAAACACGCACACCGCGCCCTGGATCGTCTGCTTGCCGACCACCAGCGGCGTGATGGTGAAGTTCAGGATTCGCAACCCATGGTGGTTGTGGAGGCGCACTTTGTAGAGTGAACGCGCCCCCGCCCCATGAAGCACCTGTTCGATCGCTTCCGCCACCAGAGCGCGCTTCTCCGATTCCATTCCCATCTCTTCCAGCGCTTTCGTATAGGGCGTGTTCTGGATGTGTCGTGCGAGCAGCCCCGTAATCTCCTCGGCTTTGCGGTTCCATGTGGAGATGCGCCCTTTGGTGTCGAGCGTGAACATGCCCGACCCCAGGCTGCTCAGAATGTTGTTGCGAAACGCGGCGAGG
>CAZQPV010000003.1:30945-43777 GCA_964595265.1 uncultured Fimbriimonadales bacterium
GCGGCTCGTAGGTGTGGGAATCGCCTTTGCGCAAAAAGAGCGCGATTCTCGAAAAACCCACCACTTCCGTAATCTGGCGGGCGACAATCTCGAAAAGCGTGTCCAGATTGAGCTCCGCCGTGATGACCTGCGCGAGGTTCACCAGCGTGGTGAGGCGCTGGATATTGCGGTGGAGTTGCTCATAGAGGCGGGCGTTTTCGATAGCCAGGGCGACCTGGTAGGCGAAGATGGTGAACATGCGCAGGTCTTCGATTTCGAATGGGGGATTGGGATACAGTCGGCGCAGGGTCATCACGCCGAAGACCTGATTGTTGCGGTTGCGCAGGGGCACGCAGATAGAGGCGCTGATTTCAGGGCGCGTCGGAACCCCTTTCAGGCGGGGTTCCTGGTTCGGGTCGGTAATCAGCACTGGCTCGCCGCTTTGCGCCACTCTGCCCGCAATCCCTTCGCCGAGCGGCACCGCCACCTCATGAGCGAGCTCATCGGGTAAGCCATAGTGGGCGGCGATGCGCAGGGTTTGTGTGTCGGGGTCTAACAGCATCAGCGAGCATGCCTGAGCTTCCATTGCCTGCGCGGCGCGGCGGGTGGCGTTCCACAGGAACCACTCCAGCTGTTCCTCGCCGAGCGTGAGCGCGTTCTCGTAAAGGCTTGCCACTGCCGCCAGTCGGCGCTCCGAAAGCCGTCGCAGGCTCCCAATTTCCCGATGGAAGCGCTCGTGTTGACCCAGCAAGCGTGTCAGGTGGCAGACCACATCCCAGATGGCTTCGCCCTGACGCTCGGGCGATACCCGAAGCACATAATACAGCTCAGGGACGGGTAAGCCCACAACACGCCAGGCGTGTCCATCGACCTGTTGCCAGTCGGCAGTGTCGTATTGGAGCGCTGGCGAGAGCGATACGGAGTTGGGGGAATGGGGCGCATGCACAAGTATCACGGGGGGGCTGTGGGCGCGTTTGACCACCAGCGCGTTCCACGCGCCTGTGTGCGTCGCGACCGCGCGGATTAACTGAGTCAGCGCCTCAGTTCCTACGCCCCCCGATGCACTCTGAAGAATCGCAGCCACCCAGTCCATCAGCAGGAAATTATTCCGTATTGCTCGCGCACTTCCTGCAGGAATTGGAAGTGTGCTTGCGAATTGGAGAAAGTGTTGCATGCAGGAGGCGAACCGATGAGTCAGGTACGATTGGGTTTGATTGGCAGTGGTGGCATGGCACGCCACCATATTAATATGCTTCAAGGAGTTGCGGAAGCGGCACTGGTCGCTATCACGGAGCCGAGCGAAGAACAGCGTCAGCGCACCCTCGAGCGGTTTCCCCATCTGCAGGGCGTGCCCTTTTACAGCGACCATCGCGAAATGCTGGAAAAAGAGTCGCTGGACGGGGTGCTGATTGTCTCACCGCACACGCTCCATTTCCAGCAGGCGATGGACGCGCTGGATAAGGGTCTCCATGTGATGATTGAGAAGCCGATGGTCTGCACGGTGGAGCATGCTCGCACGCTGGTGCGCCGATTCCGCGAGACAGGCAAAATCGGGCTGGTCGCCTATCAGCGCCACTATATTCCCACCTACCGATATGTCTATGAGGGCATTCGGCGCGGCGAGATAGGGCAGCCCCACTTCGTGCAAGCCATCAACTTACAGAACTGGATGCGGGCGACGGCTGGCTCGTGGCGCCAGGACCCCGCGCTTTCGGGTGGCGGACAGCTGAACGACACAGGCTCCCATCTGGTGGACTTCCTGATGTGGATTATAGAGGCGCCTGCCGTGCGCGTCAGCGCGTATATCAACTACTATGACCGCCCCGTGGACATCGACTCCGCGCTGGCGTTCCAGTACGCCAACGGCGCGATTGGCAACTTGTCTATTATTGGCAGCACGAGCGTTGGCTGGCACGAGGAGATTACCGTCGTGGGGTCGGAAGGTACCTACCTGATACGCCACGACCGACTGGAGTTTTGTAATGCTCAGGGACAGCGCTATCCTGTGGAGAACCTGCCCGCTGGCTCGCAGCCTGTGATTAATTTTGTGAACGCGATCCTGGGGCGTGAAGAGGTGCAGTCGCGTCCTGAAGATGCCCTGCGCGTGATTGCGTTCACGGAGGCGGCGTGGGAATCGGCGCGGCGTGGCGGCGCCCCCGTCGAGATTGCGCAGCTGGAGGAGTAGGCTCGGCGTTCAGGAGTCGGTTCAGCCCCCACTTCCCGTTTTGGGGGGTAGGGGGCTTTTGCTTTATCGAGCGCGGCGCCCCTGCGAGTGAGAGCAAGCCGCGATAGGATAGTTTGCTCTGTGGCAAAGAACGGGGGATTCGCGGAACATGAGGCGGGAACCGCGCCCCACGCGGCGAAAGGAATCGTGCCAAGAGGTGGAATGCGAATCCTTGCGACAGAGCAGGATAACTCGAGACCACCCGATAGAGCGGGATTGGGTAACCCGACCCTCTTTGGGTGCGCTTCTTAAGCTGGCTTGGAGTCGAGATTTCCCACCCACGCCGCCTGCTCGTCCGCAAAATCGCGGAAGCGGGCAGGCGCACGGCGTGTGTACCGCGCAATACGGTTCAAGCCCACCTGGAGGTACTCATGAACCAGCACATTACGGAAGCCGCCAATGCCCCGCAGTCGCCTGTAGAGTGAGGTGGAAATCACCGCGCGCGCCCGAAGCGCCGCCAGCGAGTCTTCATAGGTTTCGGGGACCTCGCTGAAATGGCGCGTGAGGATATGCTGAGCCTCCTGCAGAATAAGTGATATCCCCGCTTGCAGTCCATGCTCCACTGTCCAGCACAGACTCAGGTTGGTCGCCAGCGCGTCGTCTGAGACATGCGCGTACTTCTCTAACTCTTCCGCAACGCGCCGAAGGGTCAGCGCCGTCTGCAGGAGAAACTCACGGTCAACAGCCATCGTTGTTATGTGCGCTGTTGCACCAGCGCCACGAACCGCTCCACATCTTGCCGAATCACTTCCAGGCTGCTGCGCCAGAAGTCGGGTTTGCGGATGTCGAACCCGAACTGCTCGGCGAGGGTGGGCGCGTCTGCCATGCCCGTGGCGCTGAGCAGGTCGTCGTAGCGGGCACGCAATCCGTCGGGGTCGTCCAGATAGAGTGCATACAGTCCCAGTCCGAACAGCAGCCCGAACATGTAGGGGTAGTTGTAAAACGCGCTCCCGTAGTAGTGGGGCTTGGCGCACCACATGTAAGGATGCAGATAGTTCGAGTCCAGCCCATCGCCGTAAGTTTGCTCCTGTGCCTCGCGCATGATGGCGCAGAGTTCGGAGACGCTCAGCTCGCGCTCGTTGCGACGCTCGAACACTGCCTTCTCGAAGAGGAAGCGGCTCGTGATGTCCACCACCACCTGGCAACTGCCCTGAAGGGAGGCTTCGAGGATGGCGATTTGTTCCTCGGGGCTGGCGTTCTGCAGGGCGGCGTTGCGCACAATCGTCTCGCAGAAGATGCTGGCGGTCTCAGCGAGTGTCATGGGGGTGAATCGCTGGAGGTAGGTGCGGTTGGCGAGGCAGAGATTGTGGTAAGCGTGCCCCAGCTCGTGTGCGAGCGTGCTGAGTCCGTTGAATGAGGGTTTATAGTTGGTCAGGATGCGCGATTCGTCCTTGCGCAGGCGCATACAGAACGCGCCGTCGCGTTTGCCGGGCATCGGGGGCGCGTCGATCCAGTTTTCTTCGAACGCACGGCGTGCGAACTGGCTCATCTTCTCGGAGTAGGTGGCGAACTGTTCAATAATGAACTGCTTTGCCTCCTCATAGTCCCAGTGTTTGGCTGCTTTACCGACGGGGGCGAACAGATCGTACCATGCGCACCGTTCGATTCCGAGCGCCTGCGCTTTCGCGTGCAGGTAGCGTCGGAAGTGGGGGAACGATTCGTGGGCGGCGGTCATCATGGCGTCCAGCACCGTCTCGTCGATGGCGTTGCGGAAGAGCGAGGCTTCCAGCGGGTCGCGCCACTTGCGGCGGCGGGTCAGCAGGTTGGTCTCGCCCTTGATACTGTTGAGCGCACTGGCGATGGGCATCGCGTGGCGCTCCCACGCCTGCAGCTCGGCGTGATAGGCAGTAGCGCGCACGGAACGGTCGGGGTCTACCGCCAAGTTGCGCACCATGCTCATCGGGAGCGTCTGGCGCTCGCCCCTGAGTTCCAGCTCCACCATGATTTGCGAGCTGAGGTTGCCATAAAACTTGCTCCATGCGTTGCTGCCGGTGAGGCTCATCTCGGTAGCGAGCGACTCTTCGGCGGGCGACATCATATGCTCGGCGTAGATCTTCGCCCGGCGGAGCCAGTAGGCGTGCTGGCGTGCCAGCTCCGAGCGTTCTATGAGCGCCTCTACATCCTGCGAGCCAGCCCATGCGGTCAAGCGCGTGCTGAGCTTGGCGAGGCGCACCTCCTCGCGCTCCATCTCGCTCAGGCGCATCTGGGCATATTCGTCGCGCGAGTCGGTGGCAATAAAGCTGTAGATGTATGCTTCTATCGTGTGCCCGAACTCCATCAAAGCGTTATACTGGGGGATGACCGCCTCAAAAATCGCAACGGCTGTGTTCACATCCAGGGGTTGATCGGTGCGGTCGATGCGGGCGTTTTCGAACAGTCCTTCCAGCTCATCGATGGCGCGCACGAAGCTGCGGAAATCGCGCTCAAATTCGGGAGAGTCTAAACTCGGATAGACAACGCTCATATCCCAACGCGGCAGATTTTTCGTTTCCATGTTCGCCTCCTCGCGGGGGAATTGTACCTGAAGGCTCAGGTATACTTCTCGCGTCATGAGACGGCTGTGGTTGTGGATGCTGGCGTGGGGCTTGATGCTTGGCTTCGTATGGGCGCAGAACACCCTGACCCCTGAGCTCCAGAAGCAGTTTGACCGTGCGGTGCAGCTGGCGCGCGCAGGCAAGTTGAAAGAGGCGGAGCCGCTCCTGCGCTCGATTCTGCACAAGCGCCCGCAGTTCGTGCCCGCGCACATCAACTTGGGGCTGGTCTACCGCCTGCAGAACCAGTACGACAAGGCGGCGTATCATTTTCGTACCGCGGCGAAACTGAACCCCAAAGACCCCCTGCCGCTGCTGGAGCTGACGCGCATGGCGCTGGACACGGGCAAACTGGACGATGCGGAGGGGTACCTGCGCACGCTCCGTCAGCGCCACCCGAATCACCCCGAAGTCGCAATACTCTCAGGTTCGCTGGCGATGTTGCGCGGGCAGTGGAAAGAAGCGCAAGCCGAGTTCCAGAAAGCGCTCCGCACGCGCCCCAACGACTTCCGAATCGTTTACAATCTGGGGGTGATTGCCTATCAGCTGCAGAACTTCCCCGAGGCGCAACGCTACATGGAGCGCACGGTGCAGCTCAAGCCCGACTACACCACCGCCTGGAAATCGCTGGGGATGGTGTATGAGGCGCTGAACCGCCCTGCCGACGCCATTCGCGCATATACAGAAGCCCTGAAGCGCGAGCCCGACGACCTACCCACGCGCCTCAAACGCGCCATGCTCTACCAGCGTGGGAACCGCTGGGACGAGGCGCTACAGGACTACCTGCACCTGGCAAAGGTCTACCCGCGTAACCCTGAGGCGCTGATTGGCGCAGGCATGCTGTTGATGCGGCAGGAAAAATGGGAGTCGGCGAAGCACTATCTTGGCAGAGCCATTCAGCTATTCCAGAGCAGCGAGCGAATCTATTGGGATATTCTGACCGAGATTGCCATCTGCGAGCTGCGCCTCAAGAACTACGGCAAGGCGCGCGAGTATTTCGGCGAGATTTTGAAACTCTTCCCTAAAAATCAGCGGGCTTACGAAGGGCAGTATGAGGTGCTTCAGGCGCAGGGCGAGAACGATCAGGAGATATTGCCTTTCCTGCGCCGGTGGGAAGAGAACCTTCCGGACGATTACCGCCCTACTATGCTGATTGCTGCCATCTATGAGCGCAGTCAGCAGTTTGAGCTGGCGAACGCCGAATATCAGAAATTGCTCCAGAAACATCCGAAGAACGCCGATTTGCGCCGCGAGTACGCCCGGTTTCTGAGTCGGAACGGGCGCGAGACCGAAGCGCTTCAGATTTATGACGCGCTGCTGACCGAATCGCCCAATGAGGTCTCCGCGCTACTGGGCAAGGCGCGGATTATGGAGCGCCAGCAGAAGTTTCAGGAGGCGCTCGCGCTCTATCAGCAGGTGCTGAGTCGCGACCCCACCAACGAGATTGCGCTGCTGGGCGTCGCGGCGATGCACCGCAAACTGAACCAGATTGACGAGGCGGCGCAAATCTATCGACAGATGGCGCTAGGCGAGACTCTCAACACGCTGGCGCTCTCCAACATGGTAGAGATGCTCCGCGCGGCGAACCGCCCTGATGACCTGATTGCGTTTCTCAAAGAGGTGGTCGCAAAACACGGCGTGGAGCATCTACCGCTGCTGGCGACCGAGCTGGCACGCTTGAACCGCGTCGAGGAGGCGATTCAGGCGTACCGCGAGGCGATCGCCAAAGACCCCAACGATCCCCGGCTCTACCGGGGTCTGGGCGCCCTGTTGGAGCAACTGCAGCGCTACGACGAGGCGCTTCAGGCGTATCAGCATGCGCTCCAGTTTGACCCCAAACACGCATGGACCGTAGGGCATCTGGCGCAGGTGCTGATAAACCAGGAGAAATACGCCGAGGCGTGGGATGTGTTGCGCAACGGGCTGCTTGCCAACCCTGATGAGATTACGCTGTACGGGATGATCGAGCGCCTCACAGAGAAGCTGGGGCGTCAGGTGGAATACGAGTCGCTCCTGCAGGGGCTGGCAAGCAAATCGACGCCTGCGCAGGAGCCAGTGAAAGCCTACGCCGAGTGGATGCGCCGTCATGGACGCCTGAACGAAGCGATTGCGTTTGTGGAAGCACGCCACAAATCCCAGCCCGACGATGCGACCCTGCTTCAAACGCTTATCAACCTCTACACGACCGCAAAGCGCTACCCTGAGGCGCTGGAGGCGTACGCAAAACTGGCGCAGGTGCAGCCCAAAGATGTGTTCAGCCTGCGCAGCTGGGCAACCCTGGCAGATCAGCATGGCACTCTGGAACAGCGCATCCGCGCTTACGAGGCGCTTTACAAAGCGGTGCCCGACGAAATCACCACGGGACTCAAGCTGGCGCGGCTCTACCAGCAGAGCGGACAGCGCCAGAAGGCGATTGATATGCTCTCTAAGATGCAGGCGGATTTCCCCAAGAACGAAGATATCCAGCGCCTGCTGAACGAACTCATTGCAAGCCGATGAAGCGTGAGTGGGTGGCGGTGGTCGCAATCCTGCTGACGCTGGGGCGTGGCGCCCTGCGCGAGGTCGAAAAAACCGCCGCCCGCGAAATTCAACAGCGCATCGGCGGCAAGGTCTCGGTGCGCATTGAGCTGGATGGCGCGCGCGGGTTGACCGAGGGCAGAATCAAGCAGCTCACGGTTCGGGCGCAGGGCTTCACATTGGACGGCTTTCCGTTCACTCTGGAGCCAGAACGCCCGAAATCGGGACATATTCGGCGCTTTGTGATGTATCTGCAGGACGCACGCCTGCGCGGACTGCGCGCCGAGACCGCATGGGCAGAGATTCCCGATATCTACTACGACCGTCGGCTTGCGATTAACCGCCGAATCTTTCGGCTTAGCGATACAGGCGTCGGCGCCGCCGAGATTGTGGTTCATCAAGACGATTTAGCCGATTATATCCGTCGCAAGTATGCCCCCTACATCCGTGAGGTGAAGGTGAATATCACGCCGACGCAGACTCTGGTGGAGGGCGTCACCGTGTTGCTCACGAGCGAAGTGCGCTTTCGAGCAACGGGCGTTCTCAAACCCCGCGAGGGGCGTTATCTGGACTTAGCCGAAGCTCAGATTGAAATTGAGGGTGCGGAGTTGCCCCCGCAGGCGGTGGAGCTTCTGCGCCAGTGGCTCAACCCGATTATAGACATGGAGCGCGATCTGGGCATTTATGATGGACTCTATGTCGACTCGGTCGTCAGTGAAGAGGGGCGCATGCGCGCGGTAGGTAGAGCATGGATTCCCGCGCCGAAGCGAGGCGAGTAAGCCATGCGCTGGGCGGTCTGGTTCTGGGCAGCGGCGGCGGTTTTGCGAATCGGCTATGTGCTGATGGCGCCTTCTGTAGACCCCTTTTTGCGTCGCGCCCCCCTGCACGGCGATGCGGCAGTGCATGACCAGATGGCGTGGACTCTGGCGCAGGAGGGGCGTCTGGTGTTCGTGAAGGGGTTGCAGACCGCGCCAGCCTACATCTGGCTGATGGCGGGCGTGTACGCTGTGGTGGGGCATGCGCCGCAGGCGGTGCGTTTGGTGAACGGTATTCTGTCGCTGGTGATGTTGTGGGGGCTGTGGCGTCTGGCGAATCGCTGGCTGGGCGCGCGCGGCGCGTACTGGGCAACGGGGTTGACAGCGATCCATCCGCACCTGCTGATGATTTCGGGCTGGCTCTACACAGAGAATCTGGCGTTGCCGTTGCTGGTGTGGGCGCTGGAGCGGGCGAGCGCGGAGCGCACGATGCGTAATGGGCTGATGGCGGGCGTGCTGCTGGGGCTGCTCGCGCTGACACGGGCGAACTTTTTGCCGTTTCTGGGGCTGGTGGTCGCATGGTGGGCGCTGGTCTCGCCTCCGAGTGTTCAGAAGTGGGATCGTCTGCCTGCCCTGGCGATGGCGCTCAGCGGGCTACTCACAGTCGCGCCGTATGTGGGCTATCTCTACGGGCGGTACGGGCACTTCATTCCTGTTGGGCTGGGTGGCTACACCTTTCTGTGGGCGAACAACCCTGAGGCGGACGGGGGATTCCGCGCCGATTTTCTGGAGTTGCGCATGCAGGTGGGCGGGCGCGAGGTGATGGTGCGCGAGTGGATTGCCTCGCCCGACCCTGTGGAGCGCGACCGCAAAGCGCTCCAGCTGGCGCTGAGGTGGATTCGGGAGAACCCAGCGGACTTTCTGCACCTGCTGTGGCTGAAGACACGGCTGAGCCTCTCGGCGTTCGGTCTTCAGGAGTCAGGCAATCGTGCGCTGATGAGGGCACTTGCCATGGCGGATGGGGTCTACTGGCTCTATCTAACGCTGGCACATCTGGGGCTGTTCTGGGGCTGGCGCTCGCGCTGGCGTGAGTGGGGACTTGTTGCGGTGCTGGAAGGGTGGGTGTGGCTCACCATCTGGCTTTACGCGGGGGGCAGTCGTCCGCTGCTGCCGATACAGGGGTTCTGGGTGGTGTTTTTTGTGAGGGCAATACAGGAGATGCGGGCGCGATTCTGTCGCTCCTGACAGAGACGGCTGCTTGTACCCCTCGCTCAGGGGAATGGCACGGTTTCTCAAAGGCTATTCGAGAAGATGAGCAATTCGCGCCATCAAGGGGGCGTTGCTGCCAGACGGCTGAAGCCGTTCCTATGCTACGAAGCCGCCCTGCGCCGGCTGAAGTAGCACGCGCATCCCTGCGCCTGGTTTTGGGCAGGACGCCCCGGCTACGGAGAACCAGCGCAGGCTGGCTGCGTAGAGGAGGAGCGAGTTCACTCGTCCCCGATAACCATCGGACTTGCTCTGTTGCAAGGATGCGCGTTCTACCTTGTGGCATGGCAGACTTCGCCGCGTGGGGCGCGGCGACCGCGCCCCTCCTGATGCCCGTACGGACGCGGTTCCCGTGTCCTGTTCTGCGCCTCCTCCCCTCTTTGCAACAGAGCAATCTGGCTCGTTTTTTTGTTTATTTTCTGGTCAGGAGTCCCCTCTCAAAAGACCGAGATACTGTTCCACTACATATGACTCCTCAAACTGTTGGAGCCATTCGGGCGGGACGGTTTTACCGCCGCCTGACAGCACTTCGAGAATGGCGTTTGCCAGCGCGTCCACATCGCCGACGGGAACCAGATGCCCATAGCGTCCGCCGTCCAGAATCTCGCGGGGTCCGCTGGGGCAGTCGGTGCTGACGACGGGGCAACCGCATGCGAGCGCCTCTATGAGTACGGTCGGTAGCCCCTCCCACCGTGAAGACAGCACGAACACGGAGGCGCGACGCATGCAGGCATACGGATTCTCCCCAAAGCCGGGCATCTGCACCACACTCTGAAGCCCCAACTGCGCTCTCTTTGCCTCCAGGAGTGGGCGGTCTTCCCCCTCGCCGAGAATGAGCAGGCGGGCGGGGCGGGTCTGCACCACCTTGTGGAAAGCGTCCAGCAGGATGTCAAACCCTTTCTGGCGAGTCAGCCTGCCAACCGCCAGCACGACGGGAATATCAGGGTCTTCCAGCCAGGGGTGTGTGGCTGGCTCGTCGCGCAGACGGTAGAGCAGGGGCGTAATCACGGGGTTGTAGACCACACGAATCTGCTCCACAGGGATGCGCGTGTAGCGGGCGAGGTCCTGTGCCACTCCGTGCGAAACGGCGACAATCGCGTCTGCCATCGGATAGAACCAGCGCATCAGCGTCGGCATCCATCGGGCGATGGGGTTGGGGTCATCCTGTTGCGAGAGGGTGAGGGTGTTATGCTCGGTCAGCACGACTCGTGTGGGCGCTCGCGCCAGCCAGCGTGCGAACAACGCGCCGAGGTTGTGATAGAGCATAAACGCCAGAATCGCGTCCAATCGCTCCCGACGCAGAAAGAGCGCGAAGCGCGGAATCGCCGCCAGCGTGCGGGGCGCACGGAGATCCACCACGCGTACGCTGGGGGGTAAATCTTTCAGATACGGACCATCTGCCTGCGAGAGGGCGATCACCACCTGATGCCCGCGCTCGGTGAAGGCGCGAGCCAGGTTCACCGCCACGCGCTCGGCGCCGCCGCCACGCAGGTGGGGCATGAAGAACGCAATCCGCATCGCCCGGAGTATACCTTGTAGGCAGGAACTTGCGCCCATGGGGCGAATGAACCCCCGATGCGACCATCCATCCGCGACTGGATTGTGTTTCTGCCCGCGCCTGCATGGCAGGAGACATGCCGCTTCTACGAAGCGATTCTGGGGTTGCCCTGTGTGCTGGATCAAGGAGATTGCCGAATCTATCAGGTAGCGGCGTCAGGGTATGTGGGATTTTGCCAGCGCGGTGAGACGCCCCAGCCCGCCGAGCGCGTGATTCTCACGCTCGTCACGGAAGCCGTGGACGCATGGTATGCCCATCTGCAGGCGCACGGCGTCACGATTACCAAACCGCCCACTTACAACGAGAAGTATCGCATCTATCATCTGTTCGCGCAGGACCCCAACGGCTATCTGATAGAGATTCAGCGGTTCGAAGACCTGCGCTGGGGCGCGTCGTCGGGTACACTTTAGGCGCGATGATAATTGGCGTTCCGAAGGAGATTAAGCCGGATGAGTATCGCGTGGCGATGACGCCCGCAGGCGTGGAGATTCTTGTCCAGCATGGGCATACGGTGCTAATTGAGCGTGGCGCAGGCGACGGCACGGGCATTTCCGACGAGGAATATGCCCACGCGGGAGCCAAACTGATGGACTCTGCCGAGTCGGTATGGCGTCAGGCGGAACTGATTGTGAAGGTCAAAGAGCCGTTGCCCTCGGAATATCCGCTGATACGCCCCAATCAGGTGGTTTTTACCTTTTTTCACTTCGCGGCGAGCGAGTCGCTAACGCGCGCGATGGTGGATAGCGGCGCGGTGTGCATCGCCTACGAGACGATTCAGACTGCCGACGGGAGCCACCCTGTGCTGTTGCCGATGAGCGAGATTGCGGGGCGCATGGCGGTGCAGGTCGGCGCGTGGTGCCTGGAGCGCCCGATGGGCGGGCGGGGCGTACTGCTCTCAGGCGCGCCAGGGGTGCTGCCTGGGGTTGTGGTGGTGATTGGCGCGGGCGTGGTGGGAGCCAACGCGGCGCGTATCGCCGCTGGGCTGGGCGCGCATGTGATTATTCTGGACATCAATGTGGGGCGTTTGCGTACTCTGGAAGAGACCCTGCCCGCGAATGTGGACACGCTCTACTCCAACCCGGCGAACTTGCGCGAGGCGATTCGGATGGCAGACATGGTGGTGGGCGCGGTGTATGTCACGGGTGGGCGCACGCCGATTCTCATCAAGCGCGAGATGCTCTCCACCATGAAAACAGGCGCGGTGCTGGTGGATGTGTCGGTGGATCAGGGCGGGCTGGCGGAGACCACACGCCCCACCACCCACCGTGAACCGACCTATGTGGTGGACGGCGTGGTGCATTACGCGGTGAGCAACATGCCGGGCGCGGTGGCGCGCACTTCCACCTACGCCCTGACCAACATCACCACGCCGTATGTGCTGCGCCTGGCGGACAAAGGCTGGCAGGAAGCGTGCCGACAGGATCCCGCGTTGCGCCTGGGGCTGAATGTGGTGCAGGGCAAAGTATCGCTCCAGCCGATAGCCGAGCAGTTTGGTTATCCCTATGTGCCGCCTGAGGCGGTGCTATAAGTTCTCGTTCCAAGGGAACTGCTCGCAGAATCGGGCGTATTCGCGCTCCAGCCCGTAGGGGATGAGGGGCATGGCGGTGCTGGGCGCGGTGCAGTTGTACGCTAGGATGAGGCTGTTAACGCGCTTCATTTTCCCTTCGATTCGCGCCCAGGTTTCGGTGCGCCATATCTGGAATCGTTCGTGTCCCATCGTGAGGACGCGGGGATATTCGCGTTCGGCGATGCGCCAGAGCTGAGCGCACTCGTCGCGCAGGCGTTCAATTTCGCGGGCGCGCTCCATCCAGTCGGGTAGCACTCCAGCGGATTTCATCAGGCGAATCGCGGGGCGCATCTCAGGCGGGACGAACCACTCCTCGTCCAGCGGCAGGGGCTTGCCCGCGCCGGGCAGGTTGTCGAACTCGCCCTCTTCCATCGCCTCCTCGATTTTGCGCTCGGCAATGATTTCAATCACCCGCTGGATGTCGGGGATGTGCAT
>CAZQPV010000004.1:0-6475 GCA_964595265.1 uncultured Fimbriimonadales bacterium
TTGACCAGCGGTCCGCCTGAGTTGCCGGGCAAAATCAGCGCGTCGTGCTGAATCCAGCGGGTCAGCATGCCAGAGCGGTCGCCCTGCTCAAATTCCACACCTTCAATCTCAGAACTGATTGGGTTGACGAACACCCGCTTTGGGTTGGACACAATTCCCAGCGTAACGGACGAAGAGAGCAGCAGCGGGTTGCCCATCGCCAGCACATAGTCGCCCGTTTTGAGCGCGTCCGAGTCGCCCAGCGTGGCATAGGGGAACTTGCGCGGGGGTGCATTGTCAGGCTGGCGGATTTTCAGCACGCTCAAATCGGTCAGGGGGTCATTGCAGAGGACGCGCGCTTCGAACCGCTCGCCTGTGCCCAGCGTGCAAAAGATTCGCACCGCATCTTCCGCCACATGGTAGTTGGTCAGCACCACGCCGTCGGGCGATACAATCACGCCGCTTCCGCCGCTGATGCCGTACTGGGCACGCCCACTATCGAAATAACGGGAGACCACCAGAATGTTCACCAGCGCAGGGAAAACCTTGTCGCGCGCCTGTTCAATATCTCGGCGGAGCGCGTCGGGCACGCGCGTACGCTGTGCATCAACAGGAACAACTGCCCACACTAGCAAAAGCGCAATCAGCAGGTTACGCCACATAGAAGGATCCTCGCAGGGAATTATACCTTTCGTTCAGGGTGTGGGGGCACACCCGCCACACCCATCGAGACACTATATTCCGTAGAGCGCGCCAAACTTGCGCTCGAAGTAGTTCAAGAGGGGTTCCGCGCTGGGCGCTTTGCCCGTAACGCGCTCCACCAGCTGCTTCGCCGTGTAGCGCTTGCCGTGCTGATGGATGTTCGTGCGGAGCCACTCCAGCAGCGGGGCGAACTCGCCCTTGCGGAACATCGCGTGCAGGTCGCCCAGGTCGCGTTCCGCCGCCTCGAAGAACATTGCCGCGTACAGGTTGCCCAGCGTGTAGGTCGGGAAATAGCCAATCATCCCGCCCGACCAGTGGACATCTTGCAACACGCCTTCCGCATCGTTCGGCGGGGTGAACCCCATGGAGGCACGGAACCGCTCGTTCCACGCATCGGGCAGGTCCACCACTTCCAGCTCGCCCCGCATCAGCGCCAGCTCCAGCTCAAAGCGTAACAGGATGTGCAGGTTATAAGTCACTTCATCGGCTTCCACGCGGATGGTGGAGGGCTGGACGGCATTAATGGCGAACACGAAGGCGTCCAGCGGCACATCGCTCAGGGCGCTGAAGTGCTGCTGGGCAATCGGGTAGAAATACTCCCAGAAGGCGCGGCTGCGCCCCACGAAGTTTTCCCACATGCGCGACTGCGACTCGTGGACGCCCAGCGACGCCGAACCGCCCAGCGGCGTGCCGAAATGCTCCGCGGGCAGTCCCATCTCATAAAGCGCATGCCCCAGCTCGTGAATCGTGCCGAACAGCGACGGGCTGAGGAAATCTTCATAGTAGCGCGTGGTGATTCGCACATCGCCGGGCGTGATTCGCGTGGCAAAGGGATGCACGGTGGGGTCCAGCCTGCCCGCTTCCCAGTCAAAGCCGATACGCTCTGCCACGAGGCGGCAGAACTTTTCCTGGGCGTCGCGCGGGTAGTGGCGATGGAGGATGCCGACATCAGGCTGGCGTGGGGCGTTGCGGATGCGTTCCACCAGCTGGGGCGTGCGCTCGCGCAGGGGCGCAAAGAGCGCCTCCACCTCCGCAGCGGTCATGCCCTGCTCGTACTCATCCAGCAGGGCGTCGTAAGGCTCTTTTTCGTACCCGAGCCGCTCTGCCATCTCGCGCACCAGCGCGACAATCTTTTCCAGATGGGGCTTGAAGTGCCCAAAATCCGACTTCTCGCGCGCCTGCTCCCACGCCTTTTCGGCAATCGCCGTAACGCGCGTGAACTCCGCCACCAAATCAGTCGGCAGTTTCGTCATGCGGTCGTAGCGTCGGCGCCACTGGCGAATGTTCACCGCGCTATCGCTTTCGGAGTCTGCCACCAAATCGCTCTGCTCGACAATCTGGAGCCATTCGCCCACGCGCGGGTCGGTCGTGCGCTCATGGATCAGGCGCGAAAGCAGGGCGAACTGCTCGGCGCGATACGGGGTCGCTTTGGGGGGCATCGTCACGCGCTGATCCCAGCCCAAAACGCCCATTACCGACCCCAGAAGCGCGGTCTCCTTCGACCATGCCACTAACTGCTCGTATGCGGTCTTTGCGTCCATAGGTTCCTCCTTGTCTTTGTCAGTAGCTCATGTGCCCCGGCGTAGGACATTGCACCGTCCCCGTGCTGGGGTCATACCGATAGGGCTGTCCTGACACCGGGCAGACCAGCATCGTGGAGGGCAAGCCCAACCCGTTCAGATCAGGCGGTGGGGTCTCTTCGGTGGTCATGCGGATTTGAATCGCCTGGCGTATCTGGCTCAGGTTATTGCGGCACTCGACGCTTTCGGCGGCTTGCTTGACCTCGCCTACGCGGCTTGCAGGCGGCGCGCCCGAACCCGAAGCGGGCGCGCTCCCGCCCGTGCCGTAGTAGACCCAGACCATCACCAGCACTCCGAGAATGGCTACGGCTGTTAGAATTCCGACCAGTCGCATCGTTTCGCTCCTCGCTGTGTTTATTCGCCTTCCAGCGCGACATAGGCGCGGAGGCCGTGAACTCCGCCCTCGCGTCCGAAGCCGCTCTCTTTATAGCCGCCGAACGGGCTGGCAGGGTCAAACTTGTTGTAGGTGTTGCACCAGATAACGCCTGCCTTCAGTTTGGAAGCGAACGCAAGGTAGCGACTGCCTTTGCTGGTCCACACGCCTGCTGACAGCCCATAGCGCGTGTTGTTGGCAATCTCCACTGCCTCTTCGGGCGTGCGGAAGGTCAGCACTGCCAGCACGGGTCCGAAAATCTCCTCACGGGCGACGGTATGCGCCATACTCACGCCTGTCAGCACCGTCGGGCGGAACCAGTAGCCCCGGCTGGGCAGTTCGCACTCGCACTGGAACATCTGGGCGCCCTCTTCCAGCCCGATCCGCACATAATGCTCGATTTTGCGCAGTTGCATCAGCGAGTTAATCGCGCCGACATCGGTGTTCTTGTCCAGCGGGTCGCCCACGCGCAACAGCTGAATCCGGCGCTGAAGCTTGCGAATCACTATTGGGTAAATGCTCTCCTGCACCAGCAGGCGGCTGCCCGCACAGCACACATGCCCCTGATTGAAGTAGATGCCGTTGACGATGCCCTCTATCGCTTGGTCAATATCGGCGTCCTCAAAGATGATGTTCGCCGCCTTGCCGCCCAGTTCGAGCGTGAGTTTTTTGCGCGTGCCTGCGACTGCCTTCTGGATTTTTTTGCCCACCTCGGTGCTGCCCGTGAACGCGATTTTGTCGATATCGGGGTGTTGCACCAGCAGCGCGCCCGTTTGCCCATCGCCCGTGATGATGTTCACCACGCCGGGGGGCAATTCTGCTTGCTGGAACACCTCGCACATCAGCAGGGCGGTCAGGGGCGTCGTTTCGGCAGGCTTCAGCACGACGGTGTTGCCGCAGGCTAACGCGGGCGCGATTTTCCACGCGAGCATCAGCAGGGGGAAGTTCCACGGGATAATCTGCCCTGCGACGCCCAGCGGGCGCGGCTTGCGCCCCGCGAAGGCGTATTCCAGTTTATCCGCCCAGCCTGCGTGATAGAAAAAATGCGCCGAGGCGAGGGGGATGTCCACATCGCGCGATTCGCGGATGGGTTTGCCCCCGTCCAGGCTCTCCAGCACAGCGAACTCGCGGGAGCGCTCTTGAAGAATTCGGGCAATTCGGAACAGGTATTTGGCGCGCTCTTTGCCGGGTAATTGGCTCCAGACCTCTTCGTAGGCGCGGCGGGCGGCGCGCACCGCGCGGTCTACATCCTCCGCCCCTGCGTAGGCGACCTCTGCCAGCACCTCCTCGTTCGCAGGATTCAGCGTCGGGAAATATTGCCCGCTCAGAGGCTCTACAAACTCGCCATTAATGAACAGCCCGTAGCGTGGCTGGAGTTTGACGATCTGGCGCGCCTCCGGGGCAGGCGCATATTCCCAGCGCGGTGTCTTCTGTACCGATTGCCCATTCGTGCGGCTCGCCATTTCACGATTGCTCCTTCTTTGTAATCTTGCCGCCCTCGCGCGTGCTGGCATCTATCTCGTTCTTGAAGGTGTTGTTGCCGACCCGCCTCTCTTTGAAGAAGCGTCCAATCACCACCACCTCGTCGCCATTCTCAATATCGGGATGTCCGTAGGTGAAGACGGTGAGCGCCTGCTTCTCGCCAAGTTTGAAGGTGGCGTATTTATTGCCCGCACGCGAGGTGCGCTTTTTGAGCTCCGCGACTTTGCCTTCCACCTGAACCAGTTTCTTATGGAAGTTATCGGGGTCTTTGAGGATGGCGGCGACTGTTGTCTGAACGGGTTTCTCTTTCGGCTCCGATTTTTCCTGTGCGCCCAGCGGCGCGCTCCAGAACAACCCGACAATCGTCAGTAGGGCGAGTGTTCGCATTGTTGTCCTCCTGGTTGGGTTTTCGTCAAGCCGCAGGTTTCTCCTGCAATTCTACCCTGTCGCGTCAAAACCCGTAGATTTTGCAGTGCAAGTTGGGAGGTGTGGGATGGAATAACCCCTTCAGCGGAGGAAACGGCGCGCCGAGCGCCGCCCGCAGGTGCGCTTTTCCTCCCCAAATACCGACCATAGGAGGATGGAGGGAATGATGATGCGCAATCTGATGAGTCACCGACGCCGCGAGCGCGGATTCACACTTGTGGAGATTATGATTGTAGTGCTGATTATCGGCATCCTTCTGGCGATTGCCGTGCCGAGCTTTATGAACGCCCGCGAGCGCTCTCGCGCCAACGCATGCCGTTCTAACCTGCGCCAGATTCAGGCAGCGAAAGAGCAGTGGGCGATGGCGAACAACCAGGGTCCGACCGCCACACCCGACTGGACTGATCTCGTGCCCAACTTCATTCAGCAGCAGCCGAGCTGCCCGTCGGGTGGAACCTACACGATTGGCAACATGAGTACGAACCCCAGCTGCAGCATCGGAGGGTCCCACTCGCTGTAAACTTCTGGCTCTTTGTGAAACGCGAAGCCCCAACCGCTTACGGCTGGGGCTTTTTGCGTTTTAAACCCATCGGGCGATGACACCCAGCTCCTTGCCCACTTTTTCGAACGCGGCGAGCGCCTCGTCGAGGTCTTCGCGGGTATGCGTCGCGTTGGGCATGGTGCGCACGCGCGCCTTGCCGCGCGGCACGGTGGGATACACAATCCCCAGAGTGAACACGCCCTCTTCGCGCAGGCGCGCCTCCATCTGCTGGGCAATCGCCTCGTCGCCACAAAACACGGGCGTAATCGGCGTCTCTGACCCCATCGTGTCAAAGCCCAGCTTCTGCAGGTTCTCCTTCCAGTAGCGGGCGTTGTCCCAGAGTTTGCGCATCGGCTCCGGGTCGGTCATCAGAATCTCCACCGCTTTCAGAATCGCTCCCACGGCGGCGGGCGGCAGCGCGGTGCTGAACAGGTAGGGGCGCCCTCGGTTGATCAGCCACTCTTTGAGCAGCTGGCTGCCCGCAATATAGCCCCCCACCACGCCAATCGCTTTGGAGAGCGTTCCCAGCTGAATATCCACACGCCCGTAGAGTCCGAAGTGGCTGGTCGTGCCGCTGCCATGCTCGCCCAGCACCCCTGAGGCGTGGGCGTCGTCTACCATCACCACCGCGTCGTACTTTTCCGCCAGCGCGACAATCTCAGGCAGGGGCGCAATATCACCGTCCATGCTGAACACGCCGTCGGTTACAATCAGGCGCTTTTTGAAATGCCCGCACCGCTTGAGGATGTCCTCAAGATGGTTCATGTTTTTGTGTTCGTAGACATAGCCTTCGCTCTTTTTGTATTTGGCGGCGCTGAGGCGCACACCGTCGATGATGCTGGCATGGTTCAGCTCGTCGGAGATAATCACATCGCCCTCGCCAAAGCAGGAGGGGATGGTGCCAGAGTTCGCATTAAACCCCGACTGGAACACCAGCACGGCTTCGGTTTTTTTGAACTCGGCGAGTTTCTGCTCCAACTGTTCATAAAGTTGGTTCGTGCCGCCGAGCCAGCGCACAGCGCCCGCGCCCGCGCCCCACTGCTGTACCGCCTCCATCGCCGCCTGCTTGAGTCGGGGGTCGTTCGCCAATCCGAGATAGTTGTTCGATGCCAGATTAATCAGCCACCGCCCGCCAATCTTCACACGCCCGCCCTGCGGACTCTCCAGAATCGGGGGTTGCTTATACAGATTCTGCGCCTTCAGTTCGTTGATACTTTCGGCAAGCCACCGCTGAAAGTTCGCGTTCATCGTTTGCGCCTCCTTCGGTCTCTGCAATTCTACCATGCGCCCTGCAGGGGTTGAATCGCCCCTACCGATTGGGGTATAGTATTCCACACAGGCGAGGGGTAGACCGATGGCGCACATGAGCTTGGAGCAATGGTATCGGTATCT
>CAZQPV010000004.1:6575-39657 GCA_964595265.1 uncultured Fimbriimonadales bacterium
AGGCGAGGGGTAGACCGATGGCGCACATGAGCTTGGAGCAATGGTATCGGTATCTAGAGTCGCAGTTTGAGTCGGAGAGCCGGTCGGCGGCGGAACCGAAGCAGGAGGCGTCCCCTGTGGAACTAGAGACGCCCGATGGGGAGCCGCCGAAGGCAGAAGCGCCTGCCCCTGCTCTGGAGCCAGCACCTCCCCGCGCGACACCCCTTGCCTCTCAGCCCGTTGCGCCCGCTCCTCAGGCGCCCCCTGACCCGCATCCCGCGCAGATTTCGATTCGCGTGCCGCATATTCTGGAGTTCTTGCCCATGTTGCGCCCCGAAGGGGAGCCGCTGACGGAAGCGGTGGCGCAGATGGAATCCACAGAAGCTGCTTCGGAACCCCCTTCTGACGGACCGCGCCTGCGCAAACGCAAGCGACGCCCCAAAATTGACCCCAACGCAATCGTCCCGCCCGAAATCGACGAAATCTGGGCGAAACTGCCCCGCTACCTGCGCTATCTGGCGGAGTGGACCGACGACAGCGTAACGCGCAAGTATTACCCTGCCCGCATTCGCGAGAGCCGTGAAGAGCTGATTGCCCGCCTCACCGATCCCGTGCTGACCTTAGAGGAAACCGCCCGCCTGCTGGGTGTCTGCCCCGCCACCATCCGCCGCTACACCGATCGGGGCTGGCTCCGACATTTTCGCACGGGAGGCAATCAGCGACGGTTCCGACTCTCCGATATTGTGGCGTTTCTGGAAGAGCAAGCGAATCGACGCCCGCTGGGCAACCGCAACGCCAGCAAGGAGGAGACGCCCGACACGCCGTGAAAGTCGCCCTCTTCTCCGAGAGCTACCTACCCTACCTGAACGGGGTCAGCATCTCGATTCGCATTCTGTACGAAGAACTCACCCGTCGCGGGCACGAAGTCTGGATTTATGCCCCCCGATTCAGGGGCTTTCAGGACCCTATCCCCACGGTGCGGCGCTTCCCCTCGGTCTACACCCCTTTTGAGCCAGATTATCCGATAGCCGTTCCCGTGTCTCTGCGTCTGTGGCGCGAGTTTCGGCAGCAGCACTTCGATGTGGTGCATACCCATACGCCGTTCTTCACGGGGATAGCAGGCGCCCGCTGGGCACGCCGACTGAAAATCCCGCTGGTCAGTACCTATCACACGCTTTATGAAGAGTATCTGCACTATGTGCCTGCGCTGGTGCCCCGTAATCTGGTTCGGCGCGTGCTACGGGCGCACCTCAAGCGCTACTATGAGGGTGTTGACGCCGTGATGACGCCTTCCAACATCGGCGCCGATGTGCTGAAACGGTACGGCGTGCGCAAGCCCATCACCCCCATCCGCAACCCCGTGCTGCCCTTCCCGGAGGTGTCCAGAGAAGAGGCGCGCGCGAAACTGGGCATTCCGACAGAAGTGTGGATGCTCCTCTATGTGGGACGGATGGCGCCCGAAAAGAATGTGCATCTACTGTTGCAGGCGATGCCACACATCCATCGGGCATGTCCCCAGGCGCAGCTGTGGCTGGTGGGTCCGGGACCCGCGTTGGAGTCGCTCAAAGCGCAAGCGGAGTCGCTGGGGGTCCAGGAGGTGGTGCATTTCACAGGACCTGTGCCGCGCGATGAGGTCTCCCTCTACTTGCTGGCGGGCGACCTGTTCGTGTTCCCCTCCGTTACCGAGTCGCAGGGGCTGGTGCTGGACGAGGCGCAGGCGGCAGGCTTGCCATGCATCGTGGCGAACGGCGGCGGCGCTCCCGAAGCGGTGGACTACGGCGCGAGCGGGCTGATTGTGGACCCCACCCCCGAAGCCTTCATCGAAGCGGTGCTGCACCTCATGCGCCACCCCGAAGAGCGCGAAAAGCTGCGTCAAGCAGGACTGAAAAAGCGCGAAACGCTCTCTGTGCCCGCCGTCGTAGACCGTATCCTTGCCGTGTACCAGCAGGCGCAGCAGGCACATAGCCCCAGAACCGAAACCAGTCCCGTGGTGTGAGGCGCGATGAATCCTGAAGGGAGCGCGCGCGCTCTAACAATTCAGGAGGGAAAAACGATGAGAAGGTTTCTGGCTTTCTGGACGGCGATGGCGCTGGCTTGGCTGGCGCAGGCGCAACAGGCGCCGCTGCTCACCGAGCCGACGCTGGTCTCCACCGAATGGCTGGCGCAACATTGGAACGACCCGCGTCTGCGGATTATTGACGCCCGCCCTTCCCTACGCGACTACCTGCAGGGGCACATCCCGAACGCGGTGTATCTGAACACCGAGACCCTGCGCATTTCGCAAGGCGGTGTGCCCGCCCAACTGCTTCCCCCAGAGCGCATCGCCGAAATTCTGGAAGCGCTGGGAATTGGCAACGAGCATACAGTGGTGGTCTACTCTTCGGCTGCGGAAGGCGACCTTTTTGCGCACGCGACCTATGTGGCGTTCGTACTGGAGTGGCTGGGGCATCGGAGCGTCGGTGTGCTGGACGGCGGGATTGAAAAATGGCGCGCCGAGGGGCGTCCGCTAAGCCAGAGCTTTCCCCGCCTCCCCAGAGCCATCTTCAAGCCCAACCCGCAGAATCAGCTGCTGATGGACGCCTCCGCGCTTCAGAACGCCCTGCTAACCGGGCAGGTAGTGGCGCTGGACGCACGCGCCCCTGCCGTCTACCAGCAGGGACACATTCCCACCGCCCGAAACGCCTTTTTGCGCAACAACCTGCAAGGGGAGACGGTGCTGACATGGCGCTCCCCTGAAGCGCTTCGCGCGATGCTGGAAGGAATGCAGGTCACCATCAAGCAGCCCGTAGTTGCCTATTGCACCAGCGGGCGCGAGGCGAGCCAGCTCTGGTTCACCTTGCGGCATGTGCTGAAACTGCCGAATGTGAAAATCTACCCCGGCTCGTGGATTGACTGGACCGCCCGCCAGATGCCAGTGGAGAAGGCGCCGTAAGCCCCTTAGCGGCGGTTCGGCTGCTATCGCATTCCATTCCCAGCGCCGCCCATGTGGAGTACATGGGCACAGATTCAACGCTGTGGTGCGCCATCTGGCGTTGGGCATTCTCACGCCCCTGCTGATGACAAAGCTTGCACAGGACGATACGGAGACACGAGTTCAATATTGACGAAAGACCAGCAGGTATTTTAGTAGTCCCCGCGTAGATTAAAGGCGGAGGAATCAGCAGTGCCCTGGCGATGGTGGATAACAGCAGGTTTTTTGTGGCTCGGATGCCATATGGGCTTTGCCCAGACGGCTGAGCCACAGGTGAGCTTTGCGCCGGGATGGTACACCTTCCCCGAGATTGCCCAGGCGTTTTCTGTGGAGGGGCGCAGAGTGGAGTGCGCGGCGAGCTTGCGCCAGCAAGTAGCGCTGGTTCACCTCAAGCCGCGCCCGTGGAGTCAGGCAAGAAAACTCATCTGCTCTGGTCTGGATGTACGCTTCCGCCCTGTGAGAAAAAACCACTGGGTGATGGAGCGTCTCCCTGAGGTGACGCAACGCGAGGCGCGCTGGCGTGAGCAGTTCAAAAAGCACCTCCTGCAGTCTGCCCAGAAAGAGATTGAGTTTCAAACCCGTTATGAAGGTGGGCGGGCGCTGGTGCGCAATCTCACGCCCGAACAGCGGCAAGAGCTGGTCGCCGTATACTGGCGCTACGAAGATTGGCAGGAACAAAATAGAAAACAGAAACCGCGTGTGAGCCTCGAAAAAGCGCCTGCCAGCATCTTCGAAGTCGGCGAAGGGTTGTGGCGTTATGCCCAGTCGTGTTATCCGATCCTTGCTGATAGGATTAGGCGATGGTTTGGTATCAGTGCCAGTGATAATCCGACGCTCCAAACGCGTGCTGCGCTCATCCTGCTGGGAGGCTATGCGGTGTCTCTAGAAAGGCGTCAGGTATGGGAAGCCATGCCTCCAGAGTTATTGCTGGAGATGTGGCAGGTGAACAGGCGCCTCCATGAGTGGCTAAAGCAGTGGTGGCAAGAGAACGAGGCAGCCTACGAAGACGACCCCGAAGCAGCGTGGAAAGCCTCGCTGGAGGCGATGCCGCTGGGGCGCGATTCCTTCAGTGAGGCGCTCTGGCGCGCTCTGGAGCCGCACCTCCTAGCCGTAACAGAAGACCTACGACGGCAAAACGATCCAGCGAGCGAGCTGAATCCAGAGATGCAAATGAAATGCGCGCTCGTTTATCTGAATCTGAGGTTCCATACCGAAAAAGATTACCGTTTTCGGGACTTCTACTATCACTTGCTGGCAGACAAACGGTTGCTGGATGCTCTGCTGAACGAGGCTTTCGAGAATGGCAAAGTCGTACAAACGATTCCACCGAATGCTCTGGTGGAAGACCCGAGGCTGGTTCCCTTGCTGATGAGCGAGGTGGGCGACGTGTCAGAGGAGGTCCGCACAGAGGGTTGGGTATGCGTTTACAGCACGAAGTGGTCGCTGTTGCAACTGGCGTTCTCGGTCATGTGTGTTCCCGTGCATGCCTCAGGGCGCAAGGCGAGTTACAAATGGATATTTTTCTACGACATGTTTAACAAGGACGATCCAGAGACGGACGGGACTGAGACAGTCCTTGAAGCGCTGAGCAAGGATGCGCAGACGCTTTACCAGCAGCGGCGGGCGCAAACGCAAAGCGTACTGGAGTCGCCTCTGGGCAAGCAGAAAGTTAAGCTGAACCTGTCTATGCGTTTCCCCAGCCGGCTCCATCTGTTCATGAGCTGGGCACAGGCAACGCAAGCAGAGGTGATTATGGAGCTGACGCCTGTTCGGTGGACGGAGCCGATGTTTTTGAACACGCCTGCTCCAGCCACCGCCTCGCTTCAGGAACTATATCAGATACTCCCCGAAGATGATTTTCCTGTGCCCCTGCACACCACTATCCAGATGCGTCAGGAGCAGGGCGTCCTGATTGTCTCCAACATGCTGGCGTTTCTGGATCGCGCCATCGATTACCCCGCGGCGTCGCTGTTGCGCTTGCACAGAAACAGTGCCGTTCCCAATGAGAATCTACCGTGCAGTGCGTGGATTGAGTTCTGCCGCGAGGTTTCCCCGTTGCAGGCGCGCTGGTTAGACGCCATCGGCTGGCTCTGGTTCGAAGACTCGCTGGCTTATGCGCGCTTGTCCGACTTTTACCGCCTGTATCACGGCGTGCTGGCAGGACGTGAACATCTCCTCAAAACAGGCGGCGTCATACGCTTTGACACATGGACGCCGCCTGCCTTGCAACGGACGATTGCGCTCTGGCAGTCCGTTACCCCGTCAGTTGATGAAGGGGATGCGCTTCTGTTCCACCCTGCCTTTCCCGAATGGCTGCGCCAGCACCCGATGGTGCTGGAGCCTATCCAGTTCACCCACGATAAAGCGACAAACGAGTTTCGCTGGAAGCTCAAGTGCCGATTCGCTGACTTTGATAGCAATCTGGGCGTTAGTGGCTCATTCTGCTACCCCGCCTCGCCCGAACCCGAAACCGAGGAAAAACTGTGAAACTCATCCTGCGCCTTTGCTCACCCAATCTCCCGAATCTGGGTGGGTGGCTCGGCGTTCAGCGAAACCGCGCCCTCTTCCGTAAGGGTATACACATTCTCGATTCGCACGCCGAACCGCCCTGGCAGGTAGATGCCTGGCTCAATTGTGAAGCAGTGCCCTACTTCCAGCGGACTGGTGTTGCCTTCCACGAGGTAGGGCGGCTCGTGGACGGATAGCCCGATTCCGTGTCCTGTGCGGTGGACGAAGTAGTCGCCGTAGCCTGCTTCGGTGATAACGGCGCGGGCGGCGCGGTCGACTTCCTGCGCGGGCACGCCGGGCTTGGCAGCCTCGCGGGCGCGCATGTGGGCGTCGTAGACTATCGTGTAGAGTTTTTTCGCCTCCTCTGGTGCGGCGCCCACGCTCACCACGCGCGTGATGTCGTTGCAGTAGCCTTCGTACACCCCGCCGAAGTCAATCACAATCACATCGCCCTGCTGGAGCAGGCGGTGTCCTGTGGTGTAGTGGGGTTTGGAGCTGTTCTCGCCTGAAGCGACAATCGGGATGCCGAAAGCGAGCTTGGAGCCTGCGTCGTACAGGGCGCGCTGGATGGCGAGCGCTACCGACCATTCGGTGTAGCCCTCGGCGCACAGCTCCAGCCCTGACGCCAGCGTCTCGTCGGTCAGGCGCGCCGCCTCGCGCATCAGGGCAATCTCGGTCGCGTCTTTCTGGGCGCGGGCGTGTGCCATCAGCTCGCCCCCACGCCGGAACAGTGCAGTGGGCAGAAACTCCTGCAGAATCAGCACAAACATCGCGGGCATCTCGTCGTCCACCGCTATCACGCCCGTCTCCAGCTGGGGATAGTCCTGAATCAGGCGCTGGAGTGCGCTGACGGGTCCTTCCGAGTCGTGCCACACATAGCGTACCGTCCAGCCCGCGGGGTTCGTTTCGGCGCTCTCTGCGCTCAGCGCGGGCACGAACCACACGGGGTCGCCCTCGCGCGGCGCCAGCAGGAACATCAGGCGCTCCAGCGGCGGCTCCGAAAACCCGCTCAGGTAAAACATGTTCACGGGCGTGCTGGCAAGAAAGGCGTCCACCCCTTCCGCCAGCATGCCCTCCTGCACTTTCGCCAACCGCTTGCGAAACAGCTCGTGTGCCATCCTTAACACCTCTCAGATTCGGATCATCAGCCAATCGCTCAGCAGGTAGTAGATGCGTCCTATCAGCAGCGCCATACGCGCCATCACCGTGTTGCCGAATATCGCGCCCAGCCCTATCATCAGGAACCAGCGTCCCGCTGTCGCGATATGTTTCACCACGCCTTTCTGGGGATACGAGAAAGTGAAGTAGACCAGCACGGAAGCCAGAATGAGAACGAAAATCCAGTTTGTGAGAACGCCGAACAGGCTCACATCGGGGTTCGCGCTGGACATCCAGAGCGGGCGGGACAGCGTGCTGTTGAGCTGAACCACATAGCGCGAGGCGAACTCCTGGAAAAAGAGTCCTGCCGAAGTGCCCACCAGCGCGCCAATCACCAGACGGCTGACCCAGCCATAGCGCTCGCTATAGATGAAGTAGAGGTACATCCCAAAGGGCACGAGGAACGCCCACGCCCACTGACCCTGGACCCAGATAGGCGTAATCCAGTAGCGATAGAGGATATCCACGCCCAGCGGTCCCAGCGAGTAGCCCGCCGCCAGCCCGATATACATATGCTCGAAGAAGCGATAGATGGGGTTCTCGCGATACAGCAGTGAGTAAATCGCAAGGGTGCAGAGAACCCCAATCCACACATTGACTCGCTCTACGCTCAGTGGTAAGAATTGTTGCAGATCCATGGCATCAGCCCTCCTGCCTTGATTGGAGACGGTTCATAAACAGCGCTAAGTTGCCCAGAAAAATGAACAGAATAATCAGCACATGCGAGAACGAGATGGCGTTCACGAAGCGCGTGCCCAGTCCGACGATACCGAGCAACTGCTCGTATTCCTGAGCGCCTTTGGCTCCTGTGAGCATGCCTTTGATTTGTCCTGAGTCAAGGAAGGTATAAGCTTCTGCCGCCATCACCGAGGTGGGACAGTAGAGGATACGGGTCTCCTTGGGGGCATAGGAAATCCAGAAAGGCATTGTGGCTGAAGGGGTTACATCGATAATCATCTTATACTGGCGTAGCGAGGTAATGCCCTTCAGCAGGGGCAGTTCGCTCACAGGGTTCCCGCGCACATCTTTTTTGATGGTATCGGGCAGGTTATTGACCATGCCCTTAATCGCCACAATCAGGTTGGTTACAAACCCGAAATGCGCCCAGTCGCGCCCATATTCGTAGCCTCCTTCTGGCGTGAGACGCAATGCCAGTCGGTACGAAATGTCGCGCGACTGAGCTTCCACCGAGATGAGGGTAAACTTGACCTTCTTACGCATCAGATGGCGAATGACCGCCTCCAGCTGGGGTTGATTCTCGGCAATGGTGCTGGCGCTCCAGTTGGAGGAAATCATCACAAGGTCGCCCGGCTGGAGCTTCTCGATCTCATCATAAAACTTCTGCACTGGCGGCGAAACGGCAGCACGCATCCGGATGGGCACCAGCAAAAACAGCACGATATTCGCAAACAAGAGCAGGTAGAGAAGGCGCCTGTCGATGCTCAGCATGCGCTCCCAGATGCTCGGTCCTTGTGTCTGCATCGTTGGTTCCTCCTTATGTAACGCCGCGCTCCAGGCTCAGCCACAGGCGGATTGCCATCGCCAGCCCGCCAATCCCGACGCCGAACTCTATTGCACGCTGAACAGGAGCGTTCAGCGAGTTCAGAATCCAGTTCGCTACGCTCGGCAGGTACGGGCTGAGCTGCGCGCCAAGCGGCACCACGCCAATCATCACCACAATCGCGGTGAACATCAGAATCCCCGCCTCTACCGAGCGGATGCGAAAGGCACGGTAGGCGGCGGAAAAGATGTAAAAGGCAATCAGGGAAAACATCGCCGCGTCTAACTGCACCAGCGTGTAGTCAAATAGCAGCTTGAAGCCCTGCTCCAGCAAGGGGGTTTTCTCCACCAGCCCCTGCTCCGAGAGCGTGTTGGCGATGCTGAAAGTCGCCATCACGGCAAACGAAATCAGCAACACCAGGCTGTATCCCCACTGAGTGCGCCGTTGAACTACATTCCTCAAGTGGAGCCGTATTAAGCCATAGGTTCCCAGCGCCAGCGCCAGTGCTGTAACGACCTGTAGAGCCTGTTGGGCAGGCTGGATGGCTTCAGTCAAAAAGTTCTTTTGTTCTTCATCAACGGGGAAGAAAAATTCGGTAGCAAAGAAGAGACCTGCAAGAAAGGTAATCGTTACGATAATCGCACGCCGACCGCGGGGAGGTAGGGCATGCAACAAGGGCACTAGCCCCATCATCATGATGAAAGCGCCCAGCACAATCATCCAGAGGATTAGCTGTCCTGTTGGCGAGTTCGGGTTCTGTATTTGCCACATTATTGACCCCCTCCGAAAAAGGCGTCCCAGCCGCCTGGTTGCCCCAGCAGTTTGACGATGGGCGCATCAGCGCCGAAAATAGAGGTGAGAACGGCGCCTGTGATGGCAATTAACACGAACAGCAGTTTGGCGATATCCTGTCCTACGAGGCTTCCCAGCAGCACGGGCTCGCGGCTGAGGTAGGCGCTGGTCGCGTAAAACTCATCCCCGATAATCGTGTAGTCGCATGCCGCAACAAAGAAGGGTACCTGCGTGAAACTAACGGTACCTGCAACCTGAATGGCGCCCACGATATTACCTGTTTCGGCAAAGATGAGCGATTCGGCGTAGAATTCGCCAAACATAAAGTTTGCCGCGACGCGCTCGCGCTGAATCAGCCCTGCCACGCCAGAGGCAAAGGCGAACTGACGGTCGGACAGGAACCGAATCGCGTCGGGGTCGTACAGGTCGGGTCGTCCTGCCTCGTTGTAGGCGTCCTGAATCGCTTCCTGCGCGACAGCGTACACCGTGGCGTCGCCTGTCAGAAGGCGCATCGGCGTTGCAAAGTGGGCAATCTGTTTAGTGATGTATTTGAAAATGGTGAGCGCCTGCACTGCCACGACGCCGAAGGCGGTCATGCCGGGGATCATCGTGACGGGGCGCCCCATCTCGGTGGAGCGCCCAATCGCCTCGTCGATGGCGTCCAGCCCAGGAATGCGCCGAATGTAGAGCGACGCCCCTGAACGGGCGATAGCGATACTCACCAGCACGGCGGTGGCAATCACCGCAATCAAGATTGCAGCGAACCAGTTGTCCGCCGCATGCTGATATTGTGCCAGTCCACTAAGCCACAGAGTTTCCATAGGCGGCTATTCTCCTTGCGTTGTGGGGCGGCGTCGAGCGCGGCGCTGTTCTTCTTCCAGCTCTTCGATGCGCTCGATGAGCCGATCCCAGTTTTCACGCTCGCTCATCAGTTGAGAATACTGGTCAATTTTATCGAAACCGAAGAAGGGCGCCAGAAAGGGGGCAAATGCCACCGTTGCCTGCGAGCTGAGAAACGCCAGCGGTCGGTGCAGGGTGATCATGAAGACTGCTGGCGCTGCCAGCCCGCGCTTGACCACCTGCTGTGCCAGCGCGTCAATCAGCTGCGCTTTCTGCTCCTCACTCAAGGGTTCCTTCCAGAATTCACGCATAACGGCTCACCTCGCTATGCTTGCGCTTCTTTCGGGCGGACTTGCTCTGGCTCTCCGCCGCGCCGCAATAGGTGCGCACCAGCTGTTCTACCTGCTCACGATGGTCGCCATACCATAAAAAGATACCCCGATAGGCGTCCAGGCGGCTGGGGCGCGTGAGCGGGCTAAGCAACACGCCATGCTCGCCCCACACAACGCGCTTGACCTGCTCCCAGCGCAGCACGCGCGGCGCCAGACCACGCTGGCGAACCTCCTGCGCATCGGCTTCGTAACGCATCGGTAGCAGGTAGTCCGACGTCGCCGAGAAGAGCATCCAGAACGCCGCCAGCCCAAACAGCCAGTGCCCCATCAGCAGCCCGCCCAGCAGCGGCGCCCCAAAGAGAACCAGCACCACCACGGGCAGGCGCTCCGGCATCTGCCGCGCCAGATGAACCGTCCAGCGATACGCCAATTGCTCGTCCGTCATGCGTTGCGCCTGTAGATTCGTGCCTGCCCCCTATATTCCTGCTACTTTCTCGCAAAACCGCCCCATGAGGTACAATTCGCGCTACGGAGGACTATCCCAACGATGTTGAAAACGCCTATCCAAACCGAGTGCGCCCGCTTCGAAGCGATAGCAGAGAAGGTGCTGGCAGGCGAACGCCTTTCATTTGAAGAGGGCTTGACGCTGTTTCATCACCCCAATCTCCCTGAACTGGGCGCGTTAGCCCACCTCGTGCGTATGCGCAAAAACCCCCAGCCCTATGTAACCTATGTGATTGGGCGCATCATCAACTACACCAATGTGTGCTGGGTGCGATGCAAGTTTTGCGCCTTCTATCGCCCGCCAGGCAATCCTGAAGGCTATCTGCTTTCGGATGAGGCGATTCTGCAGAAAATCGATGAGCTGGTGCAACAGGGCGGCACGGAGGCGCTCATTCAGGGCGGCTTGAACCCCAAACTGAAAATAGACTATTTTGAGAATCTGTTCCGCTTGATAAAGAAGCACTATCCGCAGGTGATTATTCACGGCTTGTCGCCCGCGGAGATTTTGTATATCGCGCACATCTCGCGCCTGAGCGTGCGCGATTGCTTGATTCGCCTGCGTGAAGCGGGGCTGAACTCGGTGCCGGGCGCAGGAGGCGAGATTCTGGTAGACCGCGTGCGCCAGCAGATTGCCCGCTTCAAAGACACCACGCAGGAGTGGCTGGACTTCATGCGCACCGTGCATGAGCTGGGCATGAAAAGCACCGCCAGCATGATGTACGGGCATGTGGAGACGCTCGAAGACCGCGTGGAACATCTGATACGCCTGCGCGCGCTGCAGGATGAGACGGGCGGCTTCACGGCGTTTATCTGCTGGAACTTCCAGCCCGAAGGTACCGAACTGGCACACCTTCCCAAAGCCACCGCCGCGGACTACCTGCGCACGGTCGCCGTCTCTCGTCTGATGCTGGACAACTTCGACCATCTGCAGGCAAGTATTCTCACCCAGGGTCCCAAAATCGCCCAGATTGCCCTGCGCTACGGCGTGGACGACATGGGATCCACGATGATAGAGGAGAATGTGGTCTCAGCGCAGGGGTCCAAGTTTATCCTGAGCGCGCGTGAGATTGAGCGTGTGATTACAGGCGCAGGTTTTATTCCGAAGCGGCGCAATACCCGTTATGAGATTCTGGACTGAGCTCACGCTTTCTGCTGGAACCGCTGGCGTCGCTTTTTGGCAATCCGCGCCACCAGGAAGATGCTCAAAAAGTAGAGGAACACCATCGGGATGCCGATGGCCAGCATCGAGAAGGCATCCCCAGAGGGCGTGATGAGCGCCGCGAGCGCGACAATCCCGATTACGGCGTAGCGCCATGAGCGCCACATATTTTCGGGTGTGGCGATTCCCACCTGCGCCAGGAACATCAGCACAATCGGCATCTGGAACCCCAGCCCGAAGGCGAACATCATCTTCACCACGAACAGCACATACTGGGCGGGGTTCTGATACAGCACGGCGTTGGGGTAGTCCTGCAGGTAGCTCAGGAAGAAGGTGAAGGCAGCGGGCAGAATGAAGTAGCCCAGCGCCACGCCGAAGAAGAACAGAAACGCGCTGAAGGGCGCCACAAACAACACGGCGCGTCGCTCGGCGCGGGTCAAGCCTGGCGCAATAAAGCCCCACACTTCACGCATCACCAGCGGGATCGCCAGAATCAGCCCGATAATCAGCGAGAGCTTGAACTTGAGGAAAAAAGGCTCGGTGGCGTGGGTGAACACAAACTGGGTGCCTTTGGGCTGGGTTTTCAGCAGCGGTTGCGCCAGAAAGTCGTACACATACGGCTCAATGGCGAACCCGACGACCCAGCCCAGCATGATGTAAAGGAGCGCCCGGAAGATGCGCTTGCGCAGCTCTTCCAGGTGCTCCATAAAGGTTGCCTTCGGTTCCTCATCGGTGCGCTCAGGCGGTGTTTTCAATCCTGCAGGCGAAGTCATCGGTTAGAGAATTTTGTCCAGCACCATGTCCATGTTGACGGTGATGCGGTTGATGGTGGTGCGTGGCGCTCCACTCTGTGCGCCGCCGGCTCCGCCGGGCATACCGGGCGCGCCGCCGGGCAGTCCCAGCCCGCCGCCGCGCGGTCCGCGTGCGCCGCGTCCGCCAATCATGCCACCCTCATCTTCCTCACCGCCAGCAAAGCCGCCGCGTCCGCCCATCGGGGGCGCGCCGCCTCCCATAAAGCCGCCGCTTGCCCCCTGCTGCTCGCGCTGGGTCGTTTCAATCTCAATCGTGGTACGCTGACGCACAATCTGCCCAATATCGTAGGCGAAGTAGGTCTCCCGTCGGAACTTGACTTTGGCTTTTTCGAGTTTGACGCCACCCAGATCCAGCTCGCCTGGCAGATTGCCCGTGAACTCATAGACAATCTTGGCGCATTTGTAGCCGCGCTCCCACTCGAATCGCTCCAGTCGCGCTGCCGCGGGAATCTGTCCTTCCGCCACTTTCGAAATATCGCCAGAACGCAGCGGGTTGCCCAGTGTGATGACTCCCGTCCAGCGATCGCCCGGCTTGAGCGGCTTGGGCGGAATGACGGCGAGGTCGCCCACCCAGTAGTAATAGATGCCATACTGGAGTTGCTCTCCCAGCCGTGCGTTCTGATACAGCACACGCCCTGTCGGCTCCACCTCTTGATAAACGGGCGCGAAGTTGTTGACTGTCAGCACCTCGTACTGCCCTGGCGATCCCTGAATCGCAGGTGGGTTCACAATCCACGAAATCAAGCCCAATCCGTTGCGCCAGTCCAGCACATTCAGGTCGCCTTTGAAGCGCACTTCGATAAGGATGTTTTCTTCGGGTGTCAGCCCAGAATACTGGATTTCGGTGCTTTCCTTGGCGACATAAAAGAGATTGTAGCGCACAGTTTTTCCGGGGGGCAGCCAGCGATACTGCAATCGGATTCCGCCTGCTGGCGGCTTTATTTCGTTCTCCACAATTACCCGCACGGCGCTGCGCGCCAGCACACGCGGATTGCCCCCCTCGGTACCGGAATAGAGTGTCAGCTCAATCGTGTGCTGTCCGTCGGGCACATTGCGCGCTTTGGTATCCCACTCATAGATATAGTGCCCCTTCTCACGATCGGAGCGCAGCACCGCGGGCGCTACCGCCTCGACAAACTTACCATCGATACTGACCCCAATAAAGCCGCCCTGCGGCACGCTGCGGATGGGGAAGCGCACCTGTACCGTTTCCCGCACGCGCGCACCGTCCAGCGGGCGCACAATTGTGAACGGTGCCTGCGCCCACGCCACACCGAAGATGAGCCATAACCCGATTATCAAGCGGTTCATCTGTTCTTCTCCTCCACAACAGGGATTGTACCCTATCTGACTCCTCAGTTCGCCCAATGGCTCGGATTTCCTGCCACCTGGCAAGGTGGTGTATAATACCTGTATGCGACGCATCAGCACGCTTTTTATGCTGACCTGGGCTCTGATTGCCACCGCCACCGCGCAGCTTACATGGGTGGGCAACACACGCCTCTACATGACAGGCTATGGACAACTTCCCTCCCGATTGGGCATGATGGAACCATGGCAGACCCTCACCATCACGACCCAGACCGCCCCGATTGCCCCCGGACAGCGCGTGGTTGCCGTCGTAACAACAGATGACTGGCGCACTACGCGAGAATACGATTTCTCATTTGACTTCAACACAGGAAGCAGTACCCAGTGGTACTGCGTGCTGGGACCGTTCCTGGCAGGCACTTATGTTCAGTTCTACATTCGGGCGCATGGCGGCAACGGCGAAGTGTTGTACGACAATAACGCCAGCAGCAACTACAGCGTGTGGGTGCGTCATGCACCGCCCCTGAAAGAGACGCCCATCCTGCAGTGGTTCCAGACCGACTATCGCACGATTATGCAGCGGCTCCCTGAAGTGGTGATGGCGGGCTATGGCGCCCTCTATCTGCCCTCGCCCGTGAAATCAGGCGGAGGAGGCTTCAGCACAGGCTATAACCCATTTGACCCCTTTGACCTGGGCGACCGCCTGCAGAAGGGAACCGTGCGCACGCAGTACGGCTCCACACAGGAGCTGATGGAGCTGATCCAGCTGGCGCACCGTTTCGGGATTGAGGTGTATTGCGATCTGGTAACGAATCACGCCGATAATCGCGCCAGCACGCCCATTGACCGCTACCCTGCCTTTATTCCCGAGGACTTTCACATTCGCTCCACGGCTGACCCCACCAATAATGAAGTGGATTTCAACAATGTGCCGCCTTTTGGGTTCGGCACGCTCAACTACGATGTGGTGGGGCTGGCAGACTATGCGCATGAGGACGGCAACAACACCCGCACGGGCGCGTTTAATTTGCCCAGCTATGCCCAGTTCAACGCCTACGGCAAGCCCTCCTTCGTGCGCCACCCGAATAACCCGCATTACTACTCCAACGGTACGCCCGTATCAGAAGACATCCGCCAGCTGCTCAAGCGCTGGGCGTGGTTTTTGACCACCGTAATCGGTTTTGACGGCTATCGCATCGACGCAGTGCGCCACACACCGCCGGGCTTTTTCGGGCGCACACCCCAGCAACCGGGCGGCATCGTCAGCGAGGGCGACCTGATTCCCTACCTCTACTCTCTGAACCCGAACCTCACGATTTTCGGCGAGGTCTACTCCAGCAACAGCTGGGAACTGCGTGAATACGCCAAGACGGGGATGAATCTGATCGATTTCCCGATGAAATTCATGGCGAACAACCTTTTCAACTCAAACGGCTATGGCGATCTGGGGGCGAGTCTCAGCAACGGCTTTGGCACCGACCCCAGCACGGGATTGCCCTACGAGCTGGGCGGGCTGGCGAGCTATCTGGGGATTGGCTTCGTGCAGAGCCATGACGATGGACCGCCGCGTTCCAACAATCTGGCGCATGCGTGGTTGCTAACGCGCCCCGGACGCCCCAAAATCTATTACGACGGCAACAACATTGACCCCAACGATTGGAGCCACTTCCCCAAGCCGGGGCGCTATAACGCGCTGGGCAACGGCGACGAGACGCTCCTGAAACTGCTGGATGTGCGCAAGCGGTTCGCGCGGGGGCGGCTGGTCAACCGCTGGGTGAGCCAAAACCTCTATATCTACGAGCGTCAGGTGAACGGCTACAGCGTGCTGCTGGTGGGGCTGAACAATCGCGGCGATTTGACCCCCCTCACGGCGACGGTTCAGACCGCCTTCGCGCCCGGTACGGTGCTGTACGACTATTCAGGTCAGCGCCCGCCTGTTACGGTGGACTCAAACGGCAGAGTCACGATTACGGTTCCGCCCAACTCTACGCCGACGAACGACAACAACGCCTACGGCTATGTGCTGTACGCGCCGCGCACGCCAAACCCCCTGTCCGAGGTGCCGCCTATCCAGTTTCTCGATTCGCATGGCAACCCCATCCCGTTTGAAACCGTTCCGACTCCGGGCGGCGTGTATGCCAGCGGGCGCAGCTTTCAGGCAGTAACGCTCACCACACCGCTCGTGTCGCTCCGTGTGCGCACCGATGTGTTCGGCGCCAGCGCGTACTTCAAGATTGACAACGGTGTTGCCCTGCCCGGCTTGACCCCCCTGCAAAGCACCCCCGAAGGGCTGAAGGACGGCTTCATCCCCATGGCGCGTATCGCCGACGGGCACTTTGAGCAACACGGACTGGACTTGAGCAGGCTGCCCGCAGGGCTGCATGTCGTGCGGGTGCGGGTGTTTATGAACACGCCTGCAGGACGCCCTGAACTGTTCAACGAGTTTTTCGCCTTCTTCTATCTCAAGCCACGCGAGGGGGCGATTGTGGTAGACGGTGACCTGAGCGACTTGGGGACGCCGATTGCCACTCAGACCCGAACGCCCAGCTCCAGTCTGAACCGACTGGACGCGCTCTATGTGCGCAACGATCACCGTAATCTCTATATCGGGATTGCGGGGCGCGTGGACACGACGGAGAATCAGACTTACGGCGTCGCGCTGTTTCTGGATGTGGATTACGGGCGCGGCACGGGGCTACGCGCTCTGGAGCCGCTGGCTGACGACAGCGGTCCTGCCCCGCGCCTGATTTCGAACCAGCGCCTTACCGCGCCCGAGGGGTTCGGAGCCGATTTCGCCGTCGGCGTGTTCCGCCATCGGGGATTGCACAGCGCGCCCGAAGCGCCCTTCACGGGCGACGCACGACTGCCTTATGCGGTCGGCGCGGAAGCGGGCGCGTATCGCTTGGACCCCACACGCCTCAACTGGCTGGAGGGAATCCCCGCGCAGATTACATGGCGTCCCCGCTTGAACGCCACAGACCTGCCCACAGGCCTGGAGATTGCCATCCCGCTGGACGCGCTCTACGCGAACCAGAAGGCGAGCAATCCGCTGGCGCTTTTCGCGGTGCTGCTGAACACAGGCGAGCTGGGCACGGTGTTTTCGGCATATGACTCGCGCCGCGCGACTCTGGGACCCCGACCGCCCGCCACCAGCTGGCTCAGCAACCAGTTCCTGCCGCCCCAGCCCCATATCGTGAACAATCCGGGCGCGGTGGCGGTTAGCCTGCAGAGTGTGGCGACTTATACCCTTCAGCGTATGCCTTTGCTGACAACCCCCTACCGCATTCGCTGGGGCGTGATGCGCCGCGATCCTGGCACGGGCGAATATCGCGTGCGCGGGCGCGTGGTGAACACGGGCATGGATGTGTCGGGACCTGTGGCGATACTGTTCCGCCTACCCAGCGGCGTGGAACTGGTCAACCGCACGGGGATGAGCCTGTTTGAAATGGGCGTACCTTATTTGATTCTCACAGAGGGGATATGGCGCTCTGGCGAGGTACTGGAGTTTGAGCTGCGTTTCCGTGCCCCGAACCCCCGCTTCTTCCCACCCAAGGTGGAGCTGCGTGCGGGGGTAGGGGCGCTGTGAAGCCTGCGGGACGCCTCACGCATCGTGCCCAACACAACCAAGGAACCGCTTTGTTGGGTTGGCAGGACGGGTAAAGCCGTTGCTCATATACAAAGCGAGCCTCTGCTGGCTCGTGGTAGCTGGGCATCCTGCCCAATATCACGCGCAGGATGGGCGTGCTACTTGAGTCGACGCGGGTCGGTTTCGTGTTACAGGAACGGCTTCAGCGGCTCTGTTGCAGACACAGAAGATTCAGCAAACAGGACGCGGGAACCGCGTCCGTACGGGCAGGGGTAGGGGCACGGTTCCCATGCCCGCGAGCCAAGCAAGAGGCAGGAACTGCGGGAGGGACACGGTTCCCATGCCCATGCTCTAAACAAGGTGCGGTTGCCGCGCCCCACCGGCGAGCCTCGCTGTCTCCGAAGGCAGCAGGAGACTCCTTCTGCTGGGGTATACTTTGCATGACATGGAGGTCAAGCCGTGCGAGGCATCATTATCGCGGGAGGCTTAGGTACACGCCTACGACCACTCACCCTGCGCCGTCCCAAGCCGCTGTTGCCTGTGGCGAACCGCCCGTTTCTGGAGTATCAGGTGGCGCAGCTGCGGGCGGCAGGCGTGGAAGAGATTGTGTTCGCCACCAACTATCTGGCAGACCGCATCGAGTCGCACTTCGGGGACGGCAGCCGCTTCGGGGTGCGCATGCGCTACGCGCAGGAAAAAGAGCCGCTGGGCACGGCGGGCGCCATCCATAACGCCGTGCAAGGCTTACCCCCGATGCGCGCGATTGTGTTCAACGGCGATATCCTGACCGATTTTGACATCGGTGCGCTGGTGCGGTTACATCAGGATCGGGGCGCGGAGGTCTCGCTGACGCTCTATCGCGTGCGACGCCCCCACCCTTATGGGGTGATTCAGGTGGCGGACGACGGGCGCGTGCTGGCGTTTTTGGAGCCGAGCGAGGAGCAGAAGCGCGCTGCCGACCGCGGCGAGCCGATGGAAGGCGACGACTTCATCAACGCCGGCATCTACATCATGGAGCCAGAGATCATCCAGCGCATCCCGCTGCGTCCCTGCTCGATTGAGCGCGAGTTCTACCCGCAGATTCTGGCGGAGGGCGCGCGCGTGTACGGCGCGGAGGGACGCGGATTCTGGCTGGATATTGGACGCCCTGCGCAGTATCAGCGCGCCACACGCGCCCTGCTCAGCGGCGAGGTCAAAGCGGCGCTCCCGCCCGGCGGCGTGTGTACCTCAAACGGCTACTTCATCGATGGCGACGCCGATATTGCGCCCGAAGCGGAAATCGAACCCGGCTCGCTGATCGGCAACGGCGCGATTATCGAACCCCACGCGCGTATCAGCGGGTATACTGTAATTGGCGCAAACAGCGTCATCGGCGCGGGCAGTGCCTTGCACGGATGCATCCTCGGACAGGGCGTGCAGGTCGGCGATGGTTGCTGCCTCACCGACTGTATCGTGGATGACGGCACGACCATCGAATCGCATGTGCGCCTGCGCGGCGCCATCCTGGGCGCGAACTCGATAATCCGTGCCTACAGCGCCGCCGAGTAAACCCTAACAAGGAGGACCGAAACACTTTGCAAGTCAGGATGGCAGATTTAGGCAGCCAGTACCGCAAGATTCGGCACGAGGTGGAGCCAGAGCTCCTCAAAGTGCTGGAAAGCGGGCGTTATATTCTGGGCGAAAATGTGGAGCAACTGGAAGCGGAGATAGCCCAGCTGTGTCGGATGCCCTACGCAATAGGCGTCAACTCTGGCACGGACGCGCTCAAACTGGCACTGCGTGCGCTCAACATCCAGCCGGGCGATGAGGTCATCACCACGCCGTTCACCTTCGTCTCCACAGTGGAAGTGGTGGTGCTTCTGGGCGCGGTTCCCGTGTTCGTGGATATTGACCCCGAAACTTACAACCTGGACCCCGATCAGGTGGAAGCCGCCATTACGCCGCGCACCCGTGCGATTATGCCGGTGGATTTGTACGGGCAATCGGCGGAGATGCGCGCCCTGCGCGAGATTGCGGACCGTCACGGGCTGTACCTGATTGAAGACGCGGCGCAGGCGATTGGCGCTCGCCACTATGAAGAGCCGATTGGCGCCTACGCCGACATCGCCACGCTCAGCTTCTTCCCCACCAAGAACATCGGCGGCGCCGGCGACGGTGGGATGGTGTTGACCCACTACGAAGAGCTCGCCCGCAAAATACGCAGCCTGCGCGTGCACGGCATGAACGGCGGCTATTACTATGAAGACATCGGCTACACCAGTCGATTAGACGAGATTCAAGCCGTGATTCTGCGCGCCAAACTGCGCCACCTTGAGGAATGGACCCAGCGGCGGCGCTATCATGCCACGCTTTACCGCACGCTCCTCGCAGAAATGGAGCCTTGCCTGCCTGTCGTGCGCCCCTATAACTATCATGTGTATCACCAGTTCACCCTGCGCCATCCCCGGCGCGACGCGCTTCGGGAACACCTGAAAGCACGCGGCCTCGAGAGCGCCGTCTACTACCCCCTCCCGCTCCACCTGCAGCCCGCCTATCGCTTCCTGGGTTATCGCGAAGGCGACTTCCCGCATGCAGAACGCGCCGCGCAGGAGGTGCTGTCCATCCCTGTCCACTCGGAACTGGGCGAAGACCAGATTACAACAGTCGCCGAAAGCATTCTTGAGTTTGCGCGTTCGGAGGTCTCGGTGCGATGAAGGCGATGATTCTGGCGGCAGGGGTCGGTTCACGGCTGGACCCGCTCACCCGCGCCGTGCCCAAACCGATGGTGCCCATCGTGAACCGCCCCGTGATGGAGCATCTGGTACAACTGCTCAAAAAACACGGGTTCACCGAAATCATGGTGAACCTTTATTATTTGGGCGAGAAGATTAAAGCCTACTTCGGCGACGGCTCGAAGTGGGGCGTTCGCATCCATTACTCGGAGGAAGACCGCCTGTGGGGCGACGCGGGAAGCGTCAAGCGCGTGCAGGATTTCTTCGACGACACCTTTCTGGTGATTGGCGGCGACGACCTCACCGATTTAGACCTCTCCCGACTGATGCGCTTCCATAAAGAGAAAAAAGCCTACTGCACCATTGCGCTCTCACTGGTGGAAGACCCCTCCGAATACGGAATTGCCCTGCTTAATGAGAAGGGGCGTATCACGCGCTTCCTGGAGAAACCCAAGGGCGAGATGATCTTCTCCAACGCCGCGAATATCGGCATTTATGTGCTGGAGCCTGCTGTGTTTGATCTCATCCCGAACGGCGTGCCCTACGGATTCGGCGCGAACCTACTGCCCATGCTGATCGAGCGCAAACTGCCACTGTACGGCTTCCTCACCTCCAGCTACTGGAAAGATGTGGGCAACCTGAAGACCTATCAGCAGGCGCACTGGGACGCGCTAGCAGGGCGCGTGCAAATCCAGATGCCCTACCCGGAACGGCGCAAATATGTGTGGGTCGGCGAAAATGTGGAGATTGCCAAAGACGCCGAGATTGGCTATCCCGTCGTGATTGGCTCTGGCACACGGATTGAATCGGGCGCGAAGGTGCTGGAGAACTGCGTAATCGGCGAAAACTGCATCGTGGAAGCGGGCGCGGTGGTGCAGGAAAGCATCTTGTGGGATGGCGCGGTCGTGATGCGCGACACGATGCTCGTGCGCTGTGTCGTCGGGCGCGACTGCAAAGTCAAATCGAATGTCGCCATCTTCGACGGCGTGATTGTGGACGCTAACCCCGTCCCGAGCAAAGCATAGCAGGATTTTCAGCGCCCTTCGCGAAAAACGAGATAAGCTATGGTCAAAGTTGGCATCGTTGGGCTGGGCACGATGGGGCGTCAGCACATGGACGCCTACCTGCAAATGCCCGATGTGGAAGTCGCAGGGGTCTACGACCATCATCCTGACCGTGCGGAAGCGTTTCGCCAGCAGTATGGCGTGCCGGTTGCGGCGTCGTTTAGCACCCTTCTGGAGACCTGCGAGATTATCGATATCTGCACCCCCACCTACCGCCACCTGGAATATGCCCTGCCAGCGATTGAGGCGGGCAAGGCGGTGGTGTGCGAGAAGCCGCTGGCGCGCAGGCTGGAAGACTGCGAGCGCATCGCCGAGGCGGTTCACAAACACAACACCCTGTTTATGCCCGCCCATGTGTTGCGCTTCTTCCCAGAGTTCCGCACGGCGCACCAGCTGATTCGGAACGGCGCGATTGGCACGCCAGCGATTATCCGCACGCGACGCGGCGGCGACTTCCCCATCACCAAAAGCGACTGGTACGCCGATTTTGAAAAAAGCGGCGGCGTGATTTTAGACCTCATCATCCACGACTTTGACTGGCTGCGCTGGACACTGGGCGAAGTGGAGCGCGTCTACGCTAAAGCGCTCACCTTCCGCAACCTGAGTCATCTGGACTACACGCTGGTCACGCTTCGCTTCCAGAACGGTGCGATAGCTCATGTGGAGGGCACCTGGTGCGACCCTGGCGGCTTCCGCGTAAGCCTGGAAGCCTGCGGCGACGCGGGCATGCTGGAATACGACTCCGCCCGGCAAGTCCCCTTGCGCATCGCGACCCGCGCCGACGAGGGGAGCGCTGGCGGCGTGCAGGTCCCCGAAAGCCCCGCGGTGGCGAACCCCTACTATCTGGAGCTGCGCCACTTCGTGGACTGCTACAAAACGGGCGCCACGCCCGAACTCACCGTAACCGACGGCGTGGAAGCCGTGCGCATCGCGCTCATGGCAATTGAATCCGCACGCACAGGGAGGGCTGTCAAGCGATGAAGGTCAAAGTGGGTATTATGAGTTTCGCGCACCTGCACGCCGACAGCTACGCGCACTGCCTCAAAGCCAACCCGCGTGCGGAGTTCGTGGGGATTGCCGACCATGACCGCCAGCGGGCACAGGCAAAAGCGGAGCAATACGGCGTGGCAATGTTCGAAAGCTACGAAGCGCTTCTGGCGTCGGAGGTGCAGGCAGTCATTATCTGCTCCGAGAACGCCAAACACGCCCAGCTCGCCCAGATGGCTGCCGCCGCAGGCAAACAGATCCTCTGCGAAAAGCCCCTCATGACCCGCCTGGAAGACGGCAAAGCGATGCTTGCAGCGGCGCGAGGCGCAGGGGTTCACCTGTTCACTGCCTTCCCGTGCCGTTTCAGCCCCGCCTTCCAGAAAATGAAAGCGCTGATTGATGCGGGCACAATCGGCGAGTTGCTGGCGTTGCGGGGCACGAACCGCGGCTCCAATCCCGGCGGCTGGTTTAACGACCCGGAACTGGCAGGCGGCGGCGCGCTGATAGACCACACCGTGCATGTCGCAGACCTGATTCGCCTGCTCACGGGACAGGAAATCGCCACGGTGTACGCCGAGACCAGCAACCAGATGTTCCATGGCAACTACGACGACACCGCTCTGCTCACCCTGACCCTGCAAAACGAGCTGTTCGCAAAGCTGGACGCCAGCTGGTCGCGCCCTAAAACCTTCCCCACATGGGGCGATGTAACGCTCACCGCCATCGGCACCAAAGGGATTATCGAGATGGATATGTTCGCCCAGTATCTGCTCCACTATGACGACCGCGCGGGGCGAATCAAACAGGTCTTCTGGGGCGACAACATCGACGCGCTGATGATAGACGAGTTCCTGCGCGTGGTGGCAGGCGAACCGCGAGGTATCCTCGCGACGGGTGAGGATGGCTATCGCGCTGCCGCTGTCGCACTCGCAGGCTACGAATCGGCACGGCGAGGCGAACCCGTCGCCGTTGCCTATGAGTGAGGAGGGAGAACCTCATGCTTGTCCGACTCTATGACACCGAAACGGGAGCGTTAATCGGCACACTCAACGAGGTGCAGTTCCGCGCCCTGCAAGAAGCGCTGGAAGAGGAGAGCGCAAACGACCAGGACTACTACATCCACCGCGACGCGCTCCACCTGATTCAAGATGATGCGGTTGTGGCGCTGTTGAGTCAGGCGCTGGGCGACCGGGACGAGATGGACCTCCGCTGGGAGATTATCTCAGATTGAAATGCGCCTTGAAACCCGACGCACGCTCTACGGCTACCTGTTCGTACTGCCGTGGCTGACGGGTTTCATGCTCTTCACGCTCTACCCGATTCTGGCGACCCTCTACTTCAGTTTCACGGACTATCGGGTGCTGGGCGCACCGCGATGGGTGGGGCTGGAAAACTATCGCGCCCTGCTCGCCGATGCGGACTACTTCTGGCGCTCTGTGGGCAACACGCTCTTTATGCTCATCGAGGTGCCGCTGAGCGTGGTGCTGGGGATTGGACTGGCGCTGCTGCTCAATCAGCGCTTGCGGGGGCAGGCGCTCTACCGCACGCTGTTCTATCTCCCGTCGGTCGTGCCTGCGGTGGCGACGGCGTTCCTCTGGCTGTGGGTGCTGAACCCTCAAAACGGCTTGGCGGTTCCCCTCAATCAGGCACTGACCCAGCTGGGCTTTGCGCCGATTCTGTGGTTTACGGACCCTGCCACCGCCAAGTGGGGCTTTATTGTGATGGATCTATGGGCGATTGGGGGCGTGATGGTCATCTATCTGGCGGCGCTACAGGGCGTGCCCAGCCATCTTTACGAGGCGGCGCTGATCGATGGCGCTCGCGGATGGCAGCTCATTCGGCACATCACCCTGCCCCAGATTGCCCCCGTGATTCAATACATGGTGATTATCGGAGTGATCGGCGCGTTTCAGTATTTCACGCAGACTTTTATTGCCACACAGGGCGGTCCCGAAAACAGCACCCTGTTCTACGCGCTTTATCTGTTCCAGAATGCGTTTCAGTTCTTTCGGTTCGGGCACGCCTGCGCGATGGCATGGCTGCTGTTTCTGATTACGCTCGCCGCCACCTACCTGATATGGAAAATCTCTCTCAGCCGCGTGTTTGAAGAAGTGCCCGAAGGTTAAGTCGTGGCGCCCTCAGGGTATAATTTACCCCTGCTAAATATCGGAGGTGGAATGGCTATGGAGAATCGCGAGTCTGTGCTGGTGACCACCGATTGGGTGGCGGAGTATCTGGATGCTCCGAGTGTGCGGATTGTGGAGGTAGATGTGGACACAACAGCGTATGAGCAGGGTCATCTCCCTGGCGCCGTCGGCTGGAACTGGCAGACCCAGCTGCAGGACCCCGTGCGGCGCGATATTCTCTCGCGAGAAGCGCTGGAATCCCTGCTGAGTGAATATGGTGTTCGCAACGACCACACGATTATCCTGTATGGAGACAACAACAACTGGTTCGCGGCGTACGCCTTCTGGCTGCTGAAGCTATATGGGCATGAGGATGTCCGCTTGATGGACGGCGGGCGTAAGAAGTGGCTTCTGGAAGGGCGTCCCATCACGCAAGAAGTACCGCGCTACCCCCGCACGGAGTATCGCACGAAGGAGCCGAACCTCGCCTTACGCGCCCTGCTCCCGCAGGTGTTTGAGAGTTTGAACCGCCCTGATGTCGCGCTGGTGGATGTGCGTAGCCCCCAGGAGTATACGGGCGAGATACTGGCGCCGCCTGGCTTGCTGGAAACCGCTCAGCGTGGGGGACACATCCCGGGCGCGGTGAACATCCCGTGGGCGCAGGCAGTTCGGGAAGACGGCTCTTTCAAATCGCCTGAAGAGCTGCGCCAACTCTACGAGTCGCTGGGCGTTACACCCGACAAGAAGGTGATTACCTACTGCCGCATTGGCGAGCGCTCTGCGCACACATGGTTCGTGCTGAAATATCTGCTGGGCTACCCCGAAGTGCGCAACTACGACGGCAGCTGGACTGAGTGGGGCAACCTTGTGGGCGCGCCGATTGAGCGCGACGCACCCCCCCAACACCACGGCGGTCAAGCGATGGCTCCGTGTCCGCAATCTTAGGCGGCTTCCTGGGGCGGTTCGGCGCGATAGACTTCCACGCGGTTCCGACCGCCCTGCTTTGCCTGATAGAGCGCCGCGTCGGCTTCATAGAGAAGCGTTGCGGGCGAGCTCCCATGCCGATAGGCTGCTACCCCCAGGCTGGCGGTGATGGGCGCGTAGGGGTTGATAATCGCGCTAATCTGCTGGCGTAGGCGCTCGGCAACGCGCAACGCCTCCTCTAAGTTTGTGTTGGGCAGCAGCAGTGCAAACTCTTCGCCCCCATACCGCGCAGGCACATCGTAAGCGCGGGCGAAACGCTTCAACACTTCTGCAACCTGCTTCAAAAGTTCGTCGCCCGCAGGGTGCCCGAAAGTGTCGTTGAACCGCTTGAAGTGGTCTACATCCAGCATAATCAGGGCGAGCGGCTGCCCAAGGCGTTCTGCCATCTTCACCGCGCTGGTCAGCGCCTCATGGAACGCGCGGTGATTCTTCAGCCCTGTCAAGCCGTCGGTGGTGGCTGCCAGCGCCAGCACACGGTTCGCCTCCGCCAGCTCATGATTCAAATATTCCAGTTCGCGGTTGGCTTCCTGAAGTTGCTGATAGAGCTGCTCCAGCTCCTCTTTTTGCTGTTCGATCTCCTGACGCTGCGCCGACTGTTTCTCAAACGCACTTTGAAGCTGGTCTGCCATGTGATTAAAAGCACGCGCCAGCGCGCCGAACTCATCCCGCGCAGGATAGGGCACGCGCACGGATAGATTCCCCTGCGCGATCTGGTGCGCCGCCGCCACAAAAGCGTGCAGATGCCGTCTTAGCAAACCTATCATCACAAGGCTGGCGAACAGGGTAATCCCAACCCCCGCCAGCAGCAGAGACTGCTGGGTTTCCTTGACGGAGCGGTGGAAATGTTGCACCTGTTCCTGAGGCGGCTGAATATGCAGGTAGCCAATTAGCTGGCGGTTTGTATCATAAAGGGGTAACCATGCCTCCACTTCGCCCTCTTTTGAAGGCTCAGGGGCGACTTCGTAGCGGCTTGGGTCGTTGAGTCGCGGGGATTGCGTGCGCAGGGCAACGCGCGCGCCCAGATATCCCCATAATCGGGTCAGGCGGGCATCATCCAGGCGCTTCGCCATCAGCAGCACGCCCCCCTGCGGCGGCGCATAGTTTTCGCCCAGCACAGGCGCATAGGCGACCTGATAGATGGAGTAACCGATTCGCATATAGCCCACGCCGCTGGAGCCTTTCAGCGCCCTGCGAAAAAGAGGGTGTGATGGCTCTGCCATCGGACGGGGGAGTATGGAGGTGGACAGCACCAGCTTCCCGCGCATATCGAACACTGCCACCACATCCAGGTAGAAGTGCTGATGCGCCCAATCCACTGTGTTCACACGGATCCAGCGCAGATCGCGCTCCAAAATCGCGTCCCGAAACTCTTCCCACACCGAATAGTCTTCGCAGTTGCTTAGCAGCGCCTGTGTGTCGTGGTACAGCAGCGCCTGCGCGGTTTTGACCTGTACCTGTACCGTCATCTCCTGCTGGGTCTGCAGGGCTTGCTTGAAATGGGTGAGGGTATACCACTGGTAGGGCAACAGAAGCAGCAGAATCAGTGCGAACATCGTCAGCGCGAACCGCTGACCGACGGGCAGCTGTCGCCATCGCAATCCCAACCGCCACAAGGCGTACCCGATGACGTTTTTCACAACGCGCCATGCTGTCCACTGCATCACAAGCGTTATGCCATATTCTGCCGCCGTTTCTGAGCAAGAATCTCCCCCTTGAACCCCAGAGCGGTGGGCAGGTATAATACATCACAACAGGAATTTTGCAGGAGGTCCCTAGAATGCGACGGCTGTGGATGCTGATGCTGACGCTGGGGGTCGGGCTGGCACAGACACCTCCCGTTGCCGATTTATCGCAGGATGCCCGATTGCAGAAGCCCGTCACCGTCTGGCTCCGCATAGAGCCGCTCCCGGACGCACTCAAAGCGATTCAAAAGCAGGTGGGCGTGCCGCTGGTGTGCCCCGACCGCTTTCGGAACGAGAAGGTCGCGATTTTCGTGGAGAACCGCCCCGCGCACGAAGTGCTGACAATGATTGCGAAGCTGTTCCGACTGCGCTGGGAGACCTATGAAGACGGGTATCGGGTAGAGCGCCCCTCTAGGGAAATAGCGCTGGAAGAGGAGGCAGCCCGCCTCGCAAAGGAAGCCAAGCACAAAGGAGTGGAAACTTACATCAACATCGCGCGCCGCGTGCTGGCGATGACCCCCGAACAGCGTGAAAAACGCCTCGAAGCCCTTCGGGCAACCCTGAAACCAGGACAAACCGATGGAGATGCCGAAACCTCACTCCATATCCTCGAGTTTTCAATTCTATTCAGTCTCGAATCCCCCTTTGGAGACAACCTCGATGAAGCCCTGATAGGGATGCTTCCGCCTGCGCACATCGCGCGCCTGCTTAATGGCGAAACGCTGACCTACAGCACCCATCCCAGCACAGGAGTGAACGCCATCCCGCCCGCGTTTATGGAGTGGTACGAGGCGAAGCAAAAGAAAGTGCTGGAAAGAGTCGAGTCCGAGATGGGCGAATGGGAGCGCGAGTACTTCCGTCAGCGGCGAATCAACCGAATCAGCATCTGCTACCGCCTTTCACCCCATTCGAACCAGATTCTGTGCCAGATGGGGATTGAGAGGGAGGTGCAGTTCGCTGGGAGCCATAGCCGATGTGAACATGCTCTTGAGTATCGCACTCTGAGTATCCCTCTGGACCCGGCAATTCTCAATCGGTCGCGCCTGATTCAGGAGTGGAACCAGTGGAGCGAGCCCGCGGAGTCGCTTCAGAAATGGCTCCAGCAGTTGAAACCCCTGCCCGACCGCAAGCCGATTCCACTCGACTGGCAGCCGTTTCAAGATCAAGAGCTCATGCGCGAGTTTGTGATGGACACCCAGCTGCTGGAACTGCTCGCATGGCGGTACGGCATACCGATTGTGGCGGATGCGTACCGACTGAGCATGCGGGAATTAGGTGGCGACCTCAGCGCCTTCAACATAATTGAAGGCTTGAAGGATGCCTACTGGATGCGTCGGGAGGGCGACTATCTTCTGGGGCGTCGCAAGCACTACTGGGCGTGGCGTGCCGTAGAGCTGCCTGAGGCGCCTATCCGGGAGCTGGAGACAAAGTTTCAGAAAGAGGGCGCGCTCACGATAGACGACTACGCGCGTTTTGTGGCTGCGCTGGACGAGAAGTCCTATCAATGGCTGCTGGAGAACCGTATTTTCTTCGAGATGAAGCTGGCTGTGCGCTTCCCTATAGAGCCGCTGGACAATTTGCCTCTGCTACGCTTCTGGTCGACCCTCAGCCCTGCTCAGCGCCAGGCAGTGCTGGCAGGAGAGTTCCTGCCTTTGCGCACGCTGACTCCCACGCAACGCAAGGCGTTTGAACATGCCTTAGAGCCTCTGTTCCCGCACCCGAACCGCTTGCTCAATCCCCCCAGCAGGTGTACCTTCTTGGGACCCCGTGAATGGCTGTTTGTGGACTGGTATGGTGACGCAGGTTCCATACCCCCAGAAAGCGGTTTTGCGCTTCTGGGATCGCCTAAAAAACCGCGTCAAATTCAACTTCTTACGGAAAGAGGTTTTCGGATAACCCACACCAGGGAGGGCATCGACAACTTCTCGGATATCGAATCGCGTCTTCTTGAATCGGGGGAAACGATCGTGAGCAAGAAAGTCTACACCGCCACAGTGTATGGTTTTCGTTTCTTCCTAGCGCCTGGTATAGAGCGGCGCTACGAGTTTGGTTACTTTGTGCCGTTGAAGGAGACCCCCCAAAACGATTCAAAATAGGGGCGCACGGCGGTGCGCCCCTACACGGGGTTTACGAGCCTGCAGGCAGGATGTTCGCCATCAGGTTCACGCGAATCTCCGATTGCTGGGGGTCATCGGTTTCGATTCGGAGGGTGCGGCGGATGGTGCCCTGCGCCCAGCCGCCCTTGTAGCGCAGGATGAACCGATGTTGTTTGCCCTCCGGGTCGGATTCGTGTTTGACCTCGATATTCGGGTCGTCCACCTCAAACTTTTTCACCTGAAAGCCCTTATCGCTTCGGGTGAGAGTTACGACTCGCTCGATGGGAAGGGGTGTGGCGGAGCCTATCGCGCCGAAGAACACGGTGGTTGGCGTCGCCACGATGCCCTTCTCGGTCATGACATTGATGTTGACCGTCGGCGAAGAGGGCAGGTTCGTGCGCGCCATCACTATAAAATTCCCTCGCCCCGTAGGCGCATCGGGATTCACCGTGATAATAATCTTGGTGGTCTTGTCGCCCACTTTTTGGGCTTCGGCTTTGGCGTAGGGCACGTTCACTATAACTTCCTGCACTTCCAGCGGCTGGTCGGCGTTGGAGACGATTTCCACCTCCTGCACCGTTGGCTCGCCCATTTTGAGACTCATCTGCAGGGTCTCGCTGGGGCGTACCTCCACGGCGGTGCGGATGAAGGCGGTCAAGCGCAGGGTGAGGTTCGGCTGGTCGGGGTCGTTGCTGGTAACCTGAATCGTTTTGATTTGTGCCCCTCGGAACCCTGCGGAGTTCATCTCGGCGTCCAGTTTGCCTTCCTGCCCGGGCTGAATAACACGGTCATATTGGGGCACGACGCAGCCGCAGCTGGGGCGTGCGCTAATTTCCAGCGGCGCGTCGCCCGTGTTGCGGATACGGAAGGTGAACTTGACCTTTTCGCCCTGCATGATATTGCCAAAGTCGTGTTCCATCGGTTCAATCTCGATACGCGGCTTGGGCATGTAGACCGCCACGCGCCGATTGGCGAAGTCTATCAACTGATTGCGCGCCTCCATCAGCGCACGCACCGCCTGTACCTCGCTCTCCGTAGGAGCCACTGGCAGGTCTTCCGTGTTCCACACAGGACCCATAATCTCGTTGTCTTTTTGCGATTCGCCCAGCCCCAGATAAGCGCCAATCGCTTGTCCAACGAGATGCGCAATCGCTTTCTCGCTCATGGGCATCTCGGTATAGGGGATATAGGTGGCGATTCGTGCCCGCACGCGCCGTCGTTCGCCCTTATCAGGGGGCAGCATCAGTTTGGCTTTGCCGTGCATCAGGCGGAACTGACCGCCTGTAATCTCGGCGACATCTTCTTCGAAGACAATCTGCACATCGGCGCTGACTTCATCATCGGTCCACTCGATGCGGGGGTTGCCTCCCAGCGCCTTATTCCAGTTTTCCACAGCCAGACGCGCGGCGTTGCGGAACGCTTCGCGTTGCTCTGGGGGAATGGTGAACCAGCTCGCATAGACCCGTATCGGATTCGCAATTCCAACCCCTTTGACCAGATGGCTGGCTTCCTCAAAACTGGCTTTGGAGAGCAAATTCGCTACTTTCGTTAGCTGCTCTGACTCCAGCTTGTGAGTGCTTTCGGGTAGCACAGGAGCCTTGGGTGGTTTGCCTTGTCCATACCCAAACCCTGTTGCAATGGCGAACACTAAGAACCAGAAATGTTTCTTCATTCGGAATCCCTCCATACCCCTAATTATAGCCCATCAGAAGGGTAGCACGGAGACCGACTTCGCCACGAGCGCCAGCGCAATCCCCAGCATCCCGACCAGCCCCATGCCGCAGAAGAATCCTGCCAGCAGCACGGGCGCGTAGCGGAACCAGTTCTCTTCGCCAAAGCGCTTTTTGAAGTAGCGGTGTCCGAGCCATGCGCCCAGCAGGCGCGGAAGCGTGAAATGGGGCAGCTGCCCCACGCCCCCAACCAGCCCATAGAAGAGTAGAATTGGCAACTTGAAGGTGTTGAAGACCCAGAACAGGGCCAGCCCTGCGAGGAACCCTGCGCCGATACGCGGAATGTTCAGCGCGCCCAGCACCAGCTCGCGCATCGCGCTGTCGGGGCGGTTAATCTGTTTCCATACGGCTTCCATCTGCGCATAATACGGCCACATCTTCTGCGCATAGGGGAACAGAGTAGAGGGAATGGGGCTGGCGCTCCAGAAGAACGACCAGAACAGGAAGCTGGCGACCAGAATCACGAAGAACATCGCCACTTCCGCCTTGAAAATGCTGGTGAACTTCGTGCCGGTGAGTTCCACCTCGCGGAAGCGTTGCGCCGCCCAGCCATGGTCATAAAGCGGCAGCGGAGCGTACCAGATGTCCACCTTCGGATAGCCGCTGCTGATGACCGCGACCTCTTTCAGGAACGGCACGGAAACCCCCTGCCCCGTAATCCCGATCATGCGCGCCGAGACATAACTGTTCAGAGGACTCCAGAGCAAGCCGAACACACCCACAATCCACAGCGGGAAATCGGGCACAAGCCACCGACAGAGCATGATATAAGCAATCACCGAGACGAACCAGACCCCTATTGGAATCCACAGGGGCGGGTCGCCGCGTCCGGGAGGCGGTGTGGCGCCGCGCGCCTGCAGATTCCGCGCCAAACGAAATTCGCGCACGGTTTTAATCACCATCATCACCCCAATCACCGCCACTGCCAGCTGCAGCCCCACAATAATCGCCAGCCAGAAATCCAGGTCTGCCGAGAGTTTGGTCTGCAGGGCAGGCGAGTTGGGCTGCCAGCTGGGGATAAGCCCTGCGCGGTACAGAATCGGGTTCGCCACCACATAGGTCAGCACCGAGCTGATGGCAGCGCCAATCAGAATCTGATAGGGGAGGACGAACCCCATCAACACCTCGCCGAGATTGATGGAGACGCCCACGATAGCGGTTGGCAGGGCGTTCTCTACATTCTGTGTGAGGTCTAAAAATGGGATGGGGATTAGCGTTACGGCGTTCCCGAACAGCACGCCCGTGAACACGGGGATGCCCACATAGAACACGCCGAAGCCCATGCCAATCACGGCGCCTGTGGAGAACACGCCCCAGCGCCACGATTCCTCGCGGCGTCCTGCCTCCGCGAGCGCCAGCGCGCCCGAGGCAGCCACAGGCGCCAGCGGGAATGGCAAGCGTTCCACATCGGAGGTCGCGCGGAACATCAAGTATCCCATGCTCAGCCAGCTCGCGCGCCCCAGAATCTCCGTAATCAGCAACACCAGCAGCGGAAGCGCCCAGTCAGGGTGAAAGAAGGTGCGGAGCCGCAGTGCCTCGGAATCGGGAGCTGGCACCGCCCAGTGGGGAATCTCTTTCGCAATCGGCGCGGCAGGCGCCGACTGCACGAAAAACTGATCCCAGATTTTCCACTGGAGCGGACCGCCCGACAAGCCATAAGCCCCCATCCCCATCGCCGTCAGCGAGGCGGCGATGTAGTAAAGCATGTAGATTTCCTGCCGTTTTAGAGGCTGGAGCGAGCGGCGCATCACTTCCGCAAACAGCACAATCGTAACCCACTCTGCCGCCGCGCCCAAGCCCACACCCGCCACCAGACCCATGTAGATGCTGCCAGGCAACATCACAAACGCCACAAACAGAAGTCCGAGAACGGTTCGGAAGGTGAACCCGTCCTCAAACCGATGTTCTTCGGCGGCAACCTCTTCAGCGGTCTGGCGCGCCTTCTGAAGTTCGTCCACCACAGCCATAGGTGGTTTCCATTTCGCCAGCAACTAAGGGTTTCCTGCAGAGTTCAGGTTCGCTTTGGGGGTTCTGAGTCAGGGTACTCCACAGGACATTAAGATGCTCTCGCCCTCTGTTTCTGCGGCAAGCGAGGGGAATTAGACCCTGCCCTTCGTGGGCACACGGAAGTCCCAGGAGCGCGAGACAACTCGGCGTCAGGGATGCCCGCCATTGATTATTTAGCTACGCTAACTACCCTGCGCGTACCCCAAGTGGGGTATAATTATGCAGGAGGTACGCGCAAACGG
>CAZQPV010000005.1:0-20351 GCA_964595265.1 uncultured Fimbriimonadales bacterium
AAGGGTCTGGGGGAGCGGCGCAGGGGAGGGACTCAGGTATCTTTGCAACAGAGCACGTCCAGCTGTATTCCAAGGGCGCTTGCTATCTTAATCGCTGAGCGAAGAGTGATGTTTCGCTTGCCCTGCTCCACAGCTCCTATGTAAGTCCGGTGCAGACCTGCACGGTAGCCAAGCTCTTCCTGCGAAATTCCCTTCTCAAGGCGGACTCTTCGTACTGCCATCCCAAAGGCTTTTACAATCTGATCTTGAAGCACCACACTCTAATTATGGAACGCATGGAACATAAAAGTCTACAGACTATGAGTCGCATGCTCCAGAAGAGGATTCCACCTCAAGCTGATTTCGGATGGTGGGAGCTGGTTGTACTCGCAAAAAATCAACCTCCACTCTCCACCACGAGCCGACTACCCTGTAAGCCGACTTTCACCGTACGCTCCACCTGCCCCAGCGTGTCCAGCATCGCGGGAATCTGGGGCGCCATCAGCATCATCAGCTCGCGCTCTACCGTGCGCTCCAGCTCGCGGGCGCCGTAACGCTCGTGATAGCCACGCTCGGTCAGCCACTCAATCGCTTCGGGCGCGACCTCCAGCCGTATCTTGCGGGCGGCGTAAATCTGCTGAATGCGCGGCAGGAACCGCTCGGTGATAATCCGCCGAATATGCTCTTTCTCCAGTGGGCGAAAAACGCAAATGGCATCCACACGATTGATGAACTCAAGGGCGAACCGCTCCGCGAACGCCTTGCGCCAGTCCTCCAGTGAGGGAGAGCCACGACGGAACCCCACCTCCTCTTCGGGGCGCAGGTTGGAGGTCATAATAATAATCGCGTCAGCGAACGACACCCGTCGTCCCTGAGCATCGGTAATCGCGCCGTTGTCAAAAATCTGCAAAAAGAGTTTGTGAATATCCTCATGCGCCTTCTCAATCTCATCTAACAGGACCACGCAGAAGGGGTTTTCCGCCACGAAATCGAGCAGCGGACTGCCCATCTCGAAGCCAACATAGCCGAACTTGGCGCCCAGCAGCCGCGCGGACGTGTGGCGCTCATAAAACTGGTTCATGTCCAGCCGCAGCATGCGCTCTGAAGAGCCGAAGAAATATTCCGCCAGCACACGCGCCGTTTCGGTCTTGCCCACGCCTGTCGGTCCCACAAACAGAAACACACCGTTGGGGCGTTCGGGGCGCAGGTCCAGGCGGCGGATTTTCATACTAAAAATCCGCACCAGCGTCTCAATCGCTTCGTCCTGCCCTATCACGCGCGATTTGAGTGCGCTCTCTAACCCCTTGATGCGCTCCAGCATCGACTGCTCCCCAGCCCCTATCGGTAGCCCCGTTACGAGGCTGGCAGATTCCCACACCACCTTCGGCGGCACGGTGCGCAGGTTCTGGGTCTGGGCGCGCCCCACCACATGGTCTAACAACAGAATCGCCTTATCGGGAAAAGGACGGTGCAGGATATGCTCCTCGGCGACGCGCACAATCGTCTGCAGTGTTTCGTCGGGAAACTCCAGCGCCAGCTGCTCGGAAAACTTCGCTGCCAGCTGGCGCAACACTTCCAGTGTCTCTGCCGCACTGAGCGGATGCACCAACACAGGCTGGAACCGCTTGAGCAGATCGGGCGAGCGACCGATTTGTCGTCGGAATAGCTCCACACTGGAGACCGCCCCGATTACAGGCACGCGCCGCACCACCAGCTCCGAGAGGAAACTCCAGCGCAGTCCCTCAATCTGGGGCATCGGCGCGTTCAAAAACGCCTCAAAAGGCTCAATATAGAGAATCGCGTTCTGCTTGCTGGCTTCCTCCACAAGCCCCGCATAAAAGCTGGGGTGATCAAAAATCTGGGGCACGCTGAATACAGGGCGATCGCGCAAAACTTCTGGCGCTTCCCCGCGCGCGATTCGTTCCGCCAGTCCATGCACCACCGCTCGCCTGCCCACGCCCTCCAGCCCCACCAGCACAGCATAGGGGTTAATCGGGCGACACAGGATTTCCATCAGCTGGGCAATCTCCTCATCGCGCCCCACCACATGCGGCAACGCGCCGCTTCGTGCCATCTCGGTCAAGTTCAATCCGAACTGACTGAGCAGGTTGCCTTTCGCTTCCACAGGAGCGCCAATCCCGCGCAAAATTAGCAACGCCCGCCCGATGTGGATGGAATCGACGTCGTTTTCCCCTTCCTCCTGTGCTATCTTATAAGCCAGCAGCAGCACCTCCTCCAGGGGCGTGGCATACTGGAGGTTGTTGCCCGTGAGTTCCTCTTCCACACTCTGGAGCAAAGCGTTCACATCGAGGTCGGGAGCAATCTGGAGTGCCATCAGCACATGTCGCTGAAGAAAAACGATGAGCAGGTGGCGTGCATCGGGCTTGTGGGGCGCCGCGCGTTCGCGGGCTAACTCCAGCAAGCGTTGCGCGCTGACTGTCAGGGTAACTTGCGCGAGCTGTGGCATGCCATAAGTGTACCATGCGAAACGAAATCAACTCAGCCAGCTCCCATGACGCTCCAGGCGCCCCAATAGCGTGGATGGGCGTATCGAGGGTGCTTGAGCATCCACAGGCATGCCGCCTGCACTGCCTGGGCAGGCAATGCACCGCCACGATATCGCGCATAGAAGGCATCCATCCACACCTCGATGCCTTCGTCGGGAAGTTTCCAGAGCGTGGTAGCGACACTACGACACCCTGCAAAAAGAAACGCCCATCCCAAACCCATCAAGCCGTCCATCGTGACCTTGCCCTGCGCCGTGTTACACGCCGACAGAATCGCCAGGTCTGCCTTCAGTGGACGCGCCGCCACATCCTGCGCATAAAGCCAGCCCCGATGAAGCGCAAACGCGCTCTGCATGGGGGCGTTGTTATTTGGCAAAGCATGCGTCGCAATGTGTATCAGCGAAGCGGAAGGCAATGCCTGAAGAACACGCTCGCGGGTTGCCTGCGACTCGGTTAGCAAATTTAGAGAACGCAGGTGGCGGCGCACCACCTGCTGCTCGCGTCGTGTTCCTGGCAGAGGTCCCAGTTTCGCGCGGGCATCCACCACCGTTCCTTCAAACTCGGAGAGCGCGACCATCAGGGGGCGTTCCAGCGGACGACGGGAGGCGCGCACAAGTTGACTCCACACCGAGGCGGACGGCGCACTACACAAAGCCGCGCGCTCGATGAGATAGCGTCCCTGAGCATCCACGAGAGCGCTCCACGGCACGCTGTGCAAAATTCCATCCCCACACAGGACCCACCGGGTTCGCCCTTGCAGCAGCGGCTCTATGGGACGGATGAGCCAATTGTAAAGGTTTCGAGCGAGGGGTAAAAGCGCGCTCAGGCTCTCCCCGCGCTCCAGAGCGTCCAGCAGCTGGCGCACGGTCTGCTCCAGGCGCTCGCGAGGCAGTGGGGTCAGCGCACCTTCCATCATGCGGCGCCCCTTTTGAGCCGTCAGGCACACGATGGCGATGGCATCCTCACCCATGAGATACTCCACAACGGCTGTGCTGAATTCCAGCGGGATTTGCTCAACCGTGAGGGGCGCGCTTTGCTGGAGTTGCCAGCGCGGGTATCGGCGACTGAGCTGCTGGCGCAGTCGGCTCCACTCAGCGTAAGCCTGCGCGTAAGCGCGTTGATAGCGGCGTCTTTCGGTGGTCGTGCGCGCGTTCTGCATCTGGTTCTGCGCCTGTTCCCAGCGCTGCTGCAGGCGATCCAACCGCGTCTGCTCTGAGAGGGGTAATGCCGAAGCTGTTTTCGCAGGGCGCAACAAGCGCAGAGTTGTCCCTTTACCCTGCTGACACACCGCAAAGACCCGTGAAAACTGCTTGCGTTGCGCCCAGAAAACGCCTATCCCCGCTACGACCTCGCGCAGTTTCGCCAGATAGAGACTGCGCTCCTCGGCAGGGATCTCCTGAAACGATTGAAGCCTCTCCAGAAGCGTCAGGCATTGCGCGTAGTTTCGCTCCGCATCGGCGAAACGCTTCTGGCGACGCTGGCTCTCACCAAGCAGATACCGCAGCTGCACGGCATAGAGGGGACTAACTGCGCCCTGCTGGAGAGTTTGACGCGCTACCGTTTCCCCCTCCGCATAGCGTCCCAGTCGTATGAGCGCGCTTACCTGATTGATTCGGCAGATAGCCAGCTCCATTCGCGCTCCGAGTCGTGCGAGCATGGCGCTGGCGCGGCGGGCGGCTTCCAGCGCCTGAGCGTCGCGTTTGGCTTCAATCAGGGCGCTGGCGCGGTTCAGTTCACAAAACGCCACACCGTACTCGTCGCCAATCTGCTGGGAAATCTGGAGCGCCTCATCGTACGCCTCCAGCGCGCCCTGAGTGTCGCCCTCCGCTTGCAACAATAGCCCGCTATTCATCAGACAGGTCGCGACATCCCTTAGAGATTGCGCCTCGCGGAAGATGGGCATCGCCTGAGAGTAGTGGGCGCGCGCTTCGGAATACAACCCCATCGACCAGTAGACCAGTCCGATATTCGCAATCAGGCGTGCGCGTTCGAGAGGGTGCGTTTCGTGGCGCAGGGCTTGTTCGTTGGCATAAAGAGCGTCGTCATACTGCTCCATGCCGCGATGAAGGATGCCCATCGCCATCCATATCTTCGCCTCGGCGTTGGAGTCGCGTGCTTTGCGCGCACGCTCCAGCGCACGCTGGAGATAGGGCATGCCTTTTTCGGGGACGCCCGTTGCACGGTAGTAGAGCGCCCAGAAATAGTCGCACTGGATGAGCGACTTTGTATCTCCAGCTTGCTGCAGGAGGGCGTAAGCGCGCTCCAGATGGGAGCGCGTGCGTGCGAACTGCCCACGTTCCAAGGCAAAGGTGGCACGCAGAAGCACCAGTTGTCCCCGCTCGCGCGGCGCATTGGCTCGCTGAAGGAACCCTTCTGCCGCGTTGAGAGTCTGCTCCGCCTCCTCATAGCGGTAGAGGGCACCCAGCAGCCTTGCGTGGATGAGGCGCGCGAGTCCCTGAACGCGCGGCTGGCGCAACGAATCTGCCACGATGAGAAGCCCTCGAACGGGAGTCAGGAGCCTCTGGGCTACCGCAGGCGATTCGGGCGCGACTGCCTGCAGTCGCGACTCCACAAACGCGGCGGTGAGCCGTTCGGGGTGCTGGCGCATCAGGCGGGTCCGCGTCGCCGAATCGGGCGCCCGCGCTAACGCCGTGAGCCAATCCCATTCTGCCTGGCTCCAGCCAGGCGGCAGGCTTTGTTGGAGCCGAATCACTCGCGTTCCAGAACCTCCCTCCAGCGCCGAATTCGGGGATCGTCGCTTTGGTCGGGCAGCGCGCGCCGCGCTTCCTCATAGAAACCGAGCTGATAGAAAATCATCGCACTGGCAATCGGCGCGGTTCGGGCGTGAGCGCGCGCCCACTCATAGCGCTCGCGCTCCGCTGCCGAGAGCGTACGAAAGACATAGCGCAGGCGCGGCTCCTCACCAGGAAGCGCGTCGGGCACACGCGCCACAATCAACAAGGTATAGGTCTCGCCTTCACGGAGCGGCTGAGCCGTCTGGGCGCGCGTGTTATTTACACGGAGTAGGATGCCATTGCCTGAAGCATCCGTGAGCGACACACGGTAGCCTGTGGCGCCCACCAGAGGCTCCCACTCAAAGACAGGGGTCAGGGTCGCCACCACCGCCTGGCGCGGCGATGGGGTCTTGAGACGAATTGGCGATTCGGGCGCTGGGGCACTCCGCACACCGCTGGGCGGGTTCTCAAACAGTGCGACTGCAGAATGCGCCCAATCAGGCAAGCGCACGGCACCCTCATACGGCACGCCGTTCACCCAGCGGAATCCCGCAGGCACGGGCGCAGGGCGCAGAAGCCACCAGACTGCAATCGCCAGCGCCAACACCATACCGAAAGCAAACGCAGGACGCCAGACCGTTCGCCAACGCGCGCGTCGCATCCGACGCACGAGCTGCTCCGTTGCCAGCATCTCCTTGTAGGTGGCGCGGCAGGTCGGACAGAAAATCACATGTTCCACAACCGTGTGATAATGGCGACTGCGCCGTCCGCGCTCCACCACATCGATGAGCTGCTCTGCGGTCAGGCAAGGCTCTGTATTGGCTCGCTCCGTATCCCAGTCCATCAGTATCATGATTGCTCCTTCGCTGTGGCGTGCAGGTTTCCTACTCCATCGTCAGGAAGCGTGCAATCTTGAGGCACGCTTTCCGCAGGAGCGCCTGATTGGGAGGAGGCATCGCCGCCAGCGCCTGCATTTCGGCTGCCGTGAGTTGCTCAGCAGGCGGGGCTTCCTGTTGCGCTCGCTGGATGGCAGCCGCAATCCGTTCACGCCCGCCCAGCAGGTGCGGTTGATGCTGCACCAGATACGCCAACACCTTCGCCCGCGCCCGCAGCAGGTGCGAGCGCACCGTGTTTGCACTCATATCCAGCATCTGCGCCACCGTCTCACAGGACTCGCCCTGTGCGCACAGCCAGAGGACACGCCGCTCTGCATCCGAGCAGACGCGGCGTATGATGTCCTTCATCTGGTCTGCACGCTGCTCCTGTGCAATCCGCTCTATGAGACTCGCGAAACTGTCCTCGCGTTGCAGCTCCGACTCCCTCTGGGTCAAATCGTCCAGAGATAACTCATGGCGCGCGGCAGCACGCCGATAATAAGTGCGCACGCAGTTGCTTGCGATTCGCATTACCCAGTGTTCAAAGGGCGCTGTCAGGGTCGTGTGGGGTAGCGCCCGTGCGACACGGAGCAAAATCTCCTGCGCCACATCTTCCCGATCGGGCACGGAACGGATTCGCCCCCGCAGATACCGTTCTATCAGGGGAAGAGCATACGCTAACAGGGCGTCCATCGCATGCTCATCGCCTGCCTGCGCCTGATGAATGAGGCGGTTCAGGTCGTCCTGCTGCATGATTGCTCTGCCTCTATCAATTTTTTCGATTTTGCCTGATGCTTTATTATACACCACCTGCCGAGCCGCTTCTGGAGGTACAATTACTGCTATGCCGGAGAACTACTGGTTGCCGCGTTCGGGACCGATGCCTCGCCCACGCAGTCTCGCGGAGGCGGTGGAGGTGCTGAAACATGAAGCGTTCCCAGCGCCAGCGGTCAGCAAGGTGCGTTTTCACGCGCGCGAGTTCACCGCCATCTGCCCGCGTTCCGGTCAGCCCGACTTTGGCGAGGTCATCATCGAGTATATCCCGAATCAGCTGTGTCTGGAGTCGAAGGCGCTGAAGTTTTACCTGTGGGCGTATCGGGACGAGGGCGCCTATGCGGAGTCGCTCGCTGCGCGAATTGCGGATGACATTGTGGCAGCGATTCAACCCCGCTATGTGCGTGTTGTGGTGCGTCAGTACCCACGGGGTGGAATCGAAATTGAAGCCGAAGCCGAGCGCTGCGCAGAAAACGGTTGAATTCGCCTGCGCAAACGGGTACAATAAAGACATGGCGATGCCCGTTCACGCTGGCAAGACCTTGTCCTGCAACAGGAGCCGGTAATGGAAAGAATAGGCGTTGGGATTGTGGGTGCAGGCGGTATCGCCAGCGCTCACGCAAAAGCGGTAAAACAACTCAAGGGCGAAGCGACTCTGGTTGGCGTCGCCGATATCGATGAAGACCGCGCCCGCGCGTTCGCCCGACGCCATCAAATCCCTGTGTGGACAACAGAGTATGAAGACCTGCTCCATCGGGATGATATCCATGTGATTCATCTCTGTGTACCCCATCATCTTCATGCGCCATATGCCATCACGGCGCTTAAAGCGGGCAAGCATGTGCTGGTGGAAAAACCGTTAGCCACCAGCCTGGAAGAGGCGGATCAGATGCTGGCAGCGGCTCAAAAAGCGAACCGTCTGCTGGGCGTGGTGTTCCAGTTAAGATTTGAACCCGATGTGCGGCGGGCGCGCGCGGTCATTCAATCCAATGCGCTGGGCAAGCCATTCTATGCGGAGGTCAGTTGCCTGTGGTGGCGGCGCCCTGTGTACTACGAGGTCAGCTGGCGTGGGAAATGGGCAACGGAAGGCGGCGGCGCCGTTATCAATCAGGCTGTGCATCACATCGATCTGCTAATTTACCTGCTGGGAATGCCGAGCGAAGTGGAAGCGCATATCGATACGATTGCTCACGAAATTGAGGTCGAAGACTGGTGTTTGGCAAACTTCCGCTGGCAGGATGGGCTGCGCGCGGTGTTTTGCGCTTCCACAGCCGCGGAACTGGAAACCGACGCGAGTCGCATGCTGGTGCTGGGGCAACATGGCACGGTGCAGATGTTCCCCTTTCGCCCTTACTCGCGTCAGGAAGAGCGGCTCTTGCGCATTGCCGAAGTCTGCCGCACTGTGCCCGAACGCGAACTGCCAGGGCACACGGCGTTGATTCATGACTTTCTGCGGGCGGTGTGCGAGCGTCGCACCCCGCAGGTCTCGGGCGTGGAGGGGCGTCAGGCGCTGGAACTGGTTACCGCTATCTATCAGTCGGCGTTTACCGGCGAGCCTGTGGCGCTCCCGCTAACCCCGCAAAGCCCCTGCTACACCACCGCCGGGAAACTGGAAATGGCACGGCGCTATGTGGAACAACGAGCGAAGCGAACCTAACGAGAGAAGGAGGAGACCCGCATGGAAACAAGAAACCCTGTACGCATCTTGATTGCCGAGGACGAGGAACTGACCCGTGTGATGGTGCGAACCCAACTGGAACAACTCGGCTATGAGGTGGTTGGGGAAGCCGAAACGGGTGAGGACGCCGTGCGATTGGCGTTGCAAACTCGTCCCGATGTCGTGATTCTGGATATTCGGATGCCCGTTATGGACGGGATTGAGGCGGCGCGGCAGATTGTGGCGCAGCACCCATGCGCCGTGGTGTTCCTCACCGCCTATGCGGAAGAGGAACTCATCGCCCAAGCCACTCAGGTGGGCGCATATGGCTACCTGCTCAAACCTTTCCGCAAGCAGGAACTGGCGCCTGCCATCACCCTCGCGCTCGCGCGGTTCCGCGAAATGCAAGCCAAGGACCGCGAGGTGCGCGAACTGCAGGAAGCGCTGGAGACGCGCAAATTGATCGAGCGCGCGAAGGGCATCCTCATGGATCGGCTTGGGCTGAGCGAAGCCGAGGCGTTCCGCCGGATCCACTTCATGGCACGCAACCAGAACAAAACCATGAAGGAGATCGCCCAGAGCGTGATTACCGCAGCCGAGATTCTGTAGAACCCATGTGCGAATGGGTGCTGGCGTCGGCTTCCCCGCGCCGACAGGCACTGTTGAAACTGTTCGGGCAACCGTTTCGCGTCCACCCCGCAGAGATTGACGAGCGGTTGCCCGAAGCCGCTTCCCGCCCCGCATTGCTCGGTAAAAAACTGGCACGCACCAAAGCGGAAGCGGTCGCGCCCCATTATCCAAACGCGCTCATCATCGCGGCGGACACGCTGGTGGTCGTGGAAAACCGCATTCTGGGCAAACCCGCCGACGCCACCGAAGCCGCCGCCATGCTCAAAACCCTCTCGGGACGCACGCACACCGTCATTACCGCCCTCTGCCTGCTACTGCGTCAGAACGGGCAAACCGTACGCCTCACCCTGGATGCGCCCCGAACCCGTGTGCGGTTCCGCCCCCTCACCGACGAATGGATTGCATGGTACATCCAGACGGGCGAGCCGTTCGATAAAGCAGGCGCGTACGGGATTCAGGAATACGGCGCCCTGCTGGTGGAAGCGGTGTACGGATGCTACTTCAATGTGGTCGGCTTGCCCCTTGCCACCTTAGCCCGGCGCCTTGAGGAAATTCTTGGCTGGAAGCCCCCTATGGCGCCGATTCGGGACGCGGCAACCAGAACATCGCCTCAGGCGTAACGCGACAATACCACGATTCGCCCAAACGCCCAATGAAATCCGCCACACGGTCATCCACCAGGGGAGCGTCCTTGAGCAGATGTCCTGCGATGTGGAAGCACAGCACTTCACCTATCACATAATTCGCCGCCACAGGCCCCGAACCATGCGAAATAATCTGGAACAGTTTGCATTCCATCTGAATGGGGCTTTCGGCGACGCGGGGCGGGCGCACAAACTGCGACGGAATGGGTGTCAACCCCACCTTCTCAAATTCACTGACCCCATGCTCGTATTCATAAGAGGTCCAGTTCATCTGCTCTGCCAGCGCATAAGGAGCGATATTAATCACGAACTCACCGGTGGTCTGCACATTGCGTAGCGTGTCTTTGAGGCGCCCGTCGCGCGTGTTGCTGACCGAAAACACCACCGACGGCGGGTTCGCCCCTCCCGCATTGAAGAAGCTGAACGGCGCGAGATTGGGACACTCTTCTGGAGAACAGGTGCTGACCCACGCAATCGGGCGAGGTGCCACACAACTGGTCAGAAGCGCATAAGTCGCACGCGGACCCAAATCGGTAGGGAAAAAGGTTTTCATAAGGAACCCTCAACCTCCTGAAACCAATCTTCTATCTCTAAATTCTCTATTCTATTGAAATGGCGCACATCAAGTTTCCGATGTGCCGATGCCCACTCCAATCCACGATGTGCTTCATAATAACTCACCACACTCAATTCCTGCGCTCCGAATAGCGCCACATATTGGCGTGCCTTCTCCACAACCTGCGGCACACCCTTGAGGTAATCCGAAAGCATATCAGTGTCTAGCAGTCCGCGCTTCATCGCTGTTCAGAGCGTGTGAGCGACAGTAGGTAGTATACCCAACCCCCTTCAGGGTATACTCCCTTCGCCTATGGCAAAGCAATCCGACGGTGGGATGAAGGTTATCACTACGAACCGCAAGGCGTATCACGAGTATCATATCGAAGACACCATCGAGGCGGGAATGGTGTTGACGGGTTCGGAGGTGAAATCCATCGCGGCGGGCAAGGTGAGCCTGTCGGACGCTTATTGCCGCGTGGAGAATGGCGAGATGTGGCTGGTGAATATGCATGTCGCCCCTTATGAGAACGCCCCTATCTACGGGCACGACCCGCGACGCAAGCGCAAACTGCTCCTGCACAAGTGGGAAATCGAGCGCCTACGCGGCAAAGCCGAACAGAAAGGCTACACGCTTATCCCCCTCAAACTCTACTTCCGCAACGGCAAAATCAAGGTGGAGATTGGGCTGGTTCGGGGCAAGCGCCAGTACGATAAGCGCGAAGCCATTAAGCGGCGCGATATTGAGCGCGAGCTGCGCCGTGAGATGGGGCGCGGATAGCGCTCACCGGCGCGGGGCGTCCAGCCGATAGCGCTGGCTCAGCCGATAGGGGCGAAGCGCGCCGCCAGAGCGCACAACGGCATACTGCATCACAATTCGCACGAAAGTAATCATCAGCCCAATCGCCAACCCGATAATGCCTGCGCCCAGCCAGCGCCCGGTGGCATCGGTCGCGTGGGCGAGCGCCCAGAAAAAGGCGCCTGACGCCAGCAGCCCGCCCAGAGCCCCCGCAAGCATAGCAGCTCTTGGAGGCAGGTTCGGTGTGCCGCGTGCCAGCCCGTAGCCCAGCACAGCGCCCAAAACCCCAAACCCCAGCGCCCGTGCCATCGCAGGGCTCCCGGCAAAAAGCAGGCTGAACACAGCTTGCGCGAGTAACCCTGCGAGCGCGCCGCCCCCCAGCCCGACCAGCATACCGCCCAGCACTGGCTTCCAGCCGAACGCTTCAGGGGGCGCGCCAAACCAGCGCTGAGGCAGGCGCAACCCCAGAGCAAGAGCAACTCCCAACGCCGCGCCCCAGCCACCTACAATCAGAAACACCTGCCAGTCCCAGCCATCCCCTGCGAGAGGTTCCCAATCGTCCACAGCGGCAGGATTGACCCGAATGCGACGCGACTCCTCACGCGGACTGAGCGCGCCCGTGAACTCCCTGACACGCCCGTTCATCACAATCCGCAGGGTGTAGGGCGTGGGATCAGGAGCGCCCTTGTTCGCATAGTGATGCACATAGACCTGATAGTCGCCCTGCGGGGCGCGCCCGGGCGGCCAGTAGATATTCTCCACAGGGCGCTCCGTCATAAAGTCAGCGTTGGCATCCACATCCAGCTCGCCCCCTGATGGCGACTGCCGATTGCGATAGGAGAGATGCGCTCCCGCAGGGTCAATCACATGCAGGTCTAAATCGTTGAGGTTGTTCCACATCAGCGAGAACTGGGGGTCGCCAAACTGGGCGCCCGCCGCCCGCAGGCGTCGGACAATTTCGGGGTCATGCTGAAACAGCAGGTTGGGCGTGTTGTGCTGTGAGGGTAGCGACGCCGCGAACAGCGCGTTCAACGCGAGCGCCATCATCAGCGCACAGACCGCTCCAATAGCCCCAAACAGCAGGCGCGCGCCCATGGTTCACCTGCCGAAAAGCCAGCGCTTGAGCTTTTGCCCGAAACTTTCCTGCTTGTACCGCCCAGAGGCGCTGGCAAAGCCTAGGCCCAGCTGACTGGTCTGCTCGCCCCGAATGCCTTCCAGCAGGCTCTGGAAATAGTCCTGGAACTGTTTGTGCAAGCCTATCGCCTGCGTGCGTGCGGCGTCAAGGCGTGCTTTGACGCTTTCCAGCTTCGCCTGCAATGTCTCAATCTCCGTGCGCAGACTCGCGGCGCGGTTGCCCAGCACGAACGCTTCCTGCACGGCTGGCTCCTTGCGGCGCTCTTCGATGTGTTGCCACATCAGATACTCGATATGCGCCTCGCGCTGGCGGATTTCCGCCTCACGCCAGCCCCGCACTGCTTTGTAGACCAGATAGGGCAGGCTCACAATCGCGCCCACAGCCAGGTAAACCCAGAAGGGGAACAGTTGGCTGCCGGTCTCCACGCCTTCCAACTGCAACTTGCGCAGAGCCTCCTCATGAAGCATCTGCAAGCCTAGGGCGTCCACCATCACCATCGAGACGCCAATCAGCAGGGCGAGGGGCGAGAGAATCGCCACGGGAAACCAGCGTTTGAGCGACGGCACAGGTTGTTTGGCAGTCTCTATCTCGCGCTTCTCCAGCGCCTGGGCGTAGGAGTTGGCAAGGTTGTAGTAGATATGCCCGCCGAGCTTCTCCACAATAAAGCCGACGCCCGCCGCGAAGGCGACCACCATCAGGTTGCGCAGGTTCAGCAAGTCGTCCAGTTTCAAAAAGCCCGTGATGACGCCGATGTTGATCCCCAGCAACACGCCCGCTGTCAGGGGAGCAAAGAACTCCATCAGGAAAGTTCCTACTGGGGTGAGTTTGGTGAACAGATCCTGCTTATAGCTGTAGGGGTGGGCAATTCCCTGCTCGCCGCAAATTTCTGCGGAGCGCGCGAAAGCGTCACGCAGTGCCCGCTCCGCCAGTTCGGGCGATGCCAGCAAAGGCTCTGGAGGCGCCTTCTTGCGTTTCTTTTTCTCAGACTCAGGCACAGGCAGGGGCAAACGCGCCTCGGAGAGCCTCTGGAAGAATTTCTCCTCCGTCTGCCGCAGCTCCCCACGCAGTTGGGTGATATAGCGCTCCAGTTCGGCGCGTTGTGGCTCCAGTTCATGCCGCAGCTGTTCGTACTCACGCATCGCGGGCAATACATGCGTGTAGAGCCGATAGAGCAGCTCGTGTCGTTCGGCTTCATAGCCGCGACTGCTGAGGTATTCACACGCCGCTTGCACCTGCCGCTCCAGCAGCTGGAGCTCCAGCGCACTGTAGGGGGCATCCGTGTAAGTGCCCTTTTCTGGTGGCGTCTGCCAGAACGGCGAGGTGTCGGGATAGGGCGCGACTGTCGCCCCATCCTGTCCCGTCAAATCGGCTGAGCTCTCTTCTGCAGGCAACGAAACAACAGCTTGCTCTCCTGAGACAGAGCGCGGGTGCAGGTTCTCATCACGCGGTTGCATGAAATCGATACCTCCTTATTGCAATCGGCTTTTGAGCTGGCGCACAGCGTCGCCCGTGTCGCTGGGGCTAAACAGAATCAGCTTCTGTGCCTTCTCCAGCGGTTCCAGGCTCTTTCGTATCGTGAGGCGATACTGCTCTTTGACCGGTCCGACGAGGACGGCGGTCAGCTTCCCCTGCTGGGCGAGTTTTTCAGCAATCTTGCGGGTCTGCTCAGGCGCATGGTTTTCGCCGTCGGTAAAAAGACACAGCACAATCTGGCGGTTCTGATTCTGGGGATCCTGCACGAACTGGAGCATTTCGGTCAGGGGCAGGTCAGGGCGCGTGCCCCATGAACCCATCGCCTGCAAGACGCCGTTGCGGTAGATGGCGGTCAGCTCGTCGCTACGCTGGGGGTACTTGTCGGCGACTTCGCGCAGGTTCTCTGCATAACGCCAGATTTTGACCCGAACCGACTCGGCAAAGGTGCTATCGATCAGCTCGTTCATCACGCCGATACAGCGTCGGCGTTCCGCTTCGTTCATCGACTGGCTCACATCGAAAGCGACCGCATAGGCAATCGGCTTGAGGCGGTTCTCCTGCGTGCGCTTGTAGAGCCACCAGCCTCCCCCAGCGAACGCCAGTAGAGCCAGAACCCCCAGCAACAGGACACCCCAGTTGCCTTCGCCCTCACTTCCCTCATGACGGGTGCTGTACCTTGGCATGGTATCCCCCTATTGTGTCAGTATTTGGGAATACGAAGTTGACACCGTGAGAGTTCCCCACAGCAGTAGTATACCACAGTGCGCCTCCAGTATGAAATTCCCATGTGAATTCCGAAAATCGGTATGGAATAACCCGATTGCCTTCCCCAGAGAAGGCGAAACTAACTTCAGGAGGCATAAACGATGCGATTGCGCGGATTTACGCTGATTGAGATGCTGGCAGTGCTGGTGATTATCGTGACACTGGCAGCGATTGTGGTGCCGCGCTTTATTAATGCGGGCACGCGCAGTCGTGAAGCCGCGTTGCGCCAGACCCTGGCAGAAGTGCGCAACGCCATCACCATCTTTCGAAACGACACGGGCTACTATCCCCAGACTCTGAACGACATCACGCGCCCACCCAACAACCCTCCTACACAGGGCTACGACCGCTGGGGGCAGCTGCGACCGATTGACCCGGCGGACTATCACGGTCCTTACTTGGATCGGCTCCCGATTTGCCCCATTTCCAAGCAGCCGTTCCAGTATTTCCGCGATCCTGCGACGGGGGCATGGAATGTGCGCTCGCCCGCGCCAGGCAGAGCGCAGGATGGTTCACTCTATCGCAACTGGTAGTGATGAGGGGGTTCCATGTTCCGCGTGCCTGTGCGTCGCCAGCTGGGTTTGAGTCTTGTGGAGGCGTTAATCACGGTGGTGATTATCGCCTTCGGCTTGCTGGCGATCGCAGGCACGCTGGGCTGGGTCAGCAAAAACAGCACCAAACTGCGCTATCAAGAGGTTGCGCTGAGCCTTGCCGAGAGCCGGCTGGCGGAACTGGAGACCAACCCCAGGCTCCCAGCCCGACCGACCACATGGATTGTGAATGTGGGGCGCCCTTATAGCAGTCTTCCCGAAGGGGCGACGATGCGAATCTATTCCGAACCGTACCCGACGCCAACTGAGCGTCGCCTGCGCCGCGTGCTAATCGAAATCCGTTGGGGCGCGCCAGGCGATCCCCTCGCAGGGAGCATCCGGCGTGAGCGACTGATATCCTTGAGGTGAGACCCGTGCGTCGTCATCAAGGCTTGAGTCTGATGGAAGCACTGATTGCGCTCGCTGTGAGCGGACTGCTGATTGCGCTCCTGATGGGCGTCTATGTGCAGGGCACGGGAGGCTACTCCCGTGTGCAGGCGCAAAACCTCACTGAGCGCACGGTGGAACTGGCGTTCCGCGCCATCGAAAATGCGTGCTGGGATGCGATGTATGCTGAGGTGGATAACGGGCGCCTTATCCTCACCTACCCGCGCGACACCGATGCTTATGGCAACCCGATCCCTGTCAGAAAGGGCAACACCCCTGTGTATCGTACAGGACAACGCTACGCCTATTACCTCTCTGACACGACAGGGAACCCCAACCGCCCTGGCACCATTTTATGGCGCGGTAGGGTTTCGAACTCTGGCGTTATTACACCCGACCGGGAGTGGAGCATGGAATCCGCGGGGCGTGGGCGCATCATGCCACTGGTGGAGTTTATCCCTACTGTTCAGATAAATCCTACAGGGATTACCGTTACGATTCAGGCAAAGGCGCAGCTACGCTCAGGGGGAGAGGTCTATGAGACACGAAGACAGAGGAGTTTTCTGGTACGGAATGCGAACGCTTGGCGTTAGTCGTTCCCAGCGTGGGAGCGTGTATGTGATTGCGCTCCTCACGCTCATCGTGCTGGGCACGCTGGCGAGCGTGCTGGGATGGTCCGCACTGGTGCAGGCTCAGCGGGCGCAGCAACGCGAAACCCGCTTGCGGCTGGAATCGCTGTGCCAGAGCGGAATCACCTATGCCAGCTGGGCACGGCGCGTGCAAAAACGCCCCCTGCCCTTCACCGAAACGCTGAACCTGAGCGAAGGAAGGGTGGTGGTGCAAACCCGACCTGCGAATCGGTATGGGCGTAATGCATTTCAAGTTATCAGCACCGCGACTTACAAAGACCAGACGCTCACACGCACGCGCATTCTGGACGGCAACAGTCAGCCCCGCACAACGACCGAGTTTGCCCTGTATGTGGATAAAGGCGTTATTGTAGCGCCAGGGCAAGATATTACGGTAAAAGGTGATGCCCATACCAACCAACTCGTCAAAGTGATGCCAGGCGGCAGGCTCCAGGCGGACGGCGCACTCACCAGCCGACTAAACATTCTTGGCTCCCCTGCTGCAACCCTTTATAAAGAGGAGTTCAGCGATGCCGTGCCGTCTGATATTCCCAACATGGCAACACTGCGCCTGCGCGCCACCCAGCTGATTACGGGCGATTTGAATCTCCCCTTCGGGCTGTCGCTTGCCGATGGCGCAATCTATTATGTGGCAGGCAATCTCAGCATTGAAGGAACTCTGCGCGGCAGGGCAACGGTCGTGGTGGAAGGCAATCTCACATTCACCGACGAGACCCAGTATGCAGACGAGGATAGCCTCTTCATCTTTATCGTCAACGGGAATATCGTTCTGCCCAACAACGAACGCATCGCTGGGATTCTCATCTCCCAAAATGGGAATGTTATCGCTGACGATGAGAGCGAGGTTTATGGAGGGGTAATCTTGCTGAATGGCTCTCTGATTGTCTCGGACGAATTCACCATAGAACACGACCCGCGCATCAATGCGGATCTGTTTCGGGATATTGTCGGTGGAGCCATATTGGCGCTTCCTCCCATCCCATAAAGCGGGGACACAGGAGAAAGACCTATGAAACGATGGCGCTGGACACTGGAAGGGTTTTGTCGTGCCCTGTTTGTGGGGTGCATCGGCTGGAGCGCGCTGGCGAGCGACTCCGCGCTGATGGGCGTTTTGGCAGTCGCTCTGGGACTGAGCGCTGCTGGGTTGAGCAAGGTACGCTCGGAGAGCGTTCGCTCGCGTGCCGGCTCGATCTGGGCGATGTGGTGGCTGTTCGGAGGGATGATTGCGGCGCTCTCTTCCCAGCCCCAGGGGACATGGTGGGTGGGCGTGCTTGCGGGCGTGGGGGCGAGCTGGAGTGGGGGTTCCTCCCTCTGGCGCGTGCTGGGAAGCGCCCTCGCGCTCGCGGCAAACGGCGCGCCCCCTTCTGCAACACAGGCGCTGGTGGAGTATTCGGCGCGCTGCCTGCTCGCGCTGGGAGCCGTGTTTGGCGTCCGCACGGCACAGGCAACGCTCAAAGCCGAGTCGGAGTCGGCGACCAGTGGGTTTGAGCCTGTGCCGATAGAGAACCTGCCACACCCGCGTGCGCTCACCCAGCGGTTGAGCATCTACCTCCAGCAGCATCTGGGGCATGTGCAGGCGGAAGCGGCGGTGTTGTATCTGTATGACCTACGCGCGGGCGCACTGGAGCCGATTCTGCGACTGGGCGCACTGCCCGATCTGGTGAAGAATCGGGGGCGCGTGCTGATGGGCGACGGGATGGTGGGCGTGTGTGCCAGCACGGGCAAGCCAGTGGCTTTCCTTTCGCTGCTGAAGCCGCCGCCCGACCTGCCCAAAAGCGTGGCGTGGGAAGGGGCGCCCAGCTTGTGTGTGCCCCTGTTTGACCCCGCCTCGCTCAGCGGGCGCCTGATGGGCGTGCTACAACTGATCGGCGCGCACCTGACGATGGATACCCTGCCACAAGTGCGCGCGTTAGCCAGCCGAATCGCTGAGGCGTTAGCCATCGCACGCCAGCGCGAAGCGGAACAGCTCGCGAACTTCCAGCGGCTGAGCGCGATTGTGGCGCAGGTGGAAGAGCAAAGCCCTCACACGCGCGGGCACTCCCATCGTGTCGCCGCGCTCTGCAACCTGCTCTCGCAGGAGCTGGGGCTGGAAAGCGAAGTCCGCGAGAAGCTGGGCATCGCCGCGCTGTTCCACGACATCGGCAAAACGCGCATCCCGCCTGAAATCCTCAACAAAGAGGGCAAACTGACCGATGAGGAGCGCATGATTGTGCGCCGCTACCCCCTCTATAGCGTGGAAATCTGTGCTGGCATGGGGTTCGACGAGGATGTGCTGTTTCTGATTCGGCATCACGGCGAGCGTCTGGACGGCAGCGGCTATCCCGACGGGCTGGACGCGACCCGTCAGCCGCTGGCGTTGCGCATTCTGGCGGTTGCCGATGTGTTCGACGCGATGGCGTGTACGCGCTCCTATCGCGACGCGCTCTCAACCGAGGAACGCCTGCGCGAGCTGAGCAAAATGGCAGGCACGAAGCTGGATATCCTAGTGGTGGAAACGCTTCGCCGATGCCACCTGCAGGGGCGCGTGGAGCCGCTTTATAACGAGCTGGTCTCCCATCCGCTCGCCACAGGGATGCCGCTGGTGGCGTAGGGAGCCTACTGATACCGATCGGGAGTGAACTGTTCGGGCGGGGTCTCCGCGCGGAACTTGCGCACCGAGCCGCCCCGCGTCAGGATCAGCACCCAGCCTCGTGCGTTGGCGATACGGTCTGTTTGCCATGTGGGCTGAAACATGCGCGCCCAGTGCCAGTGACATTCCGAGAGCGGGGTCAAGTCGCCCCACTTGCCTTCGCCGTAGGGCGGTCCCGCCTGCCACCAGCCCAGCTGGCGGGCAATCGCCCAGTTAGGTACATAGGTGTAGCTCACCCCGCTGGGCAAGTAAAAGTTGCCTTCCAGTCGCAGCGCATCGCCAGGCGTATTCTCCACCCGATGTTGACCTTCCAGCGGGTCCAACGGGCAAATGAACACGCGCCCGTCTCGCACATAGGGATAGATTTTGGAGAGATAGGGCGGCAATTCGTCGTAGTCGTCGCGATACATCCGTACCGCCAGTCCAATCTGGCGCAGGTTGGAAATACACACGGTGCGCTGCGCTGCCCGCCGCGCCAGCGTGTACACAGGGAGCAACATTGCCATCAGCAAGGCAACTATCGCAACGACCACCAGCAGCTCTGTGAGCGTAAACCCGCGTCTGCGATTCATCAATTCCTTAGACGAACAAAGGTCGGTTTAGTTTGCAGGGGGCGCCTCCAGCGAATAGACTCGGTTGAAGCGCGCCATCACCTTCTCGATTGGCTCGGTGAGCCACGCCTCGCACGCATCGGTGGCTATCTCCAGCAGATGGCGCATCAGGGGCTTCTCATGCTCTTCAAATGGCGACAGCACAAAATCCGCCATGTCGGTTTCTGGCGGCAGAGGACCGATTCCCACACGAAGTCGTGGGAACTGCTCGCTCTGGATTGCCTGAATAATAGAGCGCATGCCGTTGTGTCCGCCTGCCGAGCCTGAGGGGCGCAGGCGCAGGGTTCCCAGCGGGAGCGCGAGGTCGTCGTAAACCACCAGCATCTGGTCGAGTTGCAGCGGATACGCCTTCAGCAGGGCGCGAACTGCCTCGCCAGAGCGGTTCATATAGGTCATCGGCTGCGCCAGCACCACCGGGACACCATGAATCACGCCCGTGCCCAACCGGCAATGGTAGCGGTGAGATTTGAGGGGAATCGAGTGGCGTCGCGACAGGAGCGAGACCACCCAGAAACCCACATTATGGCGCGTGCCAGCATACTCCTCACCAGGATTGCCCAGCCCCACAATCAGTCGCTCCACATGCATGGCTCATCGGTAAAGCAGAAACGGCTCGCGCCGCTTGAGAAACGCCTTCCCATCGCGCTCCATGCGTTGCACGATTCGCTCTGGCTCCGCCCCATCCATAAGCATCGTATGGACCTCGCGGTTTGCCAGCAGTCCCAGCGCTTTGTGCGCCTCCCAGTGCTGGGGATAGAGCTTGCGCAGGGCATAGCCCAGCCCCATACCCATCGAAACGGGTTTCAGCCGCGCGCGGTCGGTAATCAGGATTGCCACGCCTTCACACGCAACCCCCTTGTAAACACTGGCGGTAGGCGTGAACACCACGGGCACGAACCGTGCGCCCGCCGAGGTGGGTAGCTCGTTCAGCATGCCTGCTAAGGCGCGCCCATTAA
>CAZQPV010000005.1:20451-21862 GCA_964595265.1 uncultured Fimbriimonadales bacterium
GCGCCCGCCGAGGTGGGTAGCTCGTTCAGCATGCCTGCTAAGGCGCGCCCATTAATCCACGGAGCGCCCACAATCTCAAAGGGGGTATCGGTTCCGCGCCCAACAGAGAGGTTCGTGCCTTCCCACAGCCCGACGCCCGGATACAGCAGCGCCTGCTGGAGCCGACGCATGTTCGGCGAGGGATTGACCCAATATAGCCCACACTCGTCGAGCCACATCGCGCGGCGCCAGCCTTCGCACGGGATGACGGTCAACTCCACCTTCAGGTTGCGCTCCGCCTGGAACATTCTCGCCAGTTCCCCGACAGTCATGCCGTGTCGCAGGGGGAGCGTATGATAGGCAGTAAAACTGAGGCGGTCGGCATCCGCCAAGGCGCCCTCCACATCCACCCCATTAATGGGGTTCACCCGATCCAACACACAGAACGGGATTCCCACTTCGGCGCACGCTTCCATCGCCAGTCCCATCGTGGAGATGTAGGTGTAGAAGCGTGTGCCGATGTCCTGAATATCGAACACGAGGGCGTCCAGCGCGGCGAGTTGCGCCTGTGCAGGTTTTTTGCGCTCCCCATAAAGGCTGTAGACGGGCAAACCAGTGCGTTCATCCACGCTGTCGGGCACGGATTCGTCCAGCTGACCCCGAATGCCGTGTTCGGGACTAAACAGCGCCACGAGCCGATACCCCGCCTCCCGCATGGCGTCTATCGTCGGCTTCAGGTCGGCGGTCAGACCCGTGTGGTTGGTAATCAGCCCAATTCGCTCGCCGAGAGGCGGCTGGGTACGCAAAAGCACATCGATTCCACTGAGAACCATCGTCTTATACAGGGAGCGGCGTCTCATGTTCCATCAGGGTGTGGAGGGCGGGTTCGTAATGCTCTATCAGGCGATGCACATGCTCGCGCAGGGGGATGGGTTGCTTGGCCGGCTGCGACGGGTTGACAATCTGCCGAATCGCGTCCAGCGGATGTTTTCTGCGCTCGGCAACGCTCAGTAGCCACTCGCTGGCATGCTCCGCGGGCAGGCGCGCCTCGTAGCCATTAATCTGGAGCAGGGCGAGCGTGGTGATCAGCGCAGTGGCATAGTTGCCCTGCGCAAAGGGGCGATATTTCAGGTAGCCCCACAGGAACCGCGCCGCTTGCAACACCACATCACGGCTCTGGCGATAGCTGTATTGATAATAGGTCGCCTCCTCCAGCCGTTCATAGGAATAGCGTTGAGGGCGTTTCGTAACCTCGGTGTTAATCCAGATGAGGTCTTGCAGGGTCAGGTAGCGCCACTCGGAGCTGGGTCCGGGCACGGGCTGGAGGGCGGTTCGGACAGGCGCGGGCAGGTTCGCCAGGGGCACCAGCGCCTGCTGACGGATGGACGACTCCACCGCCACAAGACTGGGCTTGCTCTCCGCCAGAATCGCC
>CAZQPV010000005.1:21962-34330 GCA_964595265.1 uncultured Fimbriimonadales bacterium
GCGTATCTCGCAGGGAATGCGCCTGCCCGCCACATCCCACGCCGAGGCTTTGCGGGGGGTGCGCCACGGCTTGAGCGACATCGCCACCCGCAAAACCGCAGGTCCTGTATAAGTTTCCTCCGAAAAGTTCAATACAACAAGGGCGCGGTAGTCGTTCTGGGTCCCCTCAAAGCGCGTGTCCACCTGTTCTGCAAGCGCGTTCAGAACTGCAATCACATCGCTCATGGGAGCCTCCTTCGCTCGCCGGGCAGCCGTACCTGCAGGCGGATGGCGTCAGCGCCCAGCAGTTGATTGTGCTGTCGGACTTTCCCCTGCACCTGCATTACCACCACCTGCCCTGCTTGCACGCTCAGGGTTCGGTTCTGCACCAGCGCCCATCCGTTCTCGTCGATGCCAATCCCAACGAGATGGGGGTTTTCTATGAGAGCGCAAAGCAGGCGCAGGACGCGCTGGCGCTTCAAAAAGTGCTGGTCCACAATCGCCTTCGGGAGAAGCCCCAGCGCGGGCGCGAGGGTACAGCCTCCTCGCGTGAGCGGCATCTCGCTCGATTGCTCTCCTGTGGGCATCAGCGCGCCCATCAGCGAGGCGCCCGCACTCGTGCCGCCCACCACCCCACCCCGCTCGTACACCTCACGAATCGCCTGGATCAGGAGCTTATGGGAACCCAATCGCTCCATAAAGCGGTTCTGGTCGCCGCCGGGAATCCATACGGCGCGTGCCTCCTTCAACAAGGGCAGGAGGATTTCGGGGTCGGTGGTGTCGGGAGCGTAGACTTTCTGGGCGCCGTGCTGACGCAAAAACTCTGCTGAGCGTTGAGCGCCCTCCCCTATCGCCTGCTGGGTATGCGCCAGCACCACAATCGGCGCGCTCTGCGCAATGCGCACGATGGTCTGAGGAATCTCGGGCGGCGCTTCGCCTCCGCCTGCCAGAATCAGCGCGCCTTCAGGCATAAAAAGAGTTTACCCTATTCAGGTATACTTGCACCGATGGCGCCCTACTTTTACGACCCTGCGGTGGAACAGTACCAGTTCGGTGAGAGCCATCCGCTCAAGCCGAAGCGCCTCCAGTTGCTGAACGAACTCCTGGAGGCGTACGGGTTGCGCGCGCATCTGGACTGGCAGACGCCCCCACCCATCCCCGAATCGGAGATTCTGCGCGTGCATACACCTGAGTATGTGGCTATCGTGCAGGCGCTCAGCCGTGGCGAGCCTGTGATGGACGCTTATCGGTGGGGGTTTTCACCGTATGGGGATAATCCGCCATTTCTGGGGATGTGGGAGGCGGCGCTGGCGTACACAAGCGCGACCGTCGCCGCCGCTTACGCTGTCCGAGACGGCGCCCCACTCGCGTTCAATATCACCGGGGGACTGCACCACGCCCTGCCTAACCGTGCCAGCGGGTTCTGTATCTTCAACGACCCCGCGATTGCCATCTCCATCCTGCGCGAGCGGTTCCAGCGCGTCGCCTATCTGGATATCGATCTCCATCACGGCGACGGCGTGCAGTGGATTTTCTATCGCGACCCCAGCGTGCTGACAGTCTCCATTCACGAAAGTGGGAAGTGGCTTTTTCCGGGCACAGGTTTTGTGAACGAGCTGGGCGAAGGCGAAGCCTATGGCACTTCTATCAACATCCCGCTGGCGCCTTTCACAGAGGACGACCTCTGGTGGGAGGCGTTCGAGGCGATTGTGCCCCGCGCATTTGAGCGGTTTCAGCCCGAAGCCGTTGTGATTCAGATGGGCGCTGACCCGCACTATTTAGACCCGCTGGGGCATCTACACCTCTCGGCGCAGGGATGGGTGCGCGCGGTGGCGTGGGTGCGCTCGCTGGAGTTGCCTGTTGTGGCGCTGGGAGGGGGCGGCTATAATCTGACCACTGTACCCCGCATGTGGACGCTGGCAATCGCGACCCTGCTGGGAATCGATCTGCCCGATGAAACGCCCGCCTATTTCAGCTGGCACGAGCGTATCCCACGACTGACCGACGCCAGCGTCCCGCCCGTAGACCCCGCCGACCACCACCACGCCGAGAGCTACATGCGGGCGCAGGTGGCGTTTCTGGGGAAAATCCTGAGAGACGATTCGTGAACCGAAGCAGGAAAACGCCTTCCGCCCGCGAATCCCAGCTATGGTGAGCAACCATGACACTGCAAGGCTACGCGATTGAAGCCACACGCAAGGCTGTAGACGACCTGCTGCGGTTCGCCAGAGCCGTTCCTGCCGACAAGCTTACATGGCGTCCTGCGGAACACGCCCGCTCCGTGCTGGAGATTCTGCAGGAATGCGCCATTTTACCGCTGGGGATTGCCGACTATTTGCGCGAGCGACCCCAGGCTCCGCGCGACATCAGCGGCTATTTCGCTCAAATGGCGCAGCTGGACACCTTTGACCAATGTGTGCAGGCGCTTCAGGCGAACTCCGAAACCCTGTATGAGGCGATTCGAAGTGTCGCCGACGCCGATCTGTCCCAGACCGTCGTGATGCCGTGGGGGCAGACGATGACCCTCGCCCAACTCCTTCTGGCACACTACTGGAACCTGACCTACCACCTGGGGCAGATTGCCTACATCCAGCTGCTCTACGGCGATACGAAGATGTATTGAGAAACCCTCGGCTCTGCTCTCTCGTCGAAGAAACGACAGAAAGGGAGCAACCTTGAGAAAGAACCGCTCGCACTATGTGAATTGGACAGGCGAGTGTGGAATAACTCCCTTGCGGGCGGCAAATCTCAAGGAACGAGGTGGCAAAACGATGAGCCAAAGGAACTGGCAAAAAGACAAGCCCGTTCGGCTGACCAAGCGCGAAATTGAGGTGCTGAGCCTCATCGCACAGGGACGCTCCTCGCAGGAGGTGGCGGACGCGCTGTTCGTGAGCAAGCGCACGGTGGACTTCCATTTGGCGAATATCTACGAGAAGCTCAATGTCAACAACCGTGTGAAAGCATTCCGACGCGCGGCGCAGATGGGGCTGATCCCTCTGGAAGCCTTCTTCAGCGACAGTGGCGAATGAGCGGCTCACGCACTCCTTACTCTGAAAACCCCTCCCTATCTGGAGGGGTTTTCTTGCTCTGTCGCAAGGATTCGCATTCCACCTCGTGGCACGGTTCATTTCGCCGCGTGGGGCGCGGTTTCCGCGTCCTGTTCAACAAACCCCCGGTTCTTTGCGACAGAGCAGGTCTTCTCAATAACGGGGGAACCGATTGCCTGAAGGCTGGATGCCCGCAGGCGCGATCAGCACTGCGTCCCACTCGATGGCGTAAGGCGGTTTCTCCCCACCGGGGAGCCACTCCAGCCTGAGCGTATAGTCCCCTGCTCTTAGCCCTATGGAGCCGAGGGCAAACCATGCGAACTGGTCGGCATAGGCGCTCTGGGCGCGCTCTGGTTTGAGGTCCGATTCGCCCTGCGCCACAGGCGTCGCGCCCTCAGTGTCCTGAAATAGTTGCCAGCGCACCTTGCCCAGCTCTCTGGGCCCCTGCAGGCGCACTGCGAGCCAGAAGGTATAGCTGCCTTCTGCGCGGATGGGCAGAGGGTATTGCGCGAAGAAGTTGCCCGCAATCGGGCTTCGGAGCCAGAGCGTGGCGCCGCCGCTGGCGCTCGCGTCGCGCCGAACCGTACCGAAGGTATGCAGGCGCGCGGTCTCCGCCTCATACCAGCGGTAGGGCATATAGGCGCGCTCCACCTCGAACCAAGCCGAGCGCATCGCCTCGAAGCCGGGTACACGGTCTTTGCGATAGAGTTCTTCGGCTCCCCACAGGTAAAACTTCAGCACGCTGGGGTCCTGCCCCCCCACTGAAGGGCGCTTGAGCAACTCCTCTGCCCTGCGCAGCCACTGCTCCACACAGCTGTCGCAAAGCGGGAGCGTCTCAAAACCCCGTATGCGCACCGGAACCGCCCCGACCCGCAGGCGCACCATCTCCCCCTTGATTTCCAGCTTGACGGGATTGCCGTTCAGGTCGATTGCCTCCAGGGGATTGCGGTCTAACCGACGCAACGCCACATCCTGTTCGCCCTCGGGCGACCAAAGGGTCAGCTCCACGAGGTTCACCGCCACCGTCTGCCCTGTTTTTTCCAACCGCTGCACCTCCACAAGGCGCCAGAAGCCGGGCAGGTCAAACCCCCACACCACAGGGCGTAGCGTCGTGTCGGCGCTGCTTGGAACCCACCAGCCTGTGGGGAACTTCTGAATACTCGTAACGCCCCACAGCCCCGCAGGAAACGGCAGAAACTGGGGTTTTTCAGGGGGACTGTCGGTCGCGTGGAGCGTTTGCCATGCAGAACCAATCTGGTCGGGCGCCACCTCCCAGAACAGGGTTCGGATGCCCAGCGCGCGCGCCCGTGCCTGCAGTAGGCTGGCGCGCTCCACATCGTTGCCCACGCCCTCCACCACGAGCGTCTGCACAGGATAGGGCTGCTTGCTGGACTCGGCAACCTCAAGGGTCAGGAGCAGGCTCCCTATAGAGCGCCACGCCCCGGGAAGACGGATTCCGTTCGGCAGGAGGGGCGCTTTGAAGGGCGGGGGCAGGCTCAGCTCGGTGCGATCTTCAACGGGGCGCACCACGACGAAGGCCGCTTCAGGCGTGTAGCGACATAGGGCGTCCCGCAACCCCGTCAGGAGCGCATTCCACCGCTCCACCAGAAATTCATGATAATCGCTCCAGAAGCGGCTACGGTTGGGGTTGACCTCCAGCGGCTTGCGCGAATCGTCGGGGGTAATCAGGAACGGCAAGCCGCGCCCCTCACGCCACAGCGGGAGCCGCTGCGCCGCATCGGCATAGTCGCTCAGGCTGCTACTCACATCCCATGCACGCTCCAGCTCCACCAGATGGGCGTAGCGCGTGCGCAGGAACCCTTCCCACTCCATCCGCGCCAGCGCGCTGGTCGGGAAACTGGCAATCGCCAGCGCGTCCCAATACGATTCCACCACCCAGCCGCGAAAGCCTGTTCTGGGCGCCCGCGCTGTGAGCAGGCGTATCAGTGCGTCGCGATACCGATCCCAGCCTTCCCAGAGATCGGGCATCGCGCTCGCATAGCGGGGGTACAACAGCAGCACGCTGTTCGCCGTATCGCCCTGCGCATAGACCGCCTGACCCTCACTCAGCGCAAGCTGGGCAAGCGTGCGCAGGCTGGGTGTATCCGCAGGCGAGACCGCAACGAGAGTCTGGCTCGCGCCTGGCAACTGAATGGGATAGATCCCTTCTTCATTCCCCGCGATTCGGTAACGCTCCGGGGCGCACACCCACGCTTCGGCACGGAGAGGCTGCCGCAGTCCCAGCCACCATTCCAGCCCCGACACTTCCAGCGTCTCAATCAGATGTGTCCATTCCGACTCGCTGGGCAACGACTCCAAATGCACGAGTACCGCGCCGACTCCTGAGGCTTTGAGGGTATTGAGCTCCTCAGCGAGCCGTTCAGGCTGATAACGGAGGGCGACGCCGAGTGTGGGGCGTGCTGGTTCGCCCTGCGCCCATGCGAGGGCGAACCACGCTCCTACAAGCGCCAGAGCCCGCGTCAGCAGTCGCATTACGGTTCAGGAATGAAGCTGATACGCTCATTAATGCGGCGCGTGAAGGCAGCCAGCAGGCGCGCCGCGTTCTCCACATCCTCCAGCGCGAGCAACTCGCACGGCGTGTGCATGTAGCGCAACGGTACGGAGACCAGCCCTGTCGCCATCCCCGCGCGGCTGATCTGCATCGCGTTCGCGTCGGTGCCAGTGCCGCCGCCCGCCGCCTCCAGCTGGTAGGGAATGCCTTCCGACTCCGCTGTTTCCACCAGCAAATCAAACACGCGCGGGTTGATGTTCGCCCCACGACAGATGACAGGTCCCTTGCCCGGCAGAATCTCGCCCACGCGCTTCTTATCTACCGAAGGATAGTCGGTGGCGTGCGTGACATCGACGGCGATTCCCACCTGCGGGTCTACGCCGTAGGCGCTGGTGCGCGCGCCGCGCAGCCCAATCTCTTCCTGCACCGTGGCGACGGCAAACACGGCGGCGGTGGGACGATCCTCAGAGAGCAATCGCAACGCCTCCGCCACGATAAACGCGCCCATCTTGTTATCGAACCCGCGCGCGGTGGCGAACCCGTTCCGCAACTCACGAAACTCCACATCGATCGTGATGGGGTCGCCAATCCGCACCACCGACTGCGCGTCCGCCTTGCTCGTTGCGCCGATATCTACCCATAAATCATGCAACTTAGGCGCTTTGGAACGCTCGTCCTCTTCCATCAGGTGGATGGGCTTTTTGCCGATGACTCCCGGAATCGGTCCCGAACGGGTATGCACCAGCACGCGCTGTCCGACGGGAATCACTGGGTCGTGCCCGCCAATCGGACCGAAGTAAAGGAACCCCTCTTCGGAGATATATTTCACGATGAACCCGATTTCGTCCATGTGCCCCGCGAACATCACACGCGGTCTGCCTGTTGGGTTAATCGCGGCAATCACATTGCCCATCACATCGGTCTGCACGCTATCGGCGAACTCGCGGGTATAGCGTCGGTACAGCTCTGCTGCCCTCTGCTCATAGCCCGAAGGCGAGGGCGTATTCACAATCTGTCGGAAGAACTCCAGCGATTCGGCTCTCATCGTTTCTCTCCCATAATCATTTTGATAAGGTTTGCCATTTCGATGGCACTGAGCGCGGCTTCGGTGCCCTTGTTGCCCGCCTTGCCACCTGCGCGCTCCAGAGCCTGCTCAAAGGTGGCTTCGGTCAGCACGCCGAGCGTGATGGGCACGCCCGTCTCGGTCATGAGGCGCATCAAGGTGGAGCAAACCGCGCTACTGATGTGTTGCGCATGGCTGGTCTCGCCCTGAAGCACTGCCCCAAGACAGATTACCGCGTCATAACGCCCGCTTCGGGCGCACCACTCGGCTATCAGGGGGATTTCCCAGCTGCCGGGCACAAGATAGAGGTCTATGCCCTGTGGGTCAGCGCCGTGCCGAAGCAAGGTCTGAACCGCACCTTCACGCAGGCGATCGGTGATTAACTCGTTATAGCGACTGACCACCAGCGCGAACCGAAGCCCCTGCGCGCCCATGCTACCCTCGAAACGGCTCATAGCGAATACTATACCCGACAGCGACTTCTCGCGAGAGGAATTCGCAGGCGTTCTGTCGAATCATGCATCAGAGGAACACCCCTCAGGAGATGGCGCTATGAGAAAAGGTTTCGGCGTGGTGGGATGGCTGCTCTTCGTTTTACTTGCAGGGCACGCACGCGATGTACGAGACTCTCTTATTCAGCAGTTGCGTGGGGAGGCGCCCGGTGTGTTGCTCTACTACGAGGGCGACACGATACGGCGTATCTGGGGCGTGCCGTTCGCCTTTGGCGTCTCGCCTGTGGACACCGCCCAGAGCTTTGTGAATCGCTACGGCGCGCTGTTCACGCGGGGCGCGAGCCAGCTCCGCATGACCCATACGCAGGATGTGATGCTCGGCAAGTTCACGGCGGTCTACTTCCAGCAGGAGCTGGACAAAATCCCCGTGGATCGGGGCGAGCTGACCCTGCTGGTGCGCAACGAGGAGGACTACCCGCTGGTGCTGGCAAGTAACTCGGTACGCTTTGTGTCGCCCATCAAAACCGCTCCCACCATTTCCGAAGAGGGCGCGCTCAAGATTGTCGCCAGCCTGCGCCCCGACCTCCAGCCCGATTCCAAGCCAGAGCTGGTGGTCTATCCCCATGAAGACCGCACCCACCTCGCCTGGGTGTTCCCAGTGGATAACCATGTGCTGGAGAAGCGTGAGCGGTATCGGGTTTTTGTGGACGCCCATACGGGCAAAGTGCTGGAGTGGCGCCCGGAGGTGTATTATCTGGACATCACGGGGCGCGTGGACGGCTATGTGACGCCCGGGCTACGCCCGGACTATTCCTTGAACCCACCCGTGTTGCGCTCTATCCCGAAATTGCGTGTGAGCATCGTCGGCGGCGCGAGTGTGTTTACCAATCTGGACGGCACTTTTACCCTGCCCTACGCGGGCACTTCCGCCGTGACGGTGCAGGCGAACCTGATTGGTCCCGCTGTGCAGGTCTCGAATCAGGCAGGTACGACTCTCTCGCTCCAGCAGACCGTAACCCCCCCTGGCCCTGCAAACTTCCTTTTCAACAACCCGCCCAGCGAGTTTAACACCGCCCAGATGAACGGGCTTGTCCAGACCCAGATCGTCTATGACTTTATTAAGTCCATCAACCCCAGCTATCCAGGCGTGGATATTCAGATTCCGTGCAATGTGAATATCGCCAACACCTGCAACGCCTATTACAGCAACCGCACGATTAATTTCTACCGCTCAGGGAACGGTTGTGTGAACACAGCATATTCCACAGTGGTCTATCACGAGTATGGACATTTCGTGATTGCGATGGGGCACCCGAACGCTTCGGGCGACTACCATGAGGGTATTGCCGATGTAACGGCAGCGTTCCTGACGGCAGACCCCTGCCTCGCGATCGATTTTCGGGGCGCGGGCACGGGCTGCTTGCGAAACGCCGTCAACAACCGCCAGTATCCGTGCAATGTGAGCAGTCTGGGGGTGCATGCATGCGGGCAGGTGATTAGCGGCGCCTTCTGGCAGACCTATCTGGAGATGCGCCAGCGGTACGCCAGCAACCCGCAGTTCGCTTTAGACCACATGCGTCAGCTCTACCTCAACAGCATCCTGTTGCGCCCTTCAGGTATCTCGCCCCAGATTACAATTGATGTACTGACACTGGACGACGACAACAGCAATATCTACGACGGCACGCCACACTATGTGCAGATTGCCACAGGGTTCGCCCGCCACAACCTGCCCGCCCCGCAACTGGACTGGGTGCGGATTGAACCCGTGCAGTTGCCCCCCGCCGTCGTGTCGCCGCCGTTTGGGAACACTTACACTCTGATGCGGTTCCTCGTGCGTGTGAACAATCTGACGGGTGAGCGCGACCCGAACGCAGTGTTTGTTCACTACTCGGTGAACGGCGGCGCGTATCGGACGGTGCCGCTGCGCTATCAGGGCGGTGACCGTTTTATGACCGCGATTCCCGCGCCGCCGTGCGGCAGCTCCATCCGCTACTATATCGAGGCGCGTGATACCCAGGGACGCGCCACCTATTACCCACGCGGAGGCGTTAGCAACCCGCTTCAGGCGTTTGTGGCGCTGGGATTCCAGACCCTCGTTGAAGACACCTTCGACACCGACCTCGGCTGGACGGTGCAGTCCTTCTCTCTCACCGGAGGCGAATGGGTGCGCGGGATTCCCCGTGGCACCAGCCAGAACGGGCTGCCAGCCAACCCCTCAGCCGACTCGCCCGACGCGGGCACTGCATGCTTCTTCACGGGACAGGGGAGCGTCGGCGGCAGTGTCGGCGAAGCCGATGTGGACGGCGGTCCCACCTACCTTATCTCGCCCCTGATTAACCTCGCAGGGACGGACGCCATTATAGAATACTACCGCTGGTTCTACAACGGCACAACGATCAACGATGTCTTCACCGTAGAAATCTCCAACGACAACGGCGCGACATGGGTGCCGGTGGAGACGGTCAACTTCACTGGCTCCGAGAACCAGTGGATACGCCGCCAGTTCCGCGTGAGCGACTATGTAACGCCGACGGCGCAGGTGCGCGTGCGCTTCGGAACTTCCGACAACCCCAACGACTCTGTCTGCGAGGCGGCGGTAGACCACTTCGTGGTGCGGCGAATCGTGTGCCCGTGAGTCCTGGCGCAGGGGTGTGGGTTTCGCTCCACCCCCCTGATCGCCTTTTGAACCTCCAAGAGCGTGCGCACGCGGGAAACTGCATGCGAGAACCAGACCACCCTCCGCCTGCCGTGAACGCAATCGGCGCGAGAACCCCACTACCCGTTAGCAGAGTATAATTACCTGAGGGGTACGCATGCAAACAGAAACGGTATTAGGGCATTATCGCATCATTCGCGAGATTACCCGCAGCAACGATGTGGTCTACGAGGCGATTGACACGCGCATCAACCGCCGCGTCGCCATCAAGGAGCTGATGATGCCCCCCGGCGCGACGGAGAGCGTGCGCCAGGACCGCATCGCTCGCTTCAAGCGCGAGGCGCGCGCCGCAGGCTCGCTCACACACCCCAACATCGTCACGATTTACGAGGCAGAAGAGGAGAACGGGCGCTACTTCATCGTGATGGAGTACCTGGAGGGGGAGAACCTCCGCCAGCGGTTAGACCGCGAGGGCGCCATCCCCCCCGAAGAGGCGTGCCAGATTGCGATGCAGATTCTAGACGGACTCATCGAAGCGCACTCCAAAGGCGTGATCCACCGCGACATCAAGCCCGAAAACATTCACCTGCTGCCGAACGGTGTGGTGAAGCTGACCGACTTCGGGATTGCCCGCATGAAGCACGAGCCAAACATCACGATGGACGGGCAGATTTTCGGCACGCCTAGCTACATGTCGCCCGAACAGGTGCAGGGAGGCGCCATCGACGAGCGTTCTGACCTCTTCTCGCTGGGGATCGTGTTGTACGAGATGGTGGCGGGTTTCAAGCCGTTTCAGGGCGATTCGGTGGTGAGCATCGCCTACAACATCACCAGCAGCGAGCCGCCTGTGGCGCCCAACATCCCACCTGCGCTGGACTGGGTGATTCGTAAAGCGCTACGCAAAGCGCCTGGCGACCGATTCCAGAGCGCCCGCGAGATGAAGCAAGCCCTGCAGAACACTTTAGAACAGCTCAAAGCGCCGCCCGTGATTGCCACGCCGCTGGGTCCGCCCGCCGGCACATCCTACCCCGTAACGCCTTCGGGCGGCTACACGCACTACCCCGACCCAACGGGCGGCTATGCCACAGGATACCCCTACGCAACAGGCGGCTACACTCCAGGCGCGCCCTATCCCACCACGGGCTTCCCCCAGCCCGCGCCTACAGGAGGCTACACAACAACGGGAACTCCTTACCCGCCTGTCGCGCCTCCATCCCCGCCGCCCTACGCCCCGCCCCCACCCGTGCGCCCCACCATGTCGCCCGCCGCACGCAAGTTTCTCTCCACCTTCCTCGCGGTATTACTCATCGGCGGCGCCCTCATGGGGATTGTGATTTTAGGGGTCTACGCCAGCCTACGTGCATGGCAGGAATATGAGCTCCAGCGGATTGACGAACAGATTGCCCGGCGTGCGAAAGAGGCGGAGAAGCTCTTTCATCAGGGGCGTTATCTGGAGGCGGCACAAATCTATGCGCAACTGGCGAACAGTGCGCAGTCCAATAAGTGGAAAACCGAGTTCCAGCGCAACACCGCCAGCGCCCTGACAATGTACGGCAATCAGCTGCTGGAAGCGCGCCGCTACGAAGAGGCGCTCCAGGCTTATGAGCAGGCAATCCAGTACGCCCCGCTCCCCGAAGCCTACGCAGGAATCGCCGAGGTACAGCGGCGCATGGGCAATCTGGAAGGCGCGATCAATGCGTGGGCGTCCGCTGCTCAGCACAGCAAAGGCAGTCAGGCGACGGAATACCAACGCAAAGCGGCGCGCGCCCAGATCGAGCGCGGCGACCGCGCCTATCAGAACCGCGACATCCCCGCCGCCCTGCAGGCGTATCAGACTGCCGTGGAACTCGCCCCCGGCACCCCCGAAGCCCAGGAAGCCCAGCAGAAGTTTGAGCGCGTGCTGAACGAGATGCTGGGGCGCTGAGCCTCTCATATGGCATAATTATCCCCACTATGCCAGAGTTGCGTTTGAACCCGATTACGCGCGAGTGGGTTGTGATTGCCACCGAGCGCAGTCGTCGTCCACACGATTTCAAAAAAGCCGACGAGACCCCCGCGCCCAAACCCGACCATGTGGCGAACTGTCCCTTCTGCGTGGGCAACGAAGCGATGACCCCGCCTGAGGTGGAAGCGTTTCGCGAATCAGGCAGCCAGCCCGATACCCCAGGCTGGTCGGCGCGTACCGTGCCGAACAAGTTCCCTGCGCTCGCGCCCGAGGGTGTCTTCCAGCCTCAGCCTGCAGGAATCTACTGGCGTGCGGAGGGTGTCGGCGCGCACGAGGTGATTATCGAAACGCCCCTGCACAACCACACGCCCGCCGTGATGCCTCCAGAGCAGTGGCGCGAGGCGGTGCGCATGTACCAGCGTCGCCTGCAGGCGCTTAGCCGCGACTCGCGCTACAAGAGCCTGCTGCTGTTCCGCAACGAGGGGCGTGTTGCAGGCGCGTCGCTGGAGCATCCACACGCGCAACTGGTCGCGCTCCCGTTCGTGCCGCCCGTGATTCAGAGCCTTGTGGACGGCATCGCCCGCTATCGCACCGAACACGGCAAAAGCCCGTTTGAAGCGATTCTGGAGCAGGAACACCGTGAAGGCGTGCGGTTAGTTCACACCACGCCCCATTACACGGCGTTTGTGCCCTACTTCGCGCGTGTGCCGT
>CAZQPV010000006.1:0-2447 GCA_964595265.1 uncultured Fimbriimonadales bacterium
GAGAACTACCAGCCCGTGAACCAGATTGCGGGGTTCGCCGGCATTGTGCCCGACTCCGACTCCTGCGCGCGCCTATTCGAAATGCTGAACGCAAACGCCCCCTGGGATCCGGAATATCCCTATCAATACAAGGTGATGAACCTCTTGCTGGGCACGCTGATGTTCAGCCCTTATGCATCGGGCGCTTATGAGCGCTACTGGCGCGGCGAACGCCCCCTGAACGCCAATATCGACTACACGGTGCAGGACTGGTCTATCCTCTCCGAGGAGTTGACCGTGCCCAGCAACCTCCGCTTGCGACTGGTGTTCACCGACCTCAAGCAGTTCGGCGACCTGCAAAACGATCAGACACTCTACCCCGGATTGCGACTGGGAGGCGACTTGACACCCCTGCCACCCCCTGACCAGATGGAGGGCAACCCTGCCTATGCCGATGTGGTGGTCATTGACCTCATTAGTGGGCAGTCGGTCTTCATTCAGAAGGGGGAACCTATTGGCGACTTCAGGACGCCGGTGTCGGTGGACTACGGCGCGGGAATTATTGAGTTTGGCGACCGCGCCTGGGCAGGACGCAAGGTGCGCGTGCTTTACAAAGTGCATGACAACTGGGCGATGTCGGTGCAAAAAGCGGCGCAACGCTACTTTATCAGCGCGGCGCTGGTGGGTATGCCCGTAGACGCCTGCTGGTATGACTTCGAAGGCGCTTACGAGGGAGACAGGACTCCGCGCCAGCGACGACTCTACTTCAACAAGAGCGAAGCGGGCAAGACGATTCAGATTCGGGAATACTGGTACCAGACAGAGGACGGCGCCATACGGCATGGCACCAACGGTGTGTTTCGCATCTCCGAGGCGCCAGATGACACAGGCTATGTCTATGCCGACTTGACCCAGCTTCACCCAGATGCGGTGCGCTGGGCGCCTGAAGTGACGGGAACTGCCCTGCGCGGCGTGCAGGGGCTGTCGCTCAAGGTGCGCCTGACCTACGAACCCACGGGTACGGGGCGCCCCGTACGCCTAGACTTTGATCAGGTCCTCTCGCGAACTGAGTGAGGAACCTGAGACTCGCTTGCGCGAGTCTAACGAGGGAGCATGACGATGCACAATTGGCAGGCGATGCGGACGAGAGGGTTCACGCTGGTGGAGCTGCTGGTGGTGATTGCGATTACCGCAATCCTGCTGGGGCTGCTGCTGGTGCCCCTGGTGCAGGGGTTCCGCTATACGCGGCAGGGGCAGGTGCAGGCACAGGCACAGGACACCGTGCGCCTCGCCCTGAACCAGATTCAGAATGACCTCAAGCGAGCGGCATATGTTTTCGACACGGCAGGGCGTGAACTCTACTTCTATGTGGAAGACGCCAACGGCACGCCGCGACAATTCGTGCTGGAGGGAGCGATTATTGACCTCGTGCCGCCTGCCTACGGCGATCCTGGACAGCCCTCCAACGACCCGACCTCTGACATCCCGTTTGGGGTCAACGAGCTGGCGGTGCCGATTGCGCCCGGGCGCGTGGTAGTGCGCTACTTCATCGGTACGATGGACAACACCAGCCCCTACTTCAATCCCGATGAGCGGCGCAATGTGCTGGCAAGCGCCAAAGAGAACCTCGCGGTGCTGTACCGCGCTGAGTTCCCCCTCTATGTGCGAGTCGGCAATCAGTGGCGTCTGAACCCTGAACTGTTTGATAGACCCGAAGATTTCTATGACCCCAACTTTTTCTACGGTCCTAAGCGCGACGGCTGGCGCAAGGTTGCTAAGCCGATTGTGCCGCTGGGCATAGTGGACATGGTTCAGGTTACCTACGACAACAATGGCAATCCCGTTTCGGTGCAGCCGCTGTTCCAGCTGAAGCCCGGGCAGGTAGTGAACCAGATGGGCGCGCCTGTGGGGACGGAGAGCCTGGATAGCGAGTCGCCCAATCATCCGCCCGTGCGGGTGCGGTTCCCCCATGGCTTGTGGCAGATGACGCCAGGTGAGTTTCGGCTGGTGGTGTTTCGCAGCCGCCCCGACGCCCTCCAGAACAATCAACCGCTGGAGTATTTCTATGTGGATCTGGACACCCAGACGCCGGGGGTGCCTGTTCGCCCGCCGTACTGGGGGCTTTACTGGTACTGGTTCGACGGCAACCGCGTGATTCAGCGGAAGGTGGCTTCGATCAGCGAAATTAACTACCGCATTTTGTATCAGGAGCCGCCTGCGAACCCGCCAACTCCAACCCCACCGCCTGATCTGGACGACCCCCAGCAGGTGGCTCTGAGCTTTATGATCGATACCGAATCGGGCACACTGAACTTCGCGATGCCGTACTGGCTGGCGTATCCTCGCGAGGGGCTGATCTACAGCACAGGCGATTTCTACACGCCCTTCAACGACCCAGGACCGCCGTATGCGGCGACCATTAATTCGCGCTTCAACGCCGAGTATCGCGCGGCGCTTCAGGATGGCAC
>CAZQPV010000006.1:2547-5905 GCA_964595265.1 uncultured Fimbriimonadales bacterium
CCCCTGCGCCAACTGGTGGCGACCTACGGCGAGGCGGAAATCACGCAGAATTTCTACAAGTACGCGCCTCTCCTTCGGGGCTATATTGAGTTCTACTCCGATCCGCAACAGCCGCTACCGCCTGGGCAGAACAATGTGATTGTAACTTTCGCCTATCAAAATAACCTGCCGAGCGATTCGTATGTGGCGGACTATCAGACGCGGCGGCTGATGGAGCTGGTGGTGGGCGTGCGGTTCTATGGCGCCGACCGCGCGGTGAACATCACTCAGAAAACGCAGATGGAACTGCCGAACATCGTGCGCGCTCGCGCACAGTAACGAGGTGACCGATGATGAGACGAACGCATTCAGGACAGACTCTGGTGATTGCCCTGCTGGTGAGCTTCGTGCTGCTGGTGCTGGGCGGGGTGTTCATCTCGGTCATCGCGCGGAACCTGCTGAATGCGCGCACCGCGCGCGAGCGGCTCAGCGCTGACTACTTCGCCGAAGCGGGTATCCGCTACGCCATAGACCAGCTGGTCAACAGCGAGTTTGGCGCAGACTGGCGCCCTCTCCCCAACAACTCCACCAACCCCAGAGATCCCGACTACTTCTGGATTAAACCCTACAACCCAGCCGATGGCACGGGCGGGTTCACACGAATCAATTTCACGAATGGGCGCGCGCTGATTCGGGTCTCCTATCAGCCCTCGGGACCGATTCACCGCCAGCCTGTGATTAAAGTGGAATCGGTGGGGCGCGTGGGGCTGATTGACGAGAACGACCCCACGACCTTCACAGGGGATCAAACAGGGAACCGCGCGGAACGCGCCGCCTACATCCAGATTGGCGCGATAGACTACCTGCGCTTCGTAATGAACCGCGACCAGCGCGGCGACATCATGGACCTGGGCGCGGAAGATGTGGGGCTGGGCGTGCCGTTCCGGCTGATTCTGGGTGAAGTGAACGGCAACGGAGTCGGGGGTGGCTCGATTTATGTCAACGGTAACCTGCGCTGGAGCGGCAATGTGCAGATTGGCTTGAACCCTGATTTGGGCGAGCGCGTCTATGTGGCAGGCGAGATCCTGCATAACGAAAATGCGCCCACTCAGGTCACGCTGGTGATTGCGAACGGCACAGGCGCAACGGCGGTGCCTGTTTTGCCCAGCAACAACCCGAACTTTATTACGGCAGGGGGGCTGTATCGCGACGGGCGTCCGCTGACCGCCGCCGATGGCTACCCCCGCACGATTCCGTTCCTTGAGCCGCCGCGCATGGATACCGTAGACCCTGCCACCGATCGCCCGCGCTATGTCGCCGCCACGCGCGATTCGGGCATCTGGCGTCAGCGCCCCAACGGCAGCTGGTTCAACACAGGGGTCTACGGCTATGGGCGCGGTATCTATATCAATAATGCCGACGACATCCAGCGTGAGAGTCAGGGCGTGCTGGGCGGCTACACGCTCCGCAACGACTGGCTCAAACCAGGCAACTCCCGCTACTGGAACGGTCCCTTCTATGAGCCGCCCGGCGCGTATATCGAACTGATAGAGGTCGTGGAAAACGGGCAAATCCGGGCGCAGGGGTTCCGTATCACCCGCAACCAGTCCAACCCGCGCGATGTGTGGTACAACCCGCTTACGGGCACGCCCACCAACATCAAAACGCTGGCGTTCCAGTTCGTGAACCCGAACAATCCGCAGGACAACACGCTCACCAACGAGATTGTGGAGAGCCTGCCTCCAAGCGAGCGCGCCCAGTTCCGCGTGCCCTTCAACGGCGTGATTTACGCTGAAGGCAATGTACGCATCCGGGGGCGCATCCCCTCTGGGCGCCAGATTACGATCGTCACCAACGGCACAGCGTATATTGAGGGCAATCTGGTCAAGGGCGACGCGCGCTCGGCGCTGGCAATCATTGCCCGCGATTATGTGTGCATTAACACTACACAATTCCTGTATCGCTCGGCGGATAGCCCTGGCGTGGCGGAAGGCGACCCGTTCAACGCCGAAGCACCTTACTTCTTTGAGGTCTTGCCCGACCAGCCGATGCGCCTGCTGTTCAGCTTTGGGGAAGACCCCACGCCCTACGCGAACCAGCTGCGACTCTATGTGCGCCATGCGGCAGGCGGCGACGCTTCCTTTATTAACCTGCTGGTGAACCCCTCGCAGCTGGCGAATCCGTTTTATCAGTTCAACATTCCGGGCTTTCCGCCGTATGTCTATCCGCTGGGGCGCACCTCGCTGCAGGTTTCCCCGAACTATGAGAAGATTGCCTTTCCGCTGACGCCGATTACGGCGTTCAACACGACGCCCGGCGTGGTGAATATGCTCCAGTTCCAGCTCCAGCCGATTTCGAACATCGACAATTTCCGTTTCCCGACGGACAACAAGCCGTATCGGCTGAGCGCGGCGGCGATTCAGCCGCTAGACATCAAGATTCAGGCGGCGCTCTTCGCACAGGAGGGGAGCTTCTTCGTGATACCGGGCTACTGGTTCAACACGAACCCGCAAGACACACGCGAGAACGCGCAACAGCGCGATCGGCGCCTGCTGGGCGTCGCCTCGCCAGAGTTTCCCTTCTATGGCGAACCGCTGGATATCCGAATCACGATTGAAGGCGCGATTGCCGAGAACTACACCGCACGGGTAGGCGACCAGACCGAGTGGCTGCGCAAGTGGGGATGGATCCCGCGTGAATATGGCAACTCGGGCGAAGAGATTCCGCTATCGCACCGGCGGTATTTCCATGATGGCAACAACGGGCGCTATGCGGTGAACCTGTTAATGCGCTATGACCCGATTTTCCGCAATCCGATTGTGGGGGGGCAACCGATCCGCACGGCGTACACATCGAATCCTGCCGACCCGCTGTACGCTCATCCGGGCAATATCTTGCCGCCCATCCCACGCCTGCCCGTATGCCCGAACCCGATTTTCGCAGGGGATATCAGACCGTAAGGTGGGGAGATGAAAGTTATGCGACGAATCTGCGTGCTGATAGGAGTCTGTTTGCTGGCGGCTTTCGGCTTTGCCGATGGGCGCGGCTACGAAGCGCGCACCGTGCCGATTTACGCAGGTGTCGGCAAGTTCAGTGAGAACGACCCCTATGTGCGCGACCAGTACACTTTCTATGTGCTGGAGCGACGCAACGATGTGAAGCCGCTGGGGCTGACGTTCCTTAACCCTTACGCTCCCGCGGGCACCACACGCGACCAGCGCGCCTACTGGGAGGTAGACCTGTCCCGAATCAGCGATACAGAAATCACCCGTTATCGCGTCCTCCTGCTGAGCCGCGTAGATTGGCGCTTTATGACGCCCGAAATTCTGGCGAAACTGCGCCGCTTTGTGGACGCGGGCGGCGTGCTGTGGATTGATAA
>CAZQPV010000006.1:6005-32862 GCA_964595265.1 uncultured Fimbriimonadales bacterium
GTGATTGCGGCATGTACCTACGGCTCGGGGCGAATTGTGGTCAGTGCTGCGGGCGTGGCATCGGCGATTAACCGCCCCTTTATTACCCGTAGCGGCGCCATGGCGCCCCGTGCCCGCGAAACCCTGCTGGAAGCGGTGCCCGATTTAGACCTCAAGTTCGCCTATAACATCATCCGCTGGGCAGGCAGCAGCACCGCGCCGAATGTGAACCTACGTGGCGCGAACGCGATTGGCGATCAGTATGGCGCGCCGCTGGGTGTGCGCTGGCGCAATCCGAACGAGACACTCACCCCGCGCGATGGCGCCGTGATTTATGCAGGCTTGCTGTTCGCCACAACAGGCGGCAAGCTCGTCTGCTATGATATGCAGCCCCACCGCGACCTCGATGGCGACGGACTCGCCGACGACGGCATACGCGACATGGCAGAGGGCGCGACCTACGATAAAGTGTGGGAGGTTTCCCTGAGCGGGCAAGCCTCGGCGCCCATTATTGCCGAAACGCTTAGCGGCACTCAGGTGATTGTGCTGGTGGGCACTCGCGTGGAAGGCTACTGGGCGCTTCCGCGCGACCCGTCTACAGGAATCATTATCCCCACCGGTCAGCGCGTGTGGCAGGTGGATAATCCGGTAGGGGGCAGTATCCCAGCGTTATCGGACGGACGGCTGCCTACGCCTGTGCTGATCGATAACGCGCTGCTGGTCGTGCCGTCTTATCACGCGGCAGGGACGGTGATGGCAACAGGCTTCTACGCCGTGGCTCTGGGCGATGGACGCAACCCGCAGGTGGTGCAGTCCAGCAATGGATTTCCGCCTCAGTGGTATCAGCCGCGAAGTGGGGTTGCAAACAACACATGGCTCCTGCCTGTGGTGGCTGGCATGGTACCCAACCGCGGCGTAGGCGGCGGCGACGATATAGTGCTTTACTACGGCAGCCGACATGAGTTGCAGGGTGGTTCGGGCGGCACCACCGAAGGCGTGCAATCCTTCTGGATTGGCGCCCGCGGCGAGGTGCTAACGCCCGCGCTCGCTGGCGACGGCACTTACTTGGGCTACTTGCGCTGCCGGATTACGGGACAGGCGTTTATGTTCGTACCTCCTGCGGCGGACCCGGCGCTCCGCCTCTTCCGCCCGCGAGTCTACCGCTATAACGAAGTATCGGGGTTACTGGAAGACATCTCCGATCAGGTGAGTTTCTCCGACGAGTCCAACACGCCTGGCGAGGGGGCGCGTGTGTTTTACTCTGGACCGCTCAGCGGCTTCCGCTTCTTCATCGACTACTACATCGACTGGGCGCGCACCACGAATTCGGGCGTGATGTTCCGCTCCTTCGCGCAACTGCCCAGATCTTCAGGAAACGAACCCGTGCCTCCGAACAAACTGCAGGGCATCACGCTCGGTCCCAACGGCGTGCTGTATATCACGACAGGAACCGAGTCCACAGACCCAAATATTGCGAACGGCAACCTGATTGCGCTGCTGGAGCAGACACCGCCTCGTGGGGGAGCGCGCGGCGGCTCAATGGTTCTGTGGCGCTGGCAGTCGCACGGCGGGTATGTGCAGAATCTACGCGGCGGTTCGGAATGGGCTGTGGACGGCGCGACCCTCTGGAAAGAGCCGAACGCTGTGCTGGACGGTTTCCTGGGGAGTTTCGTGCAATTCAATCACACGGTGAACCCCAATAACCGCGCGATGAACTTCACCTTCAAGTATGCCCCCGTCTACTACGATGGCGCGATTTATGCGCTGGGCGAAGGACGGGTACGGCTCGGACCGATTGTGCTTCCCTACACCATTCTGCTTGCCTTTGACGCCGAGCAAGGCAACTTTGCGATTGACCTGGGCGCGCCCATCACTTCGGGCACGAACATCCAGATTTCCCAGCGCGATTATGGGCGCTCTGGACCCCAGAAGGTGTTCAATATCTCTTCCAACATCAGCTACTCGGAGGGCAACCCGAACCCACTGTTGCTGGTGGACTACACGCGCGGGCAGATTCGGTTCAACGCCTTTGCGCAGTCCAGCTCTGGCGGCACAGTGAACCTGCTGGACAATGTGCTGAGCATTTCGCAACCGGTGGTCGTAACAGTTGGCGCCGAAGCGCCTTCTGTGGTAGACCCCGACAAGATTGCGGGCAACTGGAACAATCTGCGCTGGTACGCAGTGCTGTTTGGCGTGCAGGCGCAGGGTCCGCCTGTGGTGGTTGGCGATAATGTGTACCTGTCCGTGGTAGCCCAGTTCCCGAACGCCCCTGCGGGCAGCGGGATTCTGGCGCTGGGCGCTGACCCCTACCGTCTGCAGCCGAACCTGCCAGCACGCAAGGCGCAGGCGGGAACCATCCCCTATGTGTCGCAGGGCTATCGCTCCATCATTCGCTGGCCCTATATTGACGACCTGGTGGACGAATCGGCGCTCAGTCGCGACCCGTTTGCCTTCTTCCGTGAGTTCATCACGCGCTTTGCGGAGACGCTGCGACTGGGCGGGCAGGTCTCGCCGATTTACGCGGGCGAGGGTGCGCTGGTGGTCGGCTCCAGCGAAGGGCTACACGCCTACGCACGCCAGGGCACCCTGATTGCCGACGAGGGGCGCATCGTGGAGGTGGACAGCGCAGGGCGCGTGGTGTGGTCTACCGAGAACACGCAGCTGGAGATCCCCTCAGGGGCGTTCGTGCCCAGCAAGGCGAAGTATCCGCTCACGCCGAACGCGCGCGTCTATCGCTACGGCGACAATGAACTGCTGATTGTGGAGCCAGAGCGCAATCGCGTGGTGATTATCGATCGCGCAGGCTACGAAATGCGTACCATTACCCGGTTCCTGCCTGATGTGGTGCCCCAGTACGATTCGAACGGGCGTATCACGGGCAAGATTGACCTGCGCGATCCAACTCGAACGCCTAGCTCCAACTATGTCAGCGGCGCACCCGACACCCTGCGCAGCCCCACGGATGTAACGGTCTGGACCGAATTCGTGCCCGAAAACCGCAACCCCTACCTCTATCGGCTACCGCTGGAATACTGGATCCACTACACCATCAGCGACGCGGGCAACAACCGTGTGGTGGATATCGTAGACCGCTATGAGGTAAACCCCAGAACCTTTGAGATTGGTCCGCCCGTGCAACATCCGCAGCTGGGCGCGATGCTCGGCGTGCTTTACTGGATGACTCCTGCCACGATTCTGGGGCGCCAGTATAAGTATGTCTCCGCGCAACGGTTTGAATACTGGGATGGCAGCCAGATTCGAGTGGGCTTCGCAACCCTGGTGCAGAATGTGGCAGTGGAAGGCTCCCTTGTGGGAGGGGGCGGCGCGCCCAATACCGATCCTGCCACGCCCGAAGCGGGCATGATAACAATTGAACTGGCAGACCGCACGCTTTATATTCGCCGCATGCAGCTGCCCGATGGGCGTATCGTGCCCATTCTCGGACCGGTTGCGATTGATACCGCGCGGCGCTCCGCCACAGGGCAGGGCAGAGCAGGACTCTACCTGCTCCTGACCACCAGCACGGGCGTCTATGAGCTGCAAATCCCGATTTCGGGAACCATCACAGACACCGCGCCTGTCTCATGGATGGTGACCAACGAAGCCTACAGCTACGCCCTGCGGCGGCGCTTCGATGGGCTGGATCTGGTGCGTGGCAACGATAACCTGCCGCTCCAGCCGATTCTGTTCAAGCCGCGGCAGGCGCGATACCTGTTCAACGGCAATGTGTTGATTGTGAACCAGTATTCGGGCGCGACGCTGGTGCAAAACGGCAGCCTGCAGGAAGAGCGCATCTTCCCGGGCGAGGTGTTTGAAATCAAAGCAGATGATTATGACCCAAACGATGCCGACCCGTCGGACGGCATGCTCTACGGGTTCCGACCGTCTTCGATTCTCTGGAGTACGGCGGATCGTCCTGCGCTGAGCGGCTCATCGTCCCTGCGCAAGCCGTCTTCCGCCGATAGGGGATTCTAAGCATGAGAGCGTGGTGGAGGCGAGAACCTATGAAAGCGATTTGGCGAAGTGGAATTGGGATGGCGCTGGTGTTGACGCTTGGCGCGGCGCTGGCGCAGGATAGCTGGCAAACCCATCGCGGGAACAACGCCCGCACAGGAGTCACCACCAACTCGGCAGGCAGCTCGGTGAACCTGCGTCTGGTGTGGACCTATCCCTTCGTGAACTCGCTCACGGCTCCTGTGGTGGTGGATAACGACTCGCCAGGCACGACCTTCACCCCCGCAGGGGCATGGGTGGTTCCCGTCAACCCCGCCTCCGACGCCTACAAAGCCGACCCCAACACGACCGAGCCGTACCGTTACGCGGTTACGACCTCCGCGCCATCGCGCAACTCTGTCGAGTTCACATGGGTCAGTAGCAATCTGCGTCCGGGCTACTACCGCATCTTCGTCCATGTGCCCTCCGCCGAGACCCCGCTCAACCCACCGCGTGACTACGCCCGCTACGCTGAGTATAAAGTTACCGATAGCACAGGAGCGGTGCGGATGGTTTATATCAATCAGCAAACGGGTGGCTGGATCCCGTTGGGGGAGGTGCCCTTCTATTATGACGGCACGACCCCCATTCGCATTACCCTCACCAACCGGGTTGTTGCCGATAGCCCCGACTATGTGGACCCCGATGACCCGAACTTCCCGAATGTCATATTTCCTATCGTGGTGGCGGATGCGGTGCGCTTTGTGCCCGATTACGGTACGACCAAAGCCTCGCCCGTGGTGATTCGGAACCCGCTGAACGCCAGCAACCATCTGGTGTATGTGGCAAACGGCAACGGGACGGTTACATGTCTGGAAAGCACGCCTTCGGGCACCCTGCGCGTACGCTGGACCTTCCGCGTGCCCACCGACCCCGATACAGTGGGGGGACAGATTTATGATGACCGCGACCCCAGCATTTTCACTGCAGGGAGTTTCCTGAATAACACCGACCTGAACGATGCCTACGATACGCTCTACCACTATGCGGAGCCGACCGACGACCCGAACGCGACTCAGCGCGCTTACTGGCGCATCCGGGTGCCAGCCGATGGACTTTACTATGTGTACGCATGGTTCCCCACCGAGGCGAACAACGCCCAGCAGGCACAATATCTGATAGAGCATGAAGACGGCTTGCTGAACCTGCGCATTGATCAGCGCAACGGCGGACGCTGGGTGCGCCTGAATAATGTACCCGTCCGATTCCTGCAGAATCAGACCTACGAGATTTCGGTAACGAACTTCTCGCCCGAAGATGTGCGGCTTGGCTCACGGCGCGTGATTGCCGATGCCATCCGCGTGGAAAGTGCGGAAGGGGGGCAGAACGGCGTCTACACCACGCCTGCGGTGGGGCAGGTCGTGGTGAACGGCTCCTCTCGCTGGGTCGTGGTGTTCGGCGCGGAGAACGGGCGCGTCTACTGTGTGGATGCGCTGGGCGACGGGCAAAATGGCACGCTGCCCGGTCAAACCCGCGTCTACTGGGCGGTCAAACCCAACCTGTCGGGACCCTTCAGCTTCGCCTCACCGCTGATTATCGAAGACAAAAACCTTGTGGTGATTGGCAACTCTGCGGGGCGCGTGTTCGCTATCAAAACGAACCTCAACGACCCAAACGACGAGACCAATTTCCTGAAGTGGCAATTCGCGATTGGCACAGGCGCGTTTTACTCCACGCCTGCTTATGATGGCTCCACCGTCTATATCGGTAGTGTGGAGGGCGGCGGGCTGTTCGGACGCCTCTATGCGTTAGACCCCGACACAAATGACGACACCCAGCGCCTGCGCTGGGCATATCCGCCCCTCGATCAGCCTGCCGTGGAGCCAATTACAGCCACCCCTGCCGTTGCGAACGGGCGAATCTATTTCACCACAGGCGGTGTAGAAGGCGGGCGGATTTATGCGATAAACACTTCAGGGACTCTGGTGTGGCAGCGTCCTGCCGCGACGCCGCTGAACACGCTCATTAACTTCCTCTACAGTTCGCCGCTGGTGGCGCGGGTGGACTACAACCGCGACGGCAACCCAATTGAAGTGCTGTATGTCGCCACGCAGAGCGGGCGCGTGGTGGCGCTGGAGGCGGCGACGGGCAACCTGCTGTATATCAGCGAGAACCTGGGCGGCGCCCTCTTCAGCTCGCCCGTGTTCACCAATGTGGTGGACACCGACCGCACAGGGGCGCAGTTTGGCTCGATCCCTGCCGTGGTGGTGGGTGTCAATAATGGGCAATTGCTGGCGCTCTACGCCGACAACCGCCTCAACTCGCGAAACGGCAAGGCGTTCGAAGGCTGGGATCTCTACGCCGATACCCTGTTCAGCTCGCCCGCCGTGCTGGATAACTGGCTCTATCTTAACGACGATGCAGGCGTAACCTACGCGTTCAATGTGGTGGGCACTATCACGGGCGGGCAACTGGAGGAGATTGGCATTATTCAAACCCCAGAACCCGAAACAACCGACACGACCCCCACCAGCGACTACTCAAAGCTCAAAGTCACAGTAACCGACGACAAGGCGCTTTTCGATCAGGTGCGCTCAGGCACCTTGGGACCCCATCAGGTGCCACCCAAGTGGCGCGAGGCGTTTGACTGGGGCGAGACCTTCTATGTAATTGTCTGGAACTTCAAATCCACCCGGGCGCCGCAGGTGCAGGTGGTCGGTCCGGGCATCACGCGCGAAGAGCGGGCAGGTGGAACCTTACTAACGCTGGATCCGCGCCTCGTCCCCGATGAGGACTACCCGAATGTCGCGCTCTACGAGTTCCGCGTCAACCCCAGCGGACAGAACTTCTGGACACCAGGCAAGGGGTTTGAACTGCAGATACGAGCGGGCGGCACCAGCTGGCAGTCCGACCTCGATTTCACTACGCCAGAAATAGACCGTCCCAGCACCAGCAACCCTGCGAATTCCACCGAGCCGGGCGACCCGGGCGATCCTGGCAGCCTGATAGGCGAAGCGGGCTGGCGCTTCGGTGTGGCGAACCCGCTGGCAGTGAGCGGTGTGGGCGTGGTGGGCGACAATGCTGACCCGCGGTTCAACCTCGCCCAGGGCAACGACGGCGTACCCGTTAGCACCGACTTCGGGAACAACAGCCCCATCGCGAACGGTGAGCATGGGAAACAGGTGACGGGGCTGTTCCGCGTGCGCGACCGTCGTGATCCCACCCGTGCAGGAGGACGCCTGAACGCGCGTGTCTTCGTGAACGACCTGCGCTGGCAGGGCGGTCCGAGCGCCGTGATAAACCCGCTTCCCTGGGAAGTTCTGCCTACCTGGCTCAATAGCAGCCCGGATTACCCGGACATCCCTGCCCGACGGGTGAAAACGCAGGTGCAGGGCGGCACAGACCTTCAGCGTGCCAGCTATACGCTCACCATCGACTGGACGCCTGTAGTGGTACAGGTGGACATCCCGCGCTATCAGCCGCCCAACAGCCTCGGCTACCTGAGCGATAAAAACTTCGTCTATGTGGATACGAACAACAACGGGCGATTCGATGGTCTCCAGCTCGGAGCCACCGATGTCAACGCAACGCGCAGCGAGGCGTACCGCCAGATTCAGATTGCCACCACCGTGCGCCCCGACCCACGCATGGTGGTAGAGGAGCAGACGATAGACTTCGGCTCGTTGCCCGGCGGCTTCGGCTTCAGCTGGAACACGCTGCTGCCCAGCGACCCGAACTCGGCGTTCCGACCGGATAACCCCATCTTTGCGCCGTACTGGAAGACCTTCACCGTGCGCAATGAAGGTAACCTGAACCTCTACCCGGTGCGGATGGGCAAAGCCTTCGATAGCGCCAGAGGTACGGTGCTGTTCGGTTCCGATGTAACGGGCGCGACGATGCCCGCTTACACAGTGGTTCACAGCACGCTGGATGAGCGCTTCTGGCTGCCGCGCCCCGAAAACGCCGAGTTCACCACGAATCCGTTCTACACCCCCACAGGCGGACGCCAGCCATACCCGGTTCTGCAGAAACCGCAGGTGGGCGACTTCGCGCCGACGGTGCTGTCGCTCCCTACCCTGCCACCGCGCCGCGATCCGAACATCCCCATCCCGCCTGACGCCCAGCCTAAGCTGCCGCGCGTCGCGATTGCCGTGCCACCCTTCCAGCCGATGGGCGTCTATGTGGCGCAACTGGCTCCTTATGCGGGCAACGACGCAACTGGAATCGTGGGCGACACCGATCCTATCGCGACGCCACCCGTGCGATTGGTGGTGCGCGTGCGCGAAACCCAGCTGACGGGCAGCACCAACCGCGGTGTGCAGCCCATGATCGACACGCCGCCCGCCCAGAACGCGCCCAAACTCTCTGACCTCACGCCCACTGCCTTCCGCGACCCGAATACAGGGCGCCTCCACCTCTACTGGAGTAGCAATCGGGACAATCCGAACCGCCCAGGGCAATTCTTCCTCTACCATGCGCCCTTCGAATGGAACGGGCTGGGCACGCTCCTCAACGGCTTGCGCACCACCAACGGCTGGGTGCCTGCCCAGTCGGACCGCTGGAGCCAGCCCGAAGGACCGTTCCCGAACGATCCCGGTGGCAACCTGTTCGCAACCGCGTTGAACCTCGGGCGCGCGCTTACCCCAGAAGAAGCCGCCACCATCAAGCACATCAACCCGGTGGCGTACATGACTAACCCGAACACGGCGTGGCTTTTCTGGACGGGCGAGGTCACGCTCCGCAATCAGACTTACTCGCTGCTGTTCTATGCGCCTGTTAGCCTCGCTTCGGGCGCGGTGATAGGCAATATTCAAGCGGTGCCTCTGGATCCTGCCGTGCCGCGTTCGCGCCCTGCCATCACGGGCGTGCCCGGCGAAGGGCACTGGCTCTTCTATGTGGCGGCGCCGTCGGGTAAGAAGCAGGTCTACGCGATTTCCAGCAGCAGCGATAACTTCACCAACTGGCGCCGCGAGCAACTGGTGCCCGTCAGCCAGGTGATGCGCTCAGTGGAAAGCGCCTCCGCTCAGGTGTACCCCGTGCTGCCGACGGATGACGCACGCCCCTTCCTTGTGGCAGATCTGGTGCTGGCTGGCACAGTGGGCAACGCGTCCGAAATCCTGCTCCAGCGGTTCCTGGTAGACCCGAATAACGGCAACCTGCTGCCGTTCAACGATAATCGCGCCCTCAACCTGCTCCGGCGCCAGTACGGGCGCACCACAGCCGATCTGCTCCTCAACACGCTGCTCCCAATAGTAAGCGATGAGGTCGCGCAAAAAGATGCGGACCAAAATGTGTGGCGCGTGCGCCATCTCGACTGGGTGCGACTGGGACAGGAGTGGAACGCCGACCCAACCCGCCTAGATCTGGACATCAAAGTGAACGGCGTCTCCGTAATTGTAGACCCGAATAATCCCACGGGGTTGCAGACCCCCGTGGAAGACCCCGAAACGGGCATCATCCAGTTCCGCTACATGGCGCCTGGGCCCAACAACACACGCCTTGACAGGGGCATCATCAGCGTCGACCCGCGCAACGGCACGATTCGGTTCGTGAACTTTGCGCCTGGCACGCGCGATATTGTGTCGGTCACTTACCGCCCGCGCGTGTATCGGCTGACAGCGCCCACTTCGGCGGCGACGGGAACCTACTCGCAGGTGTTCACCGTGCTACAAACGGTCAAAAACCCGCGCCATAACGCAAGCAATCCTGCTATCTCGCCTGTGCGCAAAGGCGCGGAGAACGGCGCGTGCGCACAGGGCGACCGTCCGCCCGTGGATCGGCTGTGGGTCTTCTTCCGCCGTGCGGGCACGCCGCCCAATCCGCAGGGCAACTTCTTCTACAAGACTTTGCGCCCCGGCATTCGGCTGGGAGCCACCATCGCGACTGTGCGCGGCGGTCTCCCCCTGCAAACGGGCGGTTTCGTGCTGGCGTTCGGCACCAACCACGCCACTGTGCGCCCCACAGGAAATAACCCTGCTGGTTCCAGCATCGGGTTCTACGAATACGACGCCAACCGGGGGATTGTCTTCTTCACCACCGAGGACCTCGGCAAAGAGGTGGAGGTGCGCTTCCTGACCTTTGTGCGCGACGCGAACGGTCAGGTAACGGGTGTGGAAGAGCGCACGGTGGTGGAGCGTGTGCGCTGGATTGACGAGGGCAACCTGCCCGGCGAATCGCCCGAATACACCTCCGCCGTGCCGATAGACCTGCCCACGAACGAACTCTACCTGTGGGCGATGCCGACCCTGGAGATGCGCAAGCAGGGCGACCAGACGCTGGATGAGGCGTATGGCAGCCTGGACGAAATGCTCCTGCTGTTTTGGAGCAGCACGCGCAATGGTGTGCCTGAAATCTACGGGGGCGCGCTCCAGCCGCGCTTCACCATCTCCATCTTCGATAGGGGCGACTGAAGCAAACGCCCTCCCCACGCGGTTGGGGAGGGCAGGCGAATTATGATTGTACGCAAGCGTGCGGAAAAGGCAGGATTGCCGCCCGGCACGCCGGTGCTGGTCGGCGAGCGCAAGGTCGAGCGCGTCCAGTACCATGCGTTCCGTTTCAACGCCGAACAACTGGAAGAGCGCCACACCGAGTTCGTGAAAGTCGTGCTGGGATTGCGCGCCCCCGACTCGTTCCTCTGGATTGATGTGGTCGGCTTACACGAGGTGGACGCCATCCGCACCCTTGCCGAGGCTTTTGAGCTGCACCCTCTGACGCTGGAAGATATTCTCAGCACGCACCAGCGCCCCAAACTGGAGGAGTTCCCGCACTACCTCTACCTCGTGTTGCGTATGCTTCGCTACGAAGAGGCAACACGCGCCATTATCTCGGAGCAGGTGAGCCTCGTTCTGGGGCGCGATTTTTTGCTCACTTTTCAGGAGAGAGAAGGGGATGTGTTTGAGCCTGTACGCCAGCGTTTGCGTTCGCCCCAAAGCCGCCTGCGTACTCATGGCATCGACTTTCTGGCCTACTCCCTGGTCGATGCCATCGTAGACCAGTATTTCGTGGTCCTGGAGCAGGTGGGCGATGCGATTGAGACAGCGGAACACGCGGTGCTAAGAGGGAGCGCCCAAGAAATCCTGCACACCGTCCAGGCATGGCGCCACGAGATGGTACAGTTCGGTCGGGCGGTCTGGCCGCTTCGAGAAGCACTCGCGTCCCTAATCCATGCCGAAACTGACTTCCTCACGCCCGAAACCCGCCTCTACATGCGCGATGTATATGACCACCTTGTGTATGTGCTGGAAAACCTCACCACCTATCGCGAAATGCTGGGGCATCTGGTGGAAATCTATCTCTCGGCGGCGAACAACCGCCTCAACGAGGTGATGAAAGTACTGACGATTATCGCCACGATTTTTATTCCACTGAACTTTATCGCCAGTATCTATGGAATGAATTTTGAATACATGCCCGAGCTGCACTGGACCTTTGGCTACCCGCTGGTGTTGCTGGTGATGGCGCTGATCGCTGGGGGGCTGCTGGTCTACTTCCGGCGCCGCGGCTGGTTGTAGACTTGCATTTTTCTTTCTCGATAGGGTATACTGTACCCGCCTACCGCAGACAGCAGGGGCTTCCCGTTGGGAGGCTTAATCATCCTGCCGAGGGAGGGCGCAACGAAAATAGGGAAACAGCGGTTTCTCCGTGCCCGTTTTTGGGGTACGGGGTCGTGCTTCGTTGCGAGCCTGCGTCTGCGCATGGCTCGCGTTTTGCGTTTAAAAACAGGAGGTGACGCTCAATGGCAAACCCGAAAAAGGTGGCGCAGGTAGCACAGATTCGGGGCTGGCTGCAAAAAGCCCACGCCCAGATTCTGGTGGACTATCGCGGGCTGACCGTGCGCGAGATTACCGACCTGCGTCGCCAGCTGCGCTCTGCGGGCGCAGAACTCCATGTCGTCAAGAACACGCTCTACCGCCGCGCCTATAATGGCGACCTGCCCGAAGGGCTGGAACCCCATTTGGAAGGCATGACCGCCGTCGCCTTTGTGATGGGCGACGAGGCTGCCTGCGCCAAAGCCTTGACCGACTTCATCAAGCAGGTACGCAAGGCGGAAGTCAAAAGCCTTATCCTGAGCGGCAAGGTCTATCCCGCCAGCGCGGTGGAGACCTTAGCCAAAATGCCCCCACGCGAAGTGCTGCTGGCACAGGTGGTGGGCGCGCTCCAGTCCCCCATTACAGGGCTGGTGGGCACGCTGTCGGAGCTGATCGGGCAGTTCGTCCGCACGCTTCAGGCGGTTGCCGACAAAAAAGCCGAAACCCAAGCCTAAGGAGGAGAGAACCATGGCAAAACTGACTGCAGAAGAGATTATTCAGGCAATCGATGAGATGACCGTAATGGAGCTTAACGAGCTGGTCAAGGCGCTTCAGGACAAGTATGGCGTAACAGCGGCGGCGCCCGTTGCCGTCGCGGCGATGCCCGGCATGATGCCTGGCGCTGCGCCTGCCGAGGCGGCTCCTGCGGAAGAGAAGACCTCGTTTGACGTCGTACTCGCAGATGCAGGCGGCAACAAACTGCAGGTCATCAAAGTTGTGCGCGAAATCACCCAGCTGGGACTGAAGGAAGCCAAGGACCTCGTGGAGGGCGCGCCGCAGCCCGTCAAGCAGGGCGTCAGCAAAGAGGAAGCCGAGGAAATCAAGAAGAAACTTGAGGAAGTCGGCGCCAAAGTCGAGATTAAGTAAGCGCCCTCTGGCTCTCCCCCGTGGACAATTCCACGGGGGAGAGCAAAACCCCTACTCCCGCTTGACTTTCCGCTCTATTTCCACTGACTTGCCTGCCGCATTGAAGACCTTGATTTTCAGAGTGTGTTCGCCTTTGGACAGTGGCTCTGTGCGGATGCGGAACGGCTCATAGCTGGAGTCAAACAGTCCGTCCAGAGGTTCTGCACTGCACCAGTCGCCGTCGTCAACCCGGTATTGCACGGCTGTAATGGCAACACTGGTCAGCAGCGAAGCACGCTCCGAGCCGTTCTTGAGCATCGCGCGCTGGAAGGCATAACCCACCAGCACGGCGCGCCCTTCGGCGTCCACCTGCGACGAATGCTCGGAGACCAGCGCACAGGGCGGTGCGTTGCAGACCACCACCGGGATCGGCGCCGTATACACCGTCGCATAGTCGGTAGGCATTGCGGGCTGGTCCGTTGCCATCAGGCGCACCAAGTAGACGCCATCCGCCATCTGGGTGGTGTCCCATTCCATCTGGTTTTCGCGTGGGGAGGCAGGTGGCTCCTGTGTGGATTCGGTGGATGTTGACTTCATCGCTTGGCGCATCTGCTGAATCATTTCGGGCGCTCGCTCCCGAATCTGGGCTTTTATCGCTTCGGGGATGTCGGGGTTCGCCTCCAGCTCCGTGAGCAGTTGCTGCTGGAGTTCCGTTTCGGCAGGCAGTCCTGGGGCGCTGGAGGGGTCCGATGGTTTCGATTCCGTTTGAGTGGCTTTGAGGGGTTTCCACGATTGACCTCCGTCGGACGAGATTTGCACTTCGAAGCGGAGCGTGTCGCCATCGGGGTCTCTGGCGCTCCAGCGCAGGGTTTGTTTGTCGCTCAGCACCGCATAGGGCTTGAGGTTCAGCAGGCGCGCTTCAGGTGGGCGGTTGGCGGGCATATAGGAGAGGCTCAGATTCCGCATGGCGGCGTCGCCTTTGAGCCGAATCTGCACCTGCAGGAACCGCGCGGGTGGACTGAAGATCGGGCTGCCGTTCGAATCGCCATATACCATGCTCCAGCTGCTCCATGTAGCGTCTGGTTCGCGCGTGTTGCCCGAGCGGGTTTGAATCTGCACCTCTGCGCCCTGAGCGTTCCAGCGAATCGCGCCCCATCGCGCGACGGTCTCGGCGTCCAGCACAGGCGAAGTGTAAATCCCCTCTTCGGGTGTGGTCAGGGTGAGAATCTGACCGCTCGCGCTTGCCAACGCCGCCTGTCCGCCAAGCACGCCCGCTCCCACCCATTCGTGGCGCTGGCGCGAAAGAATTTCTGCCTGTGGCTTCGGCTGGTTGGGGTTCACGCGCAGCACGCCCTCGCTGGCAAAGGCGAACAGTGTGTCGCCCTGTGCCAACCACAGGCGCGTGCTCCAGCGCGGCTGGTCAACAAGCGCCAGCACTGTGCCGTCTGCACCGATGCGGTAAAGGTTGCCCGAAGGCATCGTGCCCACGAATAGCGCACCCGACTCGTGCCAGAGCAGAGCCGAAATGCTCGGTTCGCTCAGGTCGGCAATCGGCTCCGCAACGCCCGAAGAAGCAATACGATAGATCAGCCCGCGCTCCGAAGTGCCTGCGTAAACTGTGCCGTCCGCGCCAACGGCAAGCGCCGAGAAATGCGCCTCCTCGCTGGTGAACAAAGTGCGCAACACGCCTGACTCCCACACCATAATGCGCGCTGGCACACCCGTGGCGACATAGAGCTTGCCCTCGTGCCAGTGGAGCGCGTTAATGTAGCGTGCGCCTGTGTTGCCAAGCGGCGCCACCTGCCCGTTCTGCACACGGAACAGCGTTCCTTCAGGCGAAGTGCCCGCATACACTGTGCCGTCGGGGTCTACCGCCAGCGCCGTCACGAGCGTCGCAGGGAGCGTGATTCGCTGAAATTGCTCGCCCTCTATCTGCCACAGAGCGCCTGAGACGCCCTCGCCCACATAGAGAACGCCGTTTGCATCCGATACAGCGCACCAGAGATACTCCACCGGGAGCGTGCGAAGGGTCTTCAGCATGGGCGCCAGCGACAGCACCCCCTCTGGGCTGAGCGCCACTCCATTAAACTCGCCCCGACGCAGAAGCGCGTAATCGGGCGTCCAGAACTTCACTTTGCGGCTAACAGGCTTGTCCGCCCCTTGTTTTGCAGACTCGTCTTCTGGGGTTGCGGTTTCACCCGAAGGACGCGCTTCGGTGAAGGCAGAGCCTATCGCCTCGCCCTCTGGAAGCGTTTCCTGACCCTCGCTGCCGCCCTCGTCGGTAGTGAAGACCTCCGTTGCGCCAAAGGCAATAGCGCGCCGCACCGCGTCCCGATCCTCAGAGGGAAGCACATTCACGAACACCGTTTGCATGCCGTTCAACACCCAGTCGGTCTCCACCACCTGCTTGATTTCGTCCGCCTGAGGTTGCATTTTGGAAGAACGCGGCACAGCAAGCATGGCGCGCAGGGCAGGGGGCGGCTGACTCAGCAGCACCCCGTTCACAGAAACCGTGGGTTGCTGCATCGTGAGCGTGGCGATGAGCTGGTTGTTGCGCTCGCGACGCTGGAACTCACGCAGCAGCTCTTCGGTGCTTTGGCGCCCGCCGCCCATGCCTTCGCCGCCAAGCGCCTGCACGAGAATCGCTCCCGCTCCCAGCATGCCCGCGCCTACCGCCTGTGAAGGCGCGCTCACGCGGAGCAGGTAGCGCCCCGGCGGTGCATCGGCAGGCAGGCGAAAACTGATTGGAAAACTCACCGTGTTCTGCGCTCCGTAGGGGCGCACGCGCACCAGCGCATTAACCCGCTCGCCAGGACGGTAGCTCGCCCTGTCTGTGGTCAGCGCCTCAATAAACGCGCTGGCATAAGTGGGCGCAATCGCCACCTCCATCTCCAGCGACTCAATGGTCGCCTTGACATCAGGCGCGTTCAGGACTAAATCCATTGCATACAACAAATCGCCCAGCACCTCGCCGGTAAGCAAGGAGTTGGAAGCGACGCGGTTCTGGTACTCAATCGTGCCGAATCGGTCAGTTTGCAAGCGCCATCGCACGGTTGCCGATGCCTCGCCCATCCCAAAGTGGACACGCCCGATGAACTCATCCACTGCCGTTGCCGCGAGACCGCTGGTTAGCAGGGGATGGCGCATCACTTCACACTGGAAAGTGCGTGTGATGCCCTTGCCGAGATGGCGTACCTGCACGCGGATGGGTAGCATTCTCGGGGCGCGCCCGATCTTGCCCGCAATCGCGAACGCCTCGTCCCGATAGATGGCGCCCAGCACCTGCGCGCGGTTGCCCACTTTGAACGAATCGGCGTAGCCAGGCACGACATCCACAATCTCAGCGGCAGTCATGGGCATCTCAATTTCGCCCGCTCCCAGAAAGGGGTGTCCGAACGCCAGCACATCGTTGCCGCGGCGGTAGGTGAGTGTGCCGATGGCGGTGAGGTCTATCTCGCCTGTGGCGAGCGCGCCTCCCAGCGCTGCGCCTGGCTCAAAGCGTACGGGGATAGGGCGTTGCGTGGCGCCTGCAGGCGCCATAATCGGCGTCAAGCCGAACTTCTCGAGGCGCTCCTTGAGCGGCTTCATCAGCCGTGGCGAGATGCCGCGCACCATCACGGGCGTCATCAGCGGGCGCGCCCATGCCAGATTGGGCGACGGCGGACGCTCCAAGCCAATATAAACGCCTGCGTAGCGCCGCCCCCCAATCTGGAGGGGTTTCATCACCGTGCGCGGCTCAATTGGATGCCACGCCTCCACACGGGGATCAAAGGTGGTCAGCATCGCCTCCAGCGGCGTTACCAGCCCAATCGGCTCGCGCGAAAAGGGGAACCCGTAGCCAATCGCCCCCAGAATCTTGCCCTCCAGAAACACGGGGCTGCCGCTCATGCCCGCGATAATCATCGCGTTGCGCTCGGTGATGGGACCCCCTCGGGCGCGCACCATCACCAGCGGCTTGCCCGCGACCGCCTGCTCCAGCACCCCGATTACTTCCACCTCAAAGCGCTCGATTTTCGTGCCTTTGAACACTGTCAGCCCGTAGCCTTTCATGCCTGGTTTGACTCTGGCAACGGGGAACACATCCTGAAGCATGGGACGTACATCAGGAGCCTCCTGCGCCCAGACAGCAAGCCAGAGCAGCCCTGTCAGAAACACCAGCATGGTTCGCATCGTCAATCGCCTCCAGGTCAAAGATTCACGGGATAGAGGCAAACTCCTGCGAAGGGAGGAACCCCAGACTGGCTCTCGCGCTGCCGTGCCCAGGAAATAACCCGACTCACTTTTTGACCCATGCGTAAATGGCGGGCGCGATACGACTGAAAACGGCGTTAGAGAGCAGGAGACGCATAAGAACCGGGGAGAAGCGTTTCTGATACTTACGCGCCAGATATTCACGGCTCACCCAGCGCACCTCGCGGAAGTACGGACGCAAGAGCGCGTCCAGTTCCGCCTCAGTGAACCCCGCATGGGCGCCGTACTCGTTACGAAACTTGCCGCGCAGCCGATATTTCCAGTCCGCCCAGTTCCAGAGTATTTTGTTTCTGAGGGAAGTGCGCGAGCCAAGATAACCCAACAAGCGGGCTCGATTCGGCGTGCCGACGAACATGCCTCCCCCCGTCCGCAGTACCCGCGCCAGCTCCGCAATACTTCGCGCCGGGTCAGGCACATGCTCTATCACATGATAGTATAACACCGCGTCGAGGAACCGTTCTCAAAAGGCAAGTTCAGCACATCGGCGTTGAGCAGAAGCCAGTTGTCTCCCTTCTGTTGGTGTAGCTCGGGCTTGAGGGCGATATCGAAGTCGACCACCTCGTAGCGGCTGCACTTTGCCAGATCGACCACCTCGCGTCCCTCCGCGCCACAGCCCGCTACAAGGATGCGCGACAAGGGCTTACCTCTGTCTCGGCGTACTCCAGAAACATGCGGATACCACAATGCACATCTTCCATTAGACAATCTCCTCAGTCCGGATTCGCCGAATCACAAAGGGTGTTTTGTTCTGTGCGGTACGCTCCAGCTCGTCGACAATCTCGATAGTGAATTGTGCAGAGCGGGTAAATACCGGAGTGGCACATGTTGCGCCATCCGATTGCCCTGCGCTGTTCGCTTAATCACCGCAGTCCATCGACGAGCAACTTTTATCATCTCGCGCAACCATGTAAATTCTACCATCTCGCCTGCTTTAAATCAGCAGACCAACCTTGAACTGCTGTGTGGTATAATGTGTGTATGCGCGTTTTGATGGTCGGTCCTGGCACGGATGTGCAGGGAGGCGTGTCAGGCGTTATCCGTCTGATACTTCAGTACCCCCCTGAAAATGTCCAGCTGACTATGCTACCAACGCTGACCCGTGCTGGGGCTGCTGCGCATCTACCGCGATGGCACCCCCACTACTACTTCAAAGTCGTTCGCAATCTGATTCATTTTCTACACTCAATAAGACGCATCCGTGGGAACGCTTCAAGTGTTGATCTCGCACATGTTCATGTTTCTGCCTATGGAAGCACTTTCCGCAAGTATTTCGTGGTCAAAGCACTGTGTAAGCAAAGGATCCCTTATGTTTTACACAATCATGGAGGGAAGTATCGTGTTTTCTATAGTCAGTTGTCAGATATGTTGAAACAGAAGGTTCGTTATATGTTTCGACACTCTGCAGGTGTGATTGTGCTGTCGGAGCCGATGCGCGAGTTTCACCACTGCGCTTTGGCGCCGCCTGAGTGTCCCGTGTGGGTGCTACCCAATCCTGTTGTGTTGCCACAGGAGTGGGGTAACGATGCAAATAGTCAGCAGGTGCGTCTCTTATTTTTGGGCAGATTGGGGGACCATAAGGGAAGCGACCGTGTTTTACATGCAGTGGCGCAGCTCCCCCTGGAGCTAAGGACAAAGGTTCAGGTTTATATGGCAGGAGACGGAGCGGTGGAGGCGATGCGGGGTCTGGCATGTCAGCTGGGGATAGGGGAGCAAGTAGAGATACGCTCATGGATAGAAGGCGAGCAGAAAGAGCGCTGGCTACGAGAGAGCCATGTGTTTGTGTTGCCCTCACGCGCGGAGGGGCTGCCGATGGCGCTGCTGGAAGCGATGGCATACGGCAAAGCAGTGATTGTCAGCCCTGTGGGAGGCATTCCCGAGTGGATAGACGACGGGCAGGAGGGTATCCTTGTGCCCCCAGACGATATAGCGGCGATCACTGAGGCGATCCGGCGGCTGGTCGAATCGCCTGAGGTCTGTCGACAGATGGGGCAGCGCGCGCGCCAGCGTGTGGAGCCGCTCTCGGTGGAGCACTATCGTGAGAAGCTGGGGGCAATATATCAGGAGGTATTGAAGCGCAGCCCGCAAGAAGGTACAATCAGGTAATATCCCATGACATGGGCGCGGCAAATATGGAAAAAACCGAAACGGGAGGTCTTCTCATGCGAATAGGTGTGCTTTTTGTATCGGTATGGGCTGTAGTACTCGCTTGGGGTCAACAGGTCACTAACCTTGATTATTTTGCGGAATCGGGGGCGTGCGAGTTCGATTATAACAAAGACGGACTGACAGACGGATTACAACTCTACACTTATGAATCTCTATCGCCGAACGACCTCGTACTGCAGCTGGATAACAGTATCAAATTTGCAGGTGCGGCGAGCCAGCGCATACGCCTTCAGAAGTCCTCTTCTGGGGCGGGGCGGGCTGTGATACAGGAAAATGTTAACTGGGATTCTGGGATGACGCCGGAGGTGGGTGAACCTCTTCGAATCAGTCTTGCAATCCGCGCCGATGCTTTCCAGAATGCAACTTATGAAGTGTATGCGCTCACGGGACAACGCCAGATTCGTTTGCTTGCCCCCACGGCGTCGCCCACAACGGGATGGCAGGTACTCTCAGCAGTTGTTCCTGTGGAATTGACCGAATCGGGCACCCCACGGGTCACTCTCGTGGTGGCGATACGGGCAGAAGCAGGGAGCGCTTCGGGCACCTTGTGGATCGACGAGCTGCGGGCGCTCAGCGCCCGGACAGTCGCCCGAACGAATCGCTTCCCATGTGGCTTGAAGCTCGCTCACGATTTCCTTTATTCAGAACGCAAAGGCTTTCGTTACCTGACACAGCCAGTTGGGATCGCCCTCGGAAACGTAGAGACCTCCAAGGTGTTAGTACGCCACTTCCCAGAAATAATCTGGGTTCCCTATGCCTATTTCTGTGCGACCCAGATTCCGCCCACTACACGCTATAACTCTGACCTCTATCATTATGATGATGTGGAAGCCAATCATCCAGACTGGTTCTTGCTCAACGGGAGCGGGGAGCGTATCTTTTTTGACAACTCGTATTATGTCGATATTGGGCGCACCGATGTGCGCGAACGCGCTTGGCAAAGCCTGCGTGACTTTCTGAACCGCTGCGGACGCCCACGCTATGTCTATTTGGACAACTTCGATACTCGTGTTGGACCCACGCGGTTCCAGCCCCCAGCATATCCCACTAACGAAAGCTGGATACAGGCAGTGGTTGGATGGACTCAGTACGTGGGAACGCGCGCGCTAAACGAATTCGGGACGCGCTTTATTCCCAATGCAGCGTGGGCGCCAGGCTTCTGGAACCGCGGGCTTCCCGGGTATCCCGACGCGCCAGGAGTCCCCACCCTCCCCTATATGGGAGGATGGCTACTGGAACACTTTGCTACCAAAGCGGAAAGCGACAATCGAACCTCGTTCCAGTTCTATGGTAGTGCTTCAGGCGTAAACGGTCCTCAAGCATGGGAGAGGCGTTTGCTGCGAGACTCAATACGACTTATAACTGAAAACCCCGACAAAATAGCCGTTTTAATCCCCACATTCAGACTTGGATTACCTGATTCTACAGCCAAAGTGCGCTACGCTATCGCTATGTGCCTGATCGTACAGCATGAGAACACCTATGTGCATTTTGATCCACGATACCAGCAGGATGACTACCCGACGGGTTATCTACCTGCCGAGCTGTTCATCCCGCTGGGCAACCCTGTAGGCAACTTCCGCATTCAGGACGGCGATATTATCGTCGGGGGATTATTTATCCGAGAATATCAAAATGGGATTGTGCTGGCAAATCCGCGCTCAGACCGCGACTTCACCTTCGTGGTTCCACGCGATTTGTATGACTGGGATCGTAACCTCATTCGGGCAGGAACCCAGATTACAATTCCGCGTCAGACAGGATTGGTGTTGTGGTCAGCGCCCGAGATTAGCGTTTCGCTCTCACCCAGCAGTGTTGAGGTCTTACCCGGTGAAACAGTTCAGTTTACCGTGACCTATCGCAACACGGGTACCGCGCCAGGTACCAATGTGCGGATTGCGGTGCCGCTTCCAGACGGAATGACTTTAGTCGGCTCTAATCCCACCGCGACTCTTGAAAACGGGCAGGTCGTGTGGGTTGTGCCGAACATTCCTGTGAACGGGACAGGAACCTTGCGGTTTACCGTGCGCGTCCAGTAATGGCTCGAATCGCTTTGTTTGTGCCCAGTTTTGAAGGCGGGGGCGCCGAGCGCGTTATGGCGACCCTCGCCAACCTCTTTGTTCGGCGCCAACACGAAGTTTTTGTCGTTACAGCAAGGAAAGAGCAGGGTGAGTACAACGCCTTGCTGGAAGCGGATGTTCGGGTAGTTCCCTTGAACACCGGCGTGATGTGGCGTACGATTGTGCCCCTGGTGCGCTGGCTCAGGCGGGAGCGCCCCGATGCTCTGCTGGCAACTTTAGGGGAAGCCAATATTGTGGCATTGCTGGCACGGGGGTTCGCGCATAAATCATGTCGTGTGGTCATCCGGGAAGCAAGCACCCCAACGCTGGCTTTTCACCGGCATCCGAGCCTCAAAAAGCGGATTACTGGTCGATTAATCCCATACTTTTACCCGCGTGCTGAAGCCATCGTGGCAGTTTCAAGGGGGGTAATGCAAGACCTGAACCGTTTGCTTCCAAAAGCACGCGATAAGATTCATCTTGTTTTCAATCCTGTGGTCTCGTGCCATGTCCTCACTCAAGCGCAAATGCCCGTTGTTCATCCATGGTTTCAATCCAGAGAGAAGCCAGTTGTGCTTGCTGTAGGGCGGCTGGAGGATCCAAAGGATTATCCAACCTTGCTAAAAGCTTTCAGTTATGTGCGCCAAGCAGTGCCTGCTCGTCTGGTGATTTTAGGCGAAGGCTCCAAACGCGCTTCTCTACAGCAGCTTGCCCAATCACTGGGAATTGGGAACGACCTTGATATGCCCGGTTTTGACCCCAATCCGTTCCGTTACATGGCGCGTGCCGATGTGTTTGTGCTTTCCTCGCGCTATGAGGGATTGCCGAATGTGCTGATTCAGGCGATGGCGTGTGGATGCCCTGTAGTCAGCACGAACTGCCCCAGCGGACCGGAGGACATTCTGGATGGCGGCAAGTACGGCGAACTGGTGCCTGTCGGGGATGCGAAAGCGATGGCGGACGCCATTCTGCGTGTGCTACAAGGCGAGCGCAAAACAGTGCCCCCTGAATGGTTAGCCCAGTTTGATGAAGAGCCAGTGGCAGACCAATATCTGCGGTTACTATTGACTTAAGGATTGCGAATCGCCACGATACGAAAACCGCGTGTGAACAGGATGCTGACAGGGCTGAGTGCCGTGACGACTCTATTGAGTGCGCGCACCAGCGGATTTCCGCCGGCTCCTCCCAGATAGGCATAGTAGCGGCTTGTGAAACCATGTCGCTCAATCTGCCTTGCGAGATCGCGCGGATCAAAAGAATACTCGGCGTAAGTCCCCGTTCGGGGGTTAACCGGGCATTGTCCCTGATAGCGCGCGTCGGGCTTTTCGCCCGTCTGGAGAAAGCGTGAGACAGCCTCTACGATGGCGGGCTGGGTCATGCCGCTCGTGCAGAGCGCTAACTCATGGATTGTGGCAGCATCCAGGGCTGGAAACGCTTCGCGGATAATTTCTTCACGCATCTGGAGATAGGTGTGGCGTATGGGGTGAATTTTGGTCTCACCTGAGGGCCCCATCTCGATACGCCGCCAGTATTCCTTGAGTACCCGCATGTAGAAGTAGTTCGCCCCATTATTACCGTCTGCGACCAGAAGAACCCCCCCTGGCTTCAACACGCGACGCGCTTCTTTCAGGAAAGCGTCTACATCGCGGTAATGGGAGATGGCTTCGTTGGACAAAACCAGGTCAAATGTTTCGTCTGGGAACCCGGTGTCCTCCACGCCGCGCAGATGAGCGCCTAACTTTTCTGAAAATCCGAAGTCCTCGATAATTTTTTTGAAAGTTGTCAGGCGACCTTCCGCGATGTCAATTCCCTCCACTCGCTTCGCACCTAACAACATAAAAATGATTGACAGCGCTCCAAAACCGCATCCCGCATCCAGAATGACTTTGTCGGCTGGATCAAAACGGGCGAGGCGGCAAAGATCCATCAGGAAGCGGGTGCGTGTTTGAGCTCCCCGCTCTGTTTGGAGGTGTCCGTAATAGCGCCAGAGTTCTGGGTCGTATCGTTCTCGATTGGTTTCAGCCAGTGCTGTGGAGAATAGCTTCTTCAGTTCGGTCCATGTCTCATTAAAGCCTTGCATAATAACTACCTTGTGCATGCAAGGTAGAATTCCTGCCAGCATGACGAGCTGGCACTGGAAACTGCGCCGCCTGCGGGCGATGACTCTTTCGGAAATTGCGATGCGCGCGTTTCGTGCGGCTCAAGAGCGCCTCGCGCCGCTGCCCAAAGAGGCGCCCGAAGCCACATGGCGACGCTACGGCTTTGATGCCCAACGATGGATAACACATCTAACGCAGAAGCTTCCCCTGCACTCCAACGCGATCCCCAGCACCGAACGCGAGCGGCTGATTGCAGAAGCCGAGGCGCTAATGCAGGGCAAATGGACGCTTTTTGGCTATCCCGTACAGTTAGACGACCCACCCTGCTGGAGTCGCAACTATTTGCTGGGCAAGGATTGGATGGACGCCCCTGCGAAGCAGATTGACTATCGCCGAATCGATGTGGCAGGGGGTGTGAAGTATGTGTGGGAGCTTTCGCGCCATCAGCCCCTGATTCGTCTGGCGCAAGCTGACGCACTCACTGGCGACCCACGCTACGCCGAAAAGTGCCTTGCGTGGTGGCTGGACTGGATTGAGCGCAACCCCCGCGGCTGGGGCATTCACTGGACAAGCGCGCTGGAGCATGCGATACGGGTGCTGGCGTGGCTTTATTGCATGCGCTTGCTAACAGATTACGCGCCCGTTCAGTCCGCTCTGCCCAAGCTGGGCGGTGCGCTGATTCAGCATGGCGAGTTTATTGAGCGCCACCTCTCGCCCGGCTCCTCTGCAAACAACCACCTGATAGGGGAAGCCGCGGCGCTGGCGGTGCTGGGCAGTCTGCTGCCCGAAAGCCGTCTTGCGCAACACTGGCGTTCAACAGGCTATCGCGTGCTGGAGCGAGAAGCGTTGCGCCAGTTCTATCCCGATGGGGTTAATGCTGAGCAGGCCTTCGGCTATCTACCGTTCGTGTGGGAGTTTTACCTGCACGCTTATCGTCTGCAGCCAATGCCCAGTGCGGTGCGAGAGCGTCTGACTCGCAGTATTGAGTTCGTGCGCAATGTGATGGACGCCTCGGGCTATGTGCCGCAGGTAGGCGACGAGGACGATGGAACCGTAGCGCCGCTCTGGAGCGCGGCGGCAGATCGGCATCGGGTGGTGGGGCGTGCGCTGGCGATGTTGCTGGAGTGCGAGCCAATGCCCGCATTGAGTGAAGCCGACGACTCGCTCACTTGCTGGCTGTTCGGAACGCCAGCGCCTGCGGGTTCGCGTCTGACCGAATCGCGTGCTTATCCCGATGGGGGCTATGGGGTGTTGCACAGCGCTTGCTGGCAGGTGCTGTTCGATGCGGGTCCGCTGGGGCTGGGAAGTCTCGCCGCGCACGGGCACGCCGACGCGCTGTCAATCTGGGCGTCGCTGGACGGGAAGCCGCTGCTTATTGACGCAGGCACTTACGCCTACCATGAAGACCCTGCCTGGCGCGACTATTTTCGTGGCACGGCGGCGCATAACACCGTGCAGATAGAGGAGCGCAACCAGTCGGAGATTCTGGGACCGTTTCTGTGGGGGCGCAAAGCAAAAGCGTCGTTCATCGCTATTGACCCCACAGGGGGTGTGATGGAAGGCACGCACGATGGCTATCTGCCCGATACGCATACACGCACCGTGCGCTTGCAGGGGGACATGCTGGAGATTCGCGATACAGTTATTCTGGAGGCAGGTTCCTGCGCCATCTGGCACTGGCATCTTCATCCCCGCTGGACGGTGCAACCTGTGGAGGGCGGCTGGCTGATCTCAGATGGGGAGACCCCATGTCGGCTCACCGTGGAGGGGTTGCCTGCAGGAGCGGAGGCGGTGCTTGTGCGGGGTGAAGGGGATTCGCCCGGAGCGGGCTGGTATTCGCCGCGCTTTGGGCATCGAGTACCATGCACAACTTTGCGTCTGTGTGTTCACGATTTGCCACCCCGTGAGTCGCTCACGCTTACATGGCGATGGTATCGAGGTCGGCACATTTGAGATTTATGTGTCAGGTATGCTATAATATCAAAAGAAGACTTTTGAACAGAGGTGGCGCGATGAGAGGAAGCAGATATTACAAACCGATGGCGATAGTCGGGCTTTGCCTCGTGTGGGGCGTATCAGGCTACGCGCAGGATAGCCTTGATCAGTGGTTTCAATCGGGCGTCGTTACCGACCGGCTTCACGGCTTCTCTGTAAAACGCCCCCAGGGCTGGGATGTCGCTGTACAACAGGACTTTATTCGAATTGCGGATGAGGAGGCGCTTCATTTTGTTGTTGTGCGATCTGCCCGCCATGAAGGCACTCTGGAGGGAGTGCTGCAGGCGTGGCGCACCGAGCGTCAGACACTGCGGAACGGATTGACAGAGCCGCGCTTCGCTATCCGCAAACTGGCAAAAGGCTACCTGATAGTGGGCGAAGGGCTGGGCTATCCGTATCGCTATCACCCGATGCGGTTCGCTCGTCTGAACAGCGCTGGTAGACGCCATCATTCTGAACACCCAGCGAGTCGATTGGATTACAGAAACGCACTGCCACGCTGGGATGATGATAACAATCTTTCAATATCCTAAAGACCGCGAGCGCGAGCTGCAGGGTCTCTTTGCGGGAGTGCGGAACAGTTTCTATATTGACCCGCGCGCCGCTCTATCGGCTCTGGAACGATTTACTCAGGAAAACCGCGAGCTCAATCGCATGGTGATGGAGATGCTCAACAAAAAGCGGGAGTTCAACAGTCAGATGGCGCGCACATGGACAAACGCTCTCAGCGACCAGACCTATGTGAAAGACCTCGAAACGAACGAAGTCTTCCGCGTGCATAAAAATGTGTGGGAAAGCGGCGAATTCTGGCGCGACCCGGTATGGAAAACCGTCGTGGGGGCTGTGGAGCGCGATAGCGCTCTGGAAGACCTGCTCAAAACCGAAGGCTGGTGGCTGCTGAAGCAGTCACTGGACGGCACTTTCAAGAGCGAATAGTTCCTGAATCGAGCAGGAAAATCAGCGCAGGCGGCGTAAACTAATTACGCGATGAAAAACGCCGTTGTTCTCTGGTGGTTGTACGGCGTTTTGCCCGCCCTGCTGATGGGGCTGGCATGGCAATCGCCTGCGCCGACGCAACGCAAGGTGGACTTCGCCCGCAAGGTGCTGCCCATCTTCAAAGCCTCGTGCTTCCCCTGCCACGGACCCACCAAACGCAACGGGGGGCTGCGCCTTTCTAACCGCGAGGACGCTTTCAAGGGCGGCATCAGCGGACCCGCGATTATTCCTGGCAACGCCGAAGCGAGTCTGCTGGTGAAGCGCATCACAGGCGACTCGGAAGGTCCCCGCATGCCTAAAGGCATGACCGCGCTCGCGCCTGAGCAGATTGAGACCATCAAACGCTGGATTAACGAGGGCGCTCACTGGCCCGACGGCGCCGAGAACGCCAAACACTGGGCATTCGTTAAGCCCGAACGCCCACCCATCCCCGAAGTGAAAAACCGCGCGTGGGTGCGCAACCCGATTGATGCGTTCATTCTGCATCGGCTGGAACAGGAGGGGCTGCAACCCTCTCCCGAAGCGCCCAAAGAGGTGCTGATTCGGCGCGTCTATCTGGACTTAATCGGCATCCCGCCCAGCCCCGAAGAGGTGGACGCCTTTCTGCGTGACAAGCGTCCCGACGCCTACGAGCGGCTGGTGGATCGGCTGCTCCAGTCGCCCCACTACGGCGAGCGTCAGGCGCGAATCTGGCTGGATCTCGCCCGCTACGCCGACACCGACG
>CAZQPV010000007.1:0-32213 GCA_964595265.1 uncultured Fimbriimonadales bacterium
CAGCCCCGACGGGCGCTATATCGTGGGGTACGGCTACAACGCGGCGACGGGGCGTGATGAAGCGTACCTGTTAGACACCCGTTGCACGCCGCGCAACGGCGATGTGGAAGGCGACGGCTGTGTGGATGACGCTGACCTGCTGATGGTGCTGTTCGCCTTCGGCGCAACGGGCGTCAACCCCGCCGATGTGAACTGCGACGGCACCATAGACGACGCCGACCTGCTGATGGTGTTGTTCAACTTTGGCAGTGGGTGCTAACGCCCGCATTCGCGCAGAACGGACCTCCTTCTGACAATGAAACGCATAATGCTCTAACAAGGTCATCAAGCAGCAACAGGCGCGTATCCAGGTTGGAGGCCCGCAAAACGATCCAGCGGGAAGCATGCTCAGCAGGGGCATCGGTAGATACAGCCGATGCCCCTGCCAGCACCCAAACAGCGATGGGGATGCTTCGCCCCTCAGCCAATAATCCCCTCTATCACACGCCCGGCGACATCGGTCAGGCGGAAGTTGCGCCCCTGATACCAGTAGGTCAGGCGCGTGTGGTCAATCCCCATCAGGTGCAGGATGGTGGCGTGCAGGTCATGCACATGCACGGGGTTCTCCACGACCTGATAGCCGAGTTCGTCGGTAGCGCCGTAGGTGATGCCGGGCTTGACTCCGCCCCCTGCCATCCAGATGGTGAAGGCGCGCGGGTGGTGGTCGCGTCCGAGATAGGTGGAGCCGCCGCGCCCTTCCTTCATCGGCGTGCGCCCGAACTCGCCGCCCCAGATGACCAGCGTATCCTCCAGCAATCCGCGCTGTTTGAGGTCAATAATCAGCGCCGCAGACGCCTGGTCTACCTCGCGACACAGGCGCGGAAGCGCGTTGGAGATGCTATCTCCCTCGCCAGTGCCGTGATGGTCCCAGCCGCGATGATAGAGTTGCACAAAGCGCACACCGCGCTCCACGAGCCGCCGCGCCAGCAGGCAATTGTTGGCGAACGACGGCTTGCCCGGCGTCGTGCCGTATAGCTGGTGGATATACTCTGGCTCCTTGCTGATGTCCATCAGCTCGGGCACGCTGGTTTGCATGCGATACGCCAGCTCGTAGGCGTTGATGCGCGTCTCGATTTCGGGATCGCCCACTGCATCCAGCTTCATGCGGTTGAGGTCGCTGATGGCTTCTATGGTCTCACGGCGCGTTTCGGGGTCGATGCCTTCGGGATTGGACACATACAGTACGGGGTCGCCTTTACTGCGGAACTCCACTCCCTGATAGACGGTGGGCAGGAAGCCGCTGCTCCAGCAGGCGTGCCCGCCGTCGGGACGGTTCGCGCCCGAAATCAGCACCACGAAGCCCGGCAAATCGCGATTCTCCGTGCCCAGACCGTAGGTAAGCCACGCCCCCATGCTGGGACGCCCAGGCAGCTGATGCCCTGTGTTCATATAAATCTGCGCGGGCGCGTGGTTGAACTGGTCTGTCTGCACCGAGCGGATGATGCAGATGTCGTCGGCAATCTGGGCGACATGGGGCAGCAGCTCCGAAATCTCCTGCCCAGACTGACCGTGCCTGCTGAATTTGTATGGCGAGCCGAGCAGTGTCGGGCGTCCCTTGATAAACGCGAATCGCTCCCCCTGTAGCAGGCTTTCGGGACACGGCTGACCGTCGTAGCGCTGCAGGGTCGGTTTGTAATCGAACAGGTCAATCTGCGACGGTGCGCCTGCCATGAACAGAAAAATCACCCGTTTCGCGCGGGGTTTGAAATGGGGCATTTTCGGGGCAAGCGGGTCCGAGGCGGCGAACAGTTTGTCGTTCATCAGCGCGTTCAGCGCCAGCGCGCCAATTCCGTAGCCACACATGCGGAAGAAATGGCGGCGCGTCATCATCTTCAGAGTTTCCTGATCCAGCTTTTGCGCTCGCATGACTCACTCCTTCGTGAGGGTCCCCCCGAAACGGAGCCTCCTCACTACCCTGCTCTAATTATAGCGCACTAGACAGGCGATTCAACAAATTTTCGAATACTCCTGCAGGCTGTACAGGGAGTATCAGGGGGTGTCAACCGCTCGGTCGTTTCCTTCTGGGGTATACTCTCAGGCAATGCGCAGGGAGACGCTGCGTCGGCTTGCGGTTGGTCTGGCGCTACTCTGGCTGCTGATGATTCTGTCAGCCGAGCTGCTGCACGCCCAGATTGAGGACGAGAGCCTCGCGGCGCGACGCCAGTGCCCCGTATGTCTTTTCCACAAGACTTACGGGCATGTGTCTCAGCCTGAGCTGGTTCTGCAGCCCGTATTGAAGGTGATTCTGGCAGAGGTTCCGCCTCTGCCTGCTCCTCTGCTTCCCTTTTCCCGACTGCGTGACGCGTTTCATCGCGATCCTCGCGCTCCTCCCGCCTGTGCGCGATGATGTCCGCTGGGGGCGCATGATGCGCCTCGCGCGGTTTCTCAGGCGCAGGCAGAAAAAATCTGCCGCGGCTCGCCCAGCCATCTTTGGGGGCGCTCTGACAATACGAAGGAGGAGCAACGATGAAACGCAACGGTTTCACATTGATCGAGCTGCTGGTCGTGATTGCGATTATCGCCATCCTGGCGGCGATTCTGTTTCCTGTGTTTGCCCAAGTGCGCTCGAAAGCGCGTCAGACCCAGTGCCTGAGCAACCTGCGCCAGATTGGGGTTGCGGTGAACCTATATCTTCAGGACTACGACGAGGGCTACCCCTTCACGATGGCGATTATTAACGGGCTGCCCAGCACGGTCAACTACTGGGCGGTTCACAACTATCAGGCATCGCTGGAGCCATACATCAAGATGGAGCGCGGGCTACGCAACAAGCAAAACATCTGGTGGGACCCTTCAGACCCTGACCGCTCTGTTCCTGCGATGTGGGGTTCCTTCACCAGTAATGGCTTCTTCACGGCGATGCCCCGTCGGCTGGCGGAGGTCTCGCGCCCCGCGTCTACTATTTACTCCATCCTGCGTGGCGACCCATGGGTTCAGATTACGGGCATCACACCGCCTCATCCGCTCCCTGTCCATAACCCCAACGATCCGTTCTGGGTCTCGGAGTTTTTTGATATGTGTCTGGATCCCTGGGTGGAGACGACGGATGTGAATCATCCTTACCACTGGTCCAAGCGGCGCGCCGTGCCGCCCTGTAGCCTGTTCCCGAACGCGCCTGCCTGTGGTGATTGGGATCAGCAAATTGCGAAAGTGCGCTATCAGGGAGGCACGACGGTTCTTTACGCGGATGGACATTCCAGGCATGCGCGCTTCGCCCAGACCTACCGCGCAATAGACGATAACCAGTGGAGTCTGGATCAGCCGTAATTGCCTGAAGCAGAAAGTCGCCCTCTCCCATAGGCAGGAGAGGGCGACTTGAGACTTTTATGCTTCCACCAGAATCGATTCGTCCAGCTCTGCCAGATCCATGAAGTATTGCGCGGCGTTGCCCTTGAGTTTGCTGGCAAGCAGTCGTTGGATGGAGAGTCGCAGGTCAGCCGGTTTGATTTCGCGTAGCACGACCTCGAAGAATCCCATCACCAGCAGGGCTTCGGCGGTTTCGGGGTCTAAGCCGCGCGAGCGCAGGTAGAACACCTCGTCAGGCTGGACGGGCCCGACGGTGGCACCATGGGTACAGCGCACCTCGTTCGCGCCAATCTCCAGATTCGGAATGGAATGTGCCTGAGCATCGCCGCTGAGGATGAGGTTGCGGTTCGCCTGATAGGCGTCGGTGTGCTGGGCGCGCGGATGCACACGAATCATGCCCGAGAAGACCGAGACCGCCGAGTCATCCAGCACACCTTTGTAGAGCAAATCGCTGGTGGTATGCCCCACGCGGTGGTCCTGCAGGGTGCGGAAATCGAGGTGCTGTTCGTCATCGCCGAAGAAGACTCCCAGCGGTCGTGCTTCGGCGCCTGGCTCGGTCATCAGGTGCTGCAGCACGGTGCGCGCCAGTTTCGCGCCCAGCCCCACGGCAAGCGACAGCACGCGGCTATCCCGCTTCTGTTCGTAGTCCACGCTGGTCAGGAACACGCTGGCGCGCCCCATGCGCTGCACAATCGCATGGCGCAGGTCGCTGTTGGCGCGATTGAACACTTCCACAGCGCCAATCGCCAGCACAGGCGCCTCTTCAGGCGAGAAGAAGGACTGTACGATATTCGCGCGGCTGTTCGGTTCCGCCACAATCACGGTGTGCGGGAAATGCACGCCGGGGGTCTCAAACCAGTGGATAATCTCAATAACCCCTTCCACCTCCACATTTGGGGGGAGATAAACATACAGCCCCGTGTCCCAGCAAGCGGTGTGCAGGAACGAGAATTTGTCGCCTGGCAGGGGAGCCAGTCGCCCCAAATCTTGCTGCAGCTGTTCGGGATTCTGAATAAGAACTTCGCGCAGGTCGCGCACCTGCACACCTTTTTGCTTAAGTTCATCAGGAATTTCTGCCTCAAAGCCAAAGCCGACCCGATGTACCACACGAATGGTGGGGTGTTCGGTGAGAAAAGCAGGCATCGTCTGCGGGGGAGCGCCCAGCTCCGTGCCACCCCAGGCAACAGCAGGATAATCTTCGAGATGAAGCGTGGTGATGTCGGTATAGCGCCAGTCCTCCTGCTTGGGACTGGGCACGGGCAGCTGCAAAAATCGCTCAAACGCTTCTAATCGTCTCTGAATATGCCACTCTGGCTCGCCGCGTTCGCGGGCGATGCGCTCTATTGTTTCTCTGGATAAGCCTGCGGGTACTTGCTTCATTTCGGTTGTCATCGGTTCGCCTCCTCAAATGCTTAGCGTGGCTAAATTATGGCATATTCGAGGGGCGAAAGTCAAGGTGCTGGCTTATCCCCAGAGCGCGACGCCTGCGAACACGGTGGTGTAGAGCTCCACTGTTGCTTCCACGGCGACAACTTCGAGGCGGGCAATCTTGAGGTTGCGGTCTTCCATCGCCTCTTCTGCCATCGCGGCGACGAGATCATGCGCCTCGCGTTCGGTCATGTAGCCTTCCGTCTCCATAATCACCCCCACGGCGTTTGGGTCGGTGGGCTGGGCGTAGGAGACCGCCGCGGCGATTCGGGCGCCCTCTTCGTTAGAGGTGAACACGCCGTAGGCGATTGGCAGCAGGCTTCCTTTGGGCAACTCCACATGGCTGCGGTGTTCCGCCGAGGGCGGCAGAATGCTGGAAACCCGGAGCAGATTGTAGTCAGCGAACCCTGCTTCGCGCAACGCGCGGTCAAACGAAACCAACTCAAACGCCGAAACCCCGGCGCCTGCCCCGGTGGTGAAGTATCGGGGCGTTATCTTCAACAGCAAACCCTGCAAATGGAGCATCGGTTCCTGCATGGCTATTCTCCCTTCCCTGTTATTCCTTAGTAGAAAGCCGTCAGGATATCGAAACTCCATCGTTTCGTGTGGGAGGACCATGTGAGCGCGACTTCGCGAAAGCCGATTCGATAGGCAATGGTGAAGGTATGGTCACGGAAGGTGTTACCCTGAAACACCTGCCATGTGATTCCCGAGCCGACACGCCAGAGGCTGCTGATTCGCCATGAGGCGTCGGCGAGGTAGCTGAAGGTGTCGGTGTCCAGCGCGCGGCTGAAGTAGCCCGCGAGCGTCAGGTGTTCCGAGGGGTTCCATGAGAGGCTGCCGCTGAGGCGGTGGCGCCCTAAGAGGCTCACGCCGAGCGCATCTTCGTTATAGTCATAGGTAAGGGTGAGCGCGCCTGTGCGCCCCAGTGCGCGGGTGAGTCCCAGCGTGCCTGTAAAGCTCCAGCCTGCATTCGGCAGATTGCCGAGGTAGCGTCCCGCAACGAATCCACCTGTCAGCGTGGTCTGGCGATCCAGCGATTGGGGGATAAGGTTCCATCGGGCGCGGATTCCCAACCCTTCGCGTCGTTGTTGAATCTGGGCGGTGCGGGTTGTGGCGCTGCTGAAAGTGAGCGCGAGGCTCTGGCGCAGGGGCAGGTTCGCGAGCTTGCGCGGTGTGCTTTCCACAAAGAGGTCAGTACGCAGGGAGCGCGCATCAGACTTTTCCCAGAAAGTGCTGCCTGCAACCGTAGCCCCCAGCGAGAAGCCCCTGCCCTGATGGCTTACCTGCGCCGAGCTGTAAAGCCCCTGATGGGCGGGCGAGTCGAGCCACAGGTGCAGGCGCGTGCGCATCCCTAGTGGCTGGCTGTGTCGCCAGAGAACGCCCCAATCGTCGCGCCCCAATCCTGTGAAGCTGAGTGTGCCCTGCCCGAGCCCCCAGCGATACTCATGCTCTAAATCCAGAAACAGTCCGCGCGAGACACCCGTGCCGCGGGAAGCGCGTTGTGCGGTACGCAGGCGTAGCGCCCCCACCTGACCGGGCGTGAGCGCGTAATAATACGGAATGTCCAGATAGACCTGCCCGTTTTGCACGCCCAAGAAGGTATCCGCGCCCACGCTATTGCCCCACACACTGTGCGAATAGAGGGGTAAGCTCAGCACGCGCACATCGCCCACATAGAACTCCGCCTGACGGAACTGGATGCGCTCGCCTGGATAGAACCATATCTGTCGCGCCTTAATCACCATCTCCGAGTACGAGAGGTCGGCGAACTGGAACCAGTCGGGCGGGAGCGGCTCAGTGAACGGCGTGCGCAGCCCGGAGCGGATTCGGAACACCTGCCAGCGTCCTTCGTGTTCGGCGATGCCGTAGCCTTCACTGGCGCGCAGGTCATACACCAGCTCGTTGTAGACGGCGATTTCCGAGCCGAAGCGCAGACGGGCATGGCGTGCCTTGATCCGCAGGCTCTCGGTCTCCAGTTGCAAATCGTCTGCTTCGATAGTGGTCAGCCCGAAACGCACGGAGGCGCCATAGTCGGCTCCAGAGGCGGCAATAATGCGTTGCTCGTTGGCGAACGCGAGATATTCGGTTCCAAGCACCTGCACATAGTCGGTGGCGGCGCGCAGCTCTTCGGGCGCGCGCACCATCACCACCTGCGCCTCGCCAACAGCGGACTGCCCCAGCGCGCTGGCGGTAATCACGGCAACGCCCGGCACGGACGCCGCGACAAAGGTGGCACGCGCCACCCCGCCCTCCGTTGCCACCAACGCCTCACGAAGCGCGCCCAGCGTGGTGCTGAACGCCACCTGCGTGCCATCGGGCACGGGCTTTCCCTGCGGTGTGCGTACCTCCGCCGTCACAAGCGCTGTGGAGATGCCATCGGCGACCAGCGCATTCGGGTAGACTGTGAGGCGGAGCGTGCCCTGCGCCAGAGAAATAGCAACACAGAGGGTCATCAGACCCTCTGTGAGGACAAAGCGCAGGAGCCGTCGCCGAATCATCTCAGAAGTCGGCTAACTCGAAACCGACCCCCAGCAGGAGCAGGAACAGTCCAAGCACGGTGCGCTCGCGACGGCGGTCGGCTTTTTTCTCGGTCTGCTGGGGTGCGACTTGGAGCGCAGGCGCCAGCCGCTCACGAATAGCAGGGGCAATCTTCTGCGCCACCTCCGCAACCGCCCGAATGTAGGCTAAGTTGGGGTCTGACTCATCGCGCGTCAGCCGCCCGCGTCCCGTCTCCCCGATGGAAACAAGCAGCTCGTTCGTGCCGACCTGCACGAGGTCCACGCTCACTGTGATGACCGCTTCACGGGAGTTGGGGTCGTAACGAAACTCGGCAATCGTGCCTGCAAGGGCGTATTGCGCCCCCATAATGGCGCCAACCCGCGCCGAGCGAAAGGTGCCATCGGGTTCGCGCTCGTTGAAGGGGGGATTCAGACGGTCGCGGCGCAGACGGTTTTCGTCTAATGCCCGCCGTACCGAAGGGTTATTCTCCCGAAATCGCCACACATACAGGTTGGGGATGTCTTTCAGCTGGGCGTAGAGCGCGCCCATCAGCTCCGCGTTCAGGTTAAAATCTTCAGGCTGTTGCACAGCACTGGTCGTGCCGAAGGGGAACAGCACCAGCTCCCGCGTGTCGCTGGCAAACAGCGGCGCACACAGGGTCAGCCAAATCCCAAGAAGCCAGAGTTTCCTCACGATCAATTCCTCCTTGACCATGGGGGAGGGGATTTCCTCCCCCACAGAGTTCCGTTAGCGAGTGAGAATCAACGGTCGGACCATACGCGCGACCTGTCCGTCTTCGGTGCGCGCCTCAATTTGCACCTGGTAGGCGCCGGGCGGCACCGCGCGTCCCTGCTGATCGCGCAGGTTCCATACGATGGTGTTGGCTCCGCGCGTGGCGGCGCGTCCCTGCTGGAGAACGGCAACAGGCGCTCCATTCGCGCCCAGAATGCGCACTTCGGTCTGCGCGTCGTCCGCCAGCACATAGGAGATAGAGACGCTCTGCACGCCACGCCCTGCGGAGGTCACGGTCATGCTGGTGATGAGGGCGCCGCCCCGCGACGCACGCTCCACCGTGAGGGTGAACCGCGAGCGCCCTGTGGAGACGAAGCGATACTCCGGCGTCGTACGCAGGTCTACCGTGCGCCTCGTACTCTGGTCGGTCATGCGCAATCGGTAGCCTGAAGGAATCGTGCGCAAGTTCGGGAATCGGAGGATCACCTCCTCGCCCGGTTGCGCCTCCACAACGAACTCAAACTGGTGGCGCGTGCCAGTGGGGGAGCGCAGATCCTGCATTAGCGGCGCGCCCGTGCCCTGTTTGAGAAGGGTCAGGCGCACAGGCACCTCCATAAGGGGTGTTGGCGGCTCTTCCACTTCGCCTGCAGCGCGTCCAGAAGCGAGACCAATGTAGTTCTCGCTATCTTCGCCGCGAGCCGTCCGCGCGACAATCTGCAGGCGCCAGTTGTTCGGCTGGTTCGGCGCCTCTGAAGCGGAACGGTTGATAATCCCGCCGAAGCCTGTGCCTGGCAGGAACACGGGCGGGAAGACCAGCTCAATGTCGTCGTTTGTCTTAATCCAGTAGCCCCGATGCGGAATCAGCGGCGTGTTCGGGTCGGAGGTGAACTTATACTGCTGGGTGAACTCATCCCAGTAGTAGATGACGCCGCGGATCACCCCGCGCTGGGCTGCCTCGAAGAAGGTAATGCTCTCGCGCGGGTTGCTGGCGCTGACAATTACAATCTGCCCCAGCACCAGCGGATAGGGATACGGGTTGCCAATCTGGTTCCAGCCTTTGGCAAGACGCAGCGGCACGCTGTCCGTGAACACTCCAGAAGGGAACTGGATGGTGCCCGTAGCGTACTGCACCACTGCCGAGTCGTTGGGCAGGTAGAGCCAGAACGCCTCGCCCGGTCGGATGGAATCGATCTCCTCATACGCCTCGATTTCTGGGTTCCAGCGCTTCACCTGATAGGAACCGGGCGGCAGGTTCAGCACCTGATCCAGGGTTGTGGTGGTGGTAAACGGAATGGAAGCCAGCTGGAATCCCTTATACGCCTGACGATTGGCGGTCGCCGAAATCAGGATGGTGCGCGAGACGCTCTTGTTAGGTGCAGGAGGCGCCTGCGCCGACACGCGGATGGTCGCAAAGCCAGCGAAGCGCGGGTCTGCCACCACATTCCAGCTGACGGCGCGAGTCTCGCCAGGCGCAAGGCGTGGAATGGTCTTGGTGCGAGTCTCCCCTGACGCCAGGCTCAGATTATTGGGCAACGCGATATCCACTGTGATATTATTCAGGTCGACTTCGCGCCCCACGATGAAGAACTGGTTTGTTACATTGGCTATCACTGTAAAGACGCCGTTGTTCTGGAGCTGGCTGAGATCCTGACGGTTGGGTTCCACAACAGGCAGCGCTTCCACGCCCAGCGCCAGTGGCGGCTGCACATCGGTATCCACAGGCGTCAGCGACACATAGAAGACAAACTCGCGTTCCTGCCCCGGGGCAAACACGCGGTCGTTCACGAACAGGTTAATTGCCGTATCGCCTATTGTGGAGTCAGGGAATAGCCGTGGCGCCCAATCGGTGGTTCCCTGAATATAGAACCACTTTGCAACCACCAGCCCATCGATGGGTGTGGCGTCCTCAAATCCTTTGATGGGCTTCAGGATGTAGCGGGAGGCGCCGCGCAGGTCGCCACGCGCCTGATAGAATTCAATCGCATTCGGCACAGGCTGACGCCCGCGCACGCGGCTGAATTCGGCAGGCAGGTTCTGCTCGATCTCCAGAGGCAGGTTCCCCAAAACGGTGTCCACCGTGATGGGGCGAATGCCCTGCGCGTAAATGTAGGGCGGTCCGGTTTCCACACCGGTCTCCACATCGGAGGCGAGGCGCAAGGAGAGGCGTCGGGTCTCGCCGCTGGTGTTGCGTACTTTGAGGCTGATACGCGCTACCGACTGGATCAGATCAATTCGCAAATCGGTATCCCAGCCTTCCACATTCCAGATACGGCGGATGTAGTAGCCGCTGGCGCCTGCCCACGCCTGCGAGAAGCGCACTGAGGGACCGCCCTCACGCCCCCACACAAAGGGGTCGCGGTCGTCGGGGCGCATCGTGATAAAAATCCCGCCAGGATAGACTCCCCATGGATAGCCCGAAGTGAGCGCGTAGCCTCCGTCTCCCACGAGGGCGGAACCCCGGTCAGTTCCCAGCTGGATGCTTCCCTCGGCAGGACGGGTGGTACAGTTGGCGTTCTCTATGGGGAAACAACCTGTAATCCAGGTTACCGTTCCGCCTAAGCCCAGCGTGGCGCCCAGAACCCCGTTGGTAATGTTAATCGCGGCATAATCGTCGCTCACTGGATCCTGGTTATCTGGGCACTGGCACGGGGGGACGAAGGGACTATAACTTTGCCCACTGGCGAAGCCCCATATCAGCCCCAACACCAGAGCGATTAGCTGCTTGCTTCTCATCATATCCATTGCCTCCTTAGCGGGTAATCACGATGGGGCGCACAACACGCGCTGTTTCGCCCTCTTCGGTGGTTGCGATAATCTGTACCTGATAGGCTCCGGGTGGCACGGCGATGCCATCGTCGGTGCGTCCGTTCCATGTGACGCTGTTGAGACCAGCAGCGCGACTCCCCGATTGCAGGCGCGCTACTGGCTTACCCGAAGCGTCCTGAATCTGCACCTGCACATTCGCGTTGCCACTCAGGGCATACTGGATGGAGAACTGGTTGCCGCGTGTGCGGGTGACGCCGATATTCGTGATGCGCAGCTGCCCCACGCGCGACGGCTGGAACTCGATAACGAATCGGCGTCGGCTGGTCTCATCCGTGCGGAAGGTGTAGGCGCTCTGCTGCAGCATCGAGATTTTCGCGCCGGTTACGGTGTCGGTGAGCACCAGCCGTGCGCCTTTCGGCACGGGCATTTCCTGATTCCATGTGAGCGTCACCTCCGCGTTGGGCTGGTCGGTGGTGACCTCCACTTCCCATCGCTGGGCGCGTCGGATGCCGGAGCGCACATCCTGTGCCAGCGCGGCGCGCGAACGCGGCTCTCGAATGGTTAGATTCACATAAGACTGGAACAGTGGCGGCTTTTCCACGCTTTCGGGGCGTGCGCCCGCGCCGATGAAGTTGTTCGCATCTTCACGGTCGCCTGAGCGGGCTGCAAGGCGTACCAGCCAGCCGCTGCTGGCGTTTGGCGTGATGCGCTGAGAATCATCAGGCGCGCTGCGCAGGCTCCCCACGGGCGGCACAATCAGCACGCACGGTTTCAGCGCCCGCACCCAGTGGGCTTCCCACGCGCGCAGTTCACCCAGCGGCGCAGTACGCCATGTGTAAGCGCCCGTGAGCGGCACATAGCGGTAAATCTGCAGGCGAATGTAGTCGCGGTCTGCCGCTTCCTGCAGTGTAATCCGCTCCGTAATCCCCTCTGCGCCTGTGATTTCTACCTCACAGGCATTCCAGGGCACATTAAACGGGAACGGATTGCCAATCATGTTCCAGCCCGGTTGCAAGGGGATTCGATAGGCGACGGTTGTATCTACCTGCTCATCGCCAAGGATAAAGCCGGGCGCGGGGGTGCGCAGGAAGTAACCCAGCCCGCGCGGCGGCGTCGGCGTGGAGCTGTTCACCGGACGCACATCCACATTCGGCGGATTGAAACTGGCGTTCGCATCGGGGTTGTTGAGGGTATAGCGCGCGTAGGCGCCCTGCTCTGGCAAATAACGCGCTAATACCACATCGGGACCGAAAATCTCTTCTGGACGCTGCGAAATCCGATAGGGCACGGCGAACATGGTCAGTCCTTTCTGCTGAACATGGGCTTTGACCACCACCTGAAGCGAGGATGCCTTAGTCACCCCATCCTGCCCGATGGCGCTGACCTCCACCGCATGGCGCCCCTCGCCCGGGAAAGTAGCCACAAACTCCAGCGTGATTGTCTTGCGAGTTGCATCCACAACCGCATTCGGCGCCCACTCACTGCGAGGCACCACATCGTCGTTGACCTTGATGGTGATGTTGTCAGTGGAGTTATCCAGCACGCGACGCACGATGACTTTCACTTTCACGCGGCGGGTGTCAAAAATAGCGCCTGTGGTCGGTTCCACAAATGTGATTGAGGCGCCGCCCAAGCCGCGCAGGGCGGCTTCCACATCAATAATGCCAGCCCCGAATTCGGGGTCGGGCACCTGACGCCCACGCGGGTCGGCGGTTTCCATCAGAATCTCCAGTGCGGGGGGCACAGCATCGTTCGCCGTGTGGCGGCGTATACCTGCTGAAAGCACCAGTGCCAGCGCTGCTGAAACATACGGCGCCGAATAAGAGGTGCCCTGCACATACTCATACCGCTGGCTCGTGCTGGAGGTGGTCAAGACCCCATCTTCATAGCGTGCTTCCTGGTCGCCACCGGGCGCGGTAATCGTCACGCCCCCATACGCTGAGTACGACGCCAACAGGTAGTCGGGTCCCACAGCCGAGACCTTTACCACATTCGGGAACGAGGCAGGATACGATGGCACCGAACTGCCGTGGTTCCCGGCAGAAGCCACCGGGATAACCCCCGCCTGATACAGGCGCTGCATATAATCGTTTTGTTGCGGTGAGGGCACAAAAAAGCCGTAACTCATGTTCAGCACATGAATCTGGCTGGCGTTATCCAGCACATATTGATAGGCTCTGAGAACGCGGTCCAGTAAAATGGGACCGAGTGGCACCTCCGACACCTTAATCGCCACCACGGTGACACCTTCCCAGCACAGCCCCGCGATTCCTTGCCCGTTGTTGGTATTCGCGGCAGCCACTCCCATCGTGGAGGTGCCATGCGAGAAGCCGGGAGCCTCGGGATCGATATTGGTGTTGCCACCTTCATCGTCGGTGGCGAAGTTACGGGAGAGCGGGTCAAAGCGTCCTGCAAGGTCGGGATGGCTGGTCTGGAAGTTGTCATCGATAAAGGCAATCCGAATTCCTGCCTGCCCCTTCTCGGTATCCCAAGCGCCAGGCGCTTTAATCATCGTGAGCGCCCACTGCTGGGGAAAAAGAGGATCGTTGGGAACTTCGTGCGGTCGCATGACCCAATTCGGTTCAATATAGAGCACGCCCGGCTCGTTTTTGATTTGCTCCATCACCTGCACGGTTTTATCTACCAGCGCCTGCGCGGGCAGGTTCTCGCGCAGGGTCAGCACATAGGTATCGGGCACTTCAATCGGGCGCAGGTCGGCGTTGTAGGCGTTTGCTATCGCGCGAGCGCGTTCAATCGTCTCGCCCGGACGCAGACGCATCACCATCTGCCCCGGCACAAAATCGCTGGGCGTGTAATTTTGCGCCCACAGCACGCCAATTATCAGCACCATTCCAATCAGCCATCGCCAGATGCTCTTCATGCTTTTGCCCTCCCGTATGGGTATAGACGATTCATTTACGGGGGTGTTTCAGCGCTATGTTCGAAACACCCCCGTGATAGTGTTAGGGACTCGGCGGGAGTTCTTGTGTGGTGAATTCAAAGGGTCGGCTCCAGACATAGCGCAGTCCACCCGGACCCGGGATCGGACCGGGGTTGTCGCTGAGGTTGCGCGCGCCCACGCGCCAATAGAGCGTGACGCGCTGCCCAGCAAGCCCCAGACGGTTCAACAGCGCCGTTTCGAGATTGATTCGCTCCGACGACACGGGCGTGCCGCCCTGCGCGGTGGAAAGAATCTCGTTCGACACGAAGGTGCGGTTACGGTCACGGAAGGTTGGGTCGGTGGAGACCTCGATGCGGTAGGCGTTCGCTCCTTCGGTTGCCAGCCAGGAGAACCGCACATCGGCGGGGTTCACATCCTCACTACGCTGAACAGGCTCCAGCAGCTGCACAGGGTTCAGCACCGTAGCTTGCCCCGATCGCACGCGATCGGACAGCAAGAAGAAAGTGACGATATCGCCCTGACCGCCGGTGCGCTCTTCGCTGTAGACCAGCGCCAGCTGGTAGGTGTAGGAACGCCCGGGTGACACACCGGGTGGCGCCCCGTTTCCTGTTAGTTGCGCCAGGGAGAGGTCTTCCGAGCCTTCGCGGGGCAGGCTGGCATACGACACATCGCGCGGCAGGGTGGTGTCGATGAAGAAGTGTTGGTTGCCGGGCACGACGCCAACAGGGCGCAGGTTGCCGTTGCCGTCCACGCCGATGAAGTCGGAGCGATAGATTTGCCACTGGATTTGGGCGCGATTATTTTTGGCGAACAGGGTCGTTTTCCACGAGATGCGCACAATGGGTTCGAAGTTCGCGTCGGTGCCCGCTTCCGCGATTACATCCTGCACGGGGGTGTTGCCGCCCGAAGCGCCGCGTGCCACGCCGAAGGCAATCAGCCCCAGCACCAGCACGGCGCCCAGCGCGCGCAGGCTGCGGCTCGCCGCGCCCCGCGGCTGCGGACGCTGTTCCACAACCTTGCCACCCTTTACCTGAACGGTGGGCACCTCAAAAATCGCGCGCGCCTTGTCCTCCGACTGGATGCCTTTCGTGACGGCGATGATTTCCGCCACCGCATCGCTATCGGAGACCTGCGTCACGCGGATACGCCCCACCTCCTCACCGCGACGGATGACCACCATCTCCATGCCGACCTTGAGTCCGCCACGAATGCCGCGGTTGAGGATGACCTCCTTACCCCCACGGGTGGTCAGCACTGTGGCTTCAGGGATGGTGGCGGTCTGAATGATGCGCACCGCTTCGAACGCCGCGTTGCGGATGGCTTCCTGAATCAGCGTGTCGTCGTCGCCCGCGTAGCCAGGTCTGGGGTTGCTGCGCCCTGTGGCGACCGCGCCGTTTACCGGCTCACCGGAGGCGATGTCAATCACGCGCACGGAGAGGGTTACCTGCGCTTGTTTGGGGCTGCCCACAAAGGTGATGGCGTTGACCTCGCCTGCGATGAGGGACTCGGTCTGCAGGGCGCGTCCCAGTCGCAGAAAGCCGATTCGGTCCAGTGGGGGCGCGAGTTCGAGGTCTTTGAGCTGTTGTTCGACCTCGCCGCGCGCCAGCACCTCGTATTTGCCTGTTTTCTGGAACTCGCTGGCAACTGCGTCAGTGGCGGCGCGGGCGATGCTCTGCCCCCCAACCCCGCTTTTGTTCTGGAAGTCAATCACTGCGATGCGGGGGAGGGTAATCTGCTGGGCGTAGGCGCGTGCCGCGCCCAGCGGATAGAGCACCCCGAACGCCATCATGCTGATGACGCCGACCGTAACGGTTCGCGTAGCCCAGATCCGTTTCATCCGTGTTTTCACTCTAATAGCTCCTCCTTCACAGTTTCGTGTTTAGCGTGTGAGGATCAGGGTTGTGACGGCGCGAGCCATCTGACCGTCCTCACTGGTGGCGCGGATTTCCACCGTGTACGAGCCGGGCGGTAGCGCAACACCGTTCTGGTCGCGCCCGTCCCAGGAAACCTGTTGCAACCCGGCGCTGCGGGAAGCCTGATGCATCAGCGTGCGCACTGGCTTACCGCCCGCCATGATATTCACTTGAACGGTGGCTTCTCCTGTCAGGTTGAAGGTAACCGTGTGCTGGTTGCCGCGTCCCGAAGCCACCTGCAGGTTCGTGATGCGTAGCAAGCCGCTGCTGGACGCCATCTCGATGCGGAAGCGCCCAACCCCGTTCGAATCGGTCCGGAAGGTGTAGCTCGGCGTGGTACGCAGGTAGCGGCGCTCGCCCGTTTGCAGGTTGACCAGCACGAGGTTCGCCGAGCGCGGCAGCTGCGCCATATCGGGCCAGCGGAGAGTTACCTCCTGGCCGGGGCGTGCGGTTTCCACTGTGAACTCCCAGCGTGCCGAGCGGCTCACGGGCTGGATATCCACGCCGTAGACCCCGCTGTGAGCGCCCCACTCTAGGCGCGGCACGCTGATATAGACATAGTTCGCGTCGACGGGCGGCGGCTTCAGCATATCATATTCGCTGTCGTAGCCAGGTGTCGCGGCGCGGGAGACTCCAATATAGGCACGGTCGCGCGCCTCACCCGACTGTGCCTCAAGAGTGAGCGTCCAGCCGCCCACGCTGTGGAGCGTCGAGCGCCCAACCGCGCTGCGCGTAATCGCGTCAGGCGGGATAATCAGGGTGATATCGCGATAGGCGTACACCCAGTAGCCTTCCCACGGCTTCATCTGGCGCGTCACAGTGTAGGTTCCAAACGCGTAGCCCCACAGGGCGTTCCCAATCAGCTGGCGTCCCACAGCCGTCGAGTTAGAGATAATCTGATTCGTGTCGGGATCCAGCACCTGCGTGCGATCCCATGCCACTGGGCTGCGGAACGGCGTGCCAATCAGGTTCCAGCCGCGTCGGAGCGGGATCGAGAAGGGTGCATTCTCGTCGGCAGGCGTGCCTTCCGTCGCCAGCGGCAGGTCCACCGAGCTCTCGATAAAGTAGCCGCGTCCCAGCTCAAAGCGGTTAGCAGGCGTGTTCGGGTAGAACACATATCGGGTCGTCTGTGGATCCCAAGTGAAGAACTTGAACACCGCGCTCTGGGGCACTTCCAATAGACTCTTCACATCCTGGGCGTAGTCATACGGTGCGGACACCAGGAACCGCCCCCGCAGGAAAGTGCGCAGCGGAGAGGACTGGAAGTTCACATTCGTTGTGGTCTGTCCAGAGGTGACTGTCACTGAGCGCTGCGCAGGTTCGAAGGTGAACCCTGTCTTGCGCGGGCGCACTACATAGTCCGCCGGCGGCACATTCGAGATGGTGTAGTTCCCGTTCTCGTCGGTAGTTCCTGTAGCGATAACGCTCGAACCGAACACCACTTGCACAGTCACATTTGGCTCGCCAGCGCCGCCAATCTTGCGGGTAATGCGTCCGCTGATGCTGCCGGGGGGCAGCGGGTTCAGGCGGAAATTGACGGTTATGGTCTGGTCTGAGACGACCGTAACCACTTCCCCACCAGGCTGATAGCCGGGCGCAGATGCCGTAAGCGTATACTGCCCTGCTGGCACGGCGAGGGTGTATTGACCATTCTCATCGGTGAAGGTCTCACCACGGCTCTGGTTGCCTGCTGTGGCGATGATGCGGGCGTTGGCTATAGGCTGGTTCGTGGTGTTATCCACCACCGTGCCAGTTACTGTGCCAGGGCGCGGAGCAACCACAAAGTCTTCAGGAAGAGCGGTTGTTTGCTGCGCCACTACCTGCACATCGCGGAACACCCCGTCGGGCGTGGGGCGCACGGGCGGCAGGGTGTAGGCAGCAGGCACTTCCGTAACGGACACATTATAGTTGCCTGCTGGCACACGCGTCAGCAAGAAGCTGCCGTCAGCATCGGTCAACGCCTCCACCGTCAGAAGCGAGTCGGTGGTGTTGGTGGCGACGACTTTCGCGTAGCGCACAGGCTGCCCGTTAATATCGACCACGCGCCCCGCAATCTGCCCTGGCGGGCTTTTGAGCATGACCAGATTGATGGTCTGCGTGCCGCCACTCAGAGTCACCGACTCAGGGTGCTGGATGCGGTAGCCAGGGCGGATGGCATCGATGATGTAGATCCCCGCGTCCAGCCCGACGATGCGATAGAAACCGCTCGAGTCGGTGATAGCGTAGCCTGTTATCTGGTTCGCAACGCTGGGTGGGAACAGCCCTGTGATGCGCACCAGAGCGCGTGGCAGCGGGCGATACTCGCGCGTGTCGGGGTCATATTCACGCACCACGCCTTCCACAATACTGTGCGTCATCCAGACATAGCCGTTATGCAACACTTTGTTGCGATAAGAGTGCGCCCACAGCACCTGTGTCTGCCCAATCTGGCGTGGAGTGTAATGGGTGTTGATTCCCTCAATCCCGAAGGCGAAGAAGGCGACCTTCGCTTTGGAGTTCGTGTCGTAATAATAGGAACCTGCCCGATCGGAGGTGCCCAGCCCCAGCGCACCGCCGGGACCGCGGTTCTGGTAGCGGTAGGGCGCGGCTTTGGTGGGGTTTACCGTGACCGTATCCAGCCACACCTGGTTCCACGCCGCATCGGTGTAGAGGGGCGTTGTGGAGCCTGCGCCTGAAGGCACAATGACATCGAAAAAGTCGCCTGCTGGGGTGGAGAAGTAGAAAGCGGGATGCGACAGGCGGAAGGTCGCAGGACGATCGAACGGAGGCGTGTCACTCAGCCCAATAAATGGCCAGATCTCGATCGCAGCGGGATTCTCCGGGAAGGGATTGGGGTCTTCGCCCTGCGCCGTGTCGCCCAGCAAGCCGTCGCTGGCGATGATGTGGCGCAATCCCTGATACACCTGCAGGAAAGTATCGATTGCGGTGTCGCTATCGAAGGTGGCTCGGAGCGCGTTAGCCAGGAACTGACTGGACAGCCCTCCTGAAAGCGAGAGCGCCCACGCCACATCCTGACCGCTCACGATCAGACGCCCACTCCCTGCCAGATACGCCTGCAGCAGCGTCTGCACTTCCGGATCCAACAGGTGTCCAGGTCCAGCCCACACATTACCTGTGTACGGGCTACCCCAGATCACGATTCGCTCCGCGTGTAGCTTGGTGCGGTAGTTGCCCTGCAGATCCACGGGTTCCTGCTCGGTGCGTGGTAGGTAGCCTGCCAGCACCGCGGGGGTAATCGGGTTACGGCACTGCACGCGCCAGATATCGTAGGTATCGGTGTAGAGTGTGTTCGAGCCGAGCGTGTCGGCGCGAATTCGGATTGGCGGACCGAAATCGGGATGCACGATGGCGCCATCGCCCACAATGGGCAGCGGCGTTCCCGAAGGCGGCTGCGTGAAGTGGAACGGTGGCTTGCCGGTGGGATTATCCGTCCAGTAGCTTTCCACAGGCTGCCATGTGGGGCGGGTAATGTTGGTTCCTATCTGACCGATGCGGTTCTGCACGAAAATCTGCCCACCCATATAATCGGAGACCAGCAGGATGTTGTTGGCGCCAGTGAATCGGCGCGTGGTGAAGCCGGAGATGTTATCGTAAATGAATTCGTTGCCTGCGTTATCACGAACGATAATATCGAAATAGAAGTCGCTGGGCACATCGGGCGTGCGCCATCGAGCTTCATAGACATCGGGCTGATTAGGGACAGGGGTCATCAAGAGCGTATCGTCCAGCCGCCCATCAAACCCCAGCGCCGCCAGCGAGTAGGGGTCTTTGTATTCGTAGGTCTCAGGATGAATTGCCTGACACCCCACTTCTACAAAGAGGGGTACATAAGCCTGTCCCTGATCTGCCAGAATGCGGTTAGGGAAGAAGATATCGAACTGGAACAGCAGATAGAGTTTATGTTCCAGACCTTCGGCATCCTGTTCAGCGCTGTCGGGGTCTTTGAACTGCACCCGCACGAAGTTGACCCCACTCTGAAGGTCCACCGCTTTGACACGGATTACCACCTCATCGCCAGGGAAGAGCTCTTTGCCTGACACGATTTCGGGCAGGGTTTCGATGACGGGCGGTGTCGTGTCGCGGGTTGCGGTCTCCCAGATGTCGTGGGGACCCTCGTTGTTCTCTTCATTAGGGCGTGTGGACTGGTAAATCACTCGATCGCGCGCGACGACGGCGCTGGAGGGGTACTGCGCTCCTGCGAAAGTGCCAGGGTCGCCCGGATAGTTCGGGCGTGCCATCGCGGGGGTACTGGGGTCTACTGTGTAGGAGACAGGGGTGCGGATGCCCGAATCTTCGGGCACATCCGCCGCGACGGCGTAGATATCGAAGATGTTGTCCTGGCTCACGGCGTTGCTGGGCTGTCCACGCTGGTGGCGCCCCTGATTGTCCAGCGACTTGCGCGTGCTGGCAAACACCAGCACGAGCGTGCCGTCTTCCTGGCGATCCCATGCGGGCTGGCGGTCTTGCGGGCGGTTGCCTGAGCCGTCTATGAAGGAGGTCCACTGCGTTACAAGCCGAGTGTCGACATCCACCACATGGATGTAGCTGCTGCCATCGGGGAAGGTACGCGCAAACGCGATTAATCGTCCATCGGGCGACCATGCAGGTTCCAGATCGTTTTCGCCTGCGTTAGGGAAAGTGTAGCGTCGGTAAACGGTGCCGTCATCGAAGGGGCGCCCGTCGGTGCGCATCACATAGATGCGGAACCGGCGGTCTGCCTCGGTTTCGCCCGGTTCGAGGCGGTTCGAAGCGAAAGCGACCAGGTTGCCCCCTGGGCTGAGGGCGGGACGGAGGTTCTGGGTTACGCCGTCGGTATCGGTGGTTAGCACGACGCGCTGTCCTGTGGAGAGATTGCGCACCACAATATTGTAGTTGCCCGAAGCGGTGAGGTTGGCGTATGCCAGAATGTTGCCCTGCTGGTTCAGCGAGGGCTGAATCTGGCTGCCGAACTGCTCATCGGGCGTGTCACCGGTAATCTGGGTCAGGTTCGTAAACAGCCCCTGATTGGGCGTGCTCCCATCGTCCATATCGCCCCGCCAGATGCGGTAGCGCGGTCCGGGGTTGGCGAGTCGCCCGTTCACAACCGCGGTGGCGTTGCTCGCGAAGAAGGCACGCGCCTGACCCGGGAAATAGACAGGATGAATATCATCTGTCGGCGCGAGGGTCAGGTCGCGATCCCAGTTGGGTGCGCGCGTGGGGCGCACCTGATTGCGCAGCTGCTCAAAAAACTGCTGGGGGTTGAACAGCCCGTTTTTGTGCCAGCGTGCGCCTTCCGTCGGGGGGCGTTGTGGCGCCACCCGATAGTTTTGCGGTGGGATCGGACGATAGGGCGGCTGCTGGTTGGTGTTTTGGGCAAAGCCCGCCGCGCCAATCAAAAGCCCCGCGATTGCTAACCACCATCGTTTGTTCACTGCGTTCGAACCTCCTCTTCGTACTTTGCTTGTATTCGACATACAGAGCCAGAACCCTGCATGCTTTTTTGACGCCGTACCGCCAAATTCGTTGCGCCCTGCAGTATACCCCATCTTATGCGGTGAGGTCGTGCCACACGCGCTGTACCTGAGCGAGAGTATGGTCGAGAGAGCGATGGGTTCGAATCACCCAGTCGGCGAAGGGGATTTTGGCGCGTGTGGGCAGCTGCGAGCGCAGAATCTGCCGCGCCAGCGGTGCCAGCACGCCACGCTCCTGCAACCGGCGATACTGCAACGCTGGCGTCGCCTGAACCACCACGATTCCATCGAACAACCCCTGAAGCGCGACTTCGATCAGCAGAGGAACCTCGATGAGCATCAGGGGCGTATCGGCTGTTTGAATCCGTTCGGCGATTGCCTGCACCACGGCGGGATGTACCAGGCGATTGAGTCGCCGACGCGCCCCCGCCTCGACAAACGCCATCTGCGCCAGACGCTCGCGCGCCAGCGAGCCGTCGCTCTGCACTATCGCCTGCCCAAACTCTGCGATCAATCGGTTCCATAGGTCCGTCCCTGGACGCACTAACTCCGCCACGATCGCATCGCTGCTCAGAGTCACGGCGCCGAGGGTCTCAAACATGCGTAAAACAGTTGTTTTGCCCTCGGCGATGCCCCCTGTGAGCGCGATGCAACGCATTTATGCGTTTGGCGTCTCTGTTTCGTCGGAGGTTCCCGAATCTCCTGCCGATCCGCTGGACGAGTTTTCCGATTCTTCGCGCTGAGCCAGCTGCTGGAGTTCCTGCAGTTGCGCCGACAGACGGTCGCCAATCGTGAACCCGCTGGAGCGGCTCTGGGTGCGCTGGCGCTGGTGTTCCTGTACGGCGCGCTGCTCTTCCAGAGCGCGCACGCTCAGCACCATCCAGCGTCGGCGCGGCGTGATTTCGATGACCTTCGCTTTGACGGTCTCGCCTGGCTTGACCACCTCTTCGGGGTTGCGCACTTTGCGCGAAGTAAGCTCCGACATCGGAATGAAGCCTTCAATACCCTCTTCCAGCTTGACAAACGCGCCAGTGCGCACCACGCGCGAGACGGGCGCTTCGATCACATCGCCCTCACGATAGTGCTGGGCTGCCAACGCCCACGGGTCGGGCAACAGCTGGCGACGACTCAGCGCCACCTTCCCGTTTTCTGGCTCCAGCCGAATGACGACCACTTCAATCTCATCGCCCTCTTTGAGAACCTGAGCGGGGTCGTCCACGCGGGTCCATGCGATTTCACTCACATGCAGCAGCCCTTCGTAGCCGCCAATATCCACAAAGGCGCCGTATCCGGTGAGCCGTTTGACCCTGCCCTGCAGGCGTTGTCCCACCTGAAGCTGGCTGAAGACGCGCTCGCGGCGTTCGCGTTCCTCACGCTCGCGCTGCTGGCGAATCTCTTCGTCTGCCAGCTTATGCGATGCCACCGTCTTGCGTTTCTCCTCGTCCAGATCGATAATCTTGATGGGCAGAGTCTCGCCAATCAGTTTGTCCAGCTGGTGTGGCGGGATGCGTCGGGCAATCTGGCTGGCAGGCACGAAGCACCGCACGCCAATATCCACCACCACACCCCCCTTGACGCGCTCCACAACAGGCGCTTCCAGGGTGCGCTTCTGCTGGTAGGCTTCGCGCAGCTCTTCCCAGAGGCGCTCAAAGTCCGCCTCGCGTTTAGACAGTACCGGAGCGCCCTCTTCGCCTCGCGCCTTGAGAACTTTCACCTCAATTTCGTCGCCGACTTTGACTACCTCTTCCGCGGAGCTGACCTGTTCGGCCGAGAGTTCAGACAGGGGGATGCGCACTTCGGTCTTCGTGCCGACATCCACCAGTGCGCCCTCGCGGTCTACCTGCACAACGGTAGCGCGAATAATCTCGCCTTTTTCGAACGAGCGGAAGCTCTGTTCGATAGCTTCGTCCATCGTAATCGGCTCTTCGGTGGTCTCCGATTCAGCAGGCGGCGCGGTCTCAGGCTGGATGTTTGCTGCCGCAGGCGGCGTTTCGGCTCTAGGTGCGGTCGCCTCGGCAGGCTGTGCTTCCTCAGCCGATGCTGCTGGGTTCTCGACAGGTTGCGCGTCCTCAGCCGATACCGCTGTCGCCTCGACAGGTTGCGTTTCAGCCAATCCCGCGGTGGACTCGTCGGTCACGGGTTGTTGCTCGGCGCTCGTCTGCATCGTATCGTCTTGCCACATCGCTCTTCGACCTCCTTCGTTTCGCAGAGATTTGAGAATTCTACCCTCTGCGGAGGGTTCCTGCTATAGATTCGCTGAATATTTGCAGATTCCTGCGATCCATGTGGATTCCACCTGCTGGCCGGCGGGGTTCCAGATGGCAAAGTCCGCGTCGGCGCCAGGGCGCAGGGTTCCTTTGCGCCCTTCGAGCCCAAGCGCGCGGGCAGGGTTGTAGGCGCAGAGCATCGAGGCGGTCTCCCAGTTGAAACGCTGGCTGGCGTGGCGCCAGCAGGTGTCCATGCCAATCACACTGCCTGCCAGCGAGCCGTTTTCCATCAGCGTCGCCTTACCTTCGGAAACAACCGCTCGATGCCCCCAGAGTTCAAACTCGTAGCCGTCAGGCATGCCTGCCCCTGCCACCCCATCGGAGATACAGATGACCCCCTCCACCCCCTTGGCTTGCACCAGCATCTGGGCAACTGCAGGATGGGTATGCACATTGTCCCAGATGAGTTCCGCCTTGAGTTCAGGATGGGTCAGCACCGCGCCCACGGTGCCCGGCTCACGGTGATGCAGGGGGCGCATGGCGTTGAAGCAGTGGGTGGCGTGCCGGGCGCCCCAGTCGATGGCGCGGGTTACGGCGTCGTAGTCGGCGTCGGTGTGCCCGATCGACACAATCACGCCCGCCTGTACCAGCGCCCGCACCAGCGGCTCGCTGTCTTCCAGCTCAGGCGCCAGGGTGATGATGCGCAGCTCTTCCATCAGGTTGCCCAGCGCCTGTTCCAGCGCCTGCAGGCTGGGCGGCGCGATGTATTCGGGCGGTTGGGCGCCCGCGCGTTTGGGGTTGATAAACGGTCCCTCCAGATGGCATCCCAGCACCTGCGCCCCTTCGGAGCCGTGCTGGCGCACTTCGTGGGCGGCGGCGAAGGCGGCGCGAATGGCGTCCCACGGGGCGGTCAGCGGCGTCACCAGAAAGCCCGTTACGCCGTACTGCAGCAGATGCTTCGCCACTGCCTGTACGGCGTCCGTTGTGCCCTCCATCAGGTCGCGTCCGCCGCCCCCGTGGATGTGGATGTCTATCATGCCCGGCGCGACGACGCGCTCGCGAGCGTCCACATCGGGAGGCGTGATGCGCACCGTGTGGGGGTCAAACGGCTCCCAGCCGACAATTCGCCCCTTTTCAATCCGAATCGCGACCTTCGTGTAGCGCTGCCCATCCGTTACCAGCGTGCCGCAGAAGACCCGAAAATACATCGCTTTTATTGTACCCCCTACAGGGAGTAGCACGCACGAAACGAATCTGCTTTCCATGCGAAAGCCGAAACCTGAGCTGCGAATCGTAGACCTCCGGGCAGACGGCTGGACGAACCCCATCGGGCTGGACAACCCCAAGCCGATGCTGACATGGCGCTACGAGAGCGCCACACGCGGTCTGACCCTGGTGGACGGACGCTGTGTGATTGAGTATGCGGAGGACGCCCACACGCTGGAGCGCGGCTCGCGCCAGTTCCGCCAGTATTTCGACACCGATCTGGACACCATACGCGAGGCGTTTTATGAGGGTCCCAAGCTGCAGAGTCGCCAGCGCATTTACTGGCGCGTGCGGTTTTCCCATCCCGAACTGCCCGCGCCCGTCGTTTCGGAGACTGCGTTTTTTGAGATGGGGCTGCTGAAAGCGTCCGACTGGCAAGCACAGTGGATTGCTCCTTCGATAGACACGCGCGAGCCTGTTGGCGTGTGCAAAGACCCCGTGAATCGCCCGCCCGAGACGCTCGGCTCGCTAATGCGCTACGAGTTCACCCTGCCCGAGAAACCGTTCCAGCGGGCGCGGCTCTATGTAACGGGGTTGGGCCATTACGAGGCATACCTCAACGGGCGCAAGGTGGGGAACGCCGTGCTGGAACCCTCGTTCACCCGTTTTGATAAGCGCGTGGAATACCGCACCTATGATGTTGCCGAATATCTTCAGGCGGGCGTGAACTGTATCGGCGCGATTCTGGGGCAAAGCTGGTGGGAGGGTCCGCTCTGCTTTCTGGCACAGCTGGAGATTACCTACCCCGACGGCGAGCGGCTGACCATCACCACCAACCGCGACTGGCGCTGGCGGCTCTCGCCCATCCGTTCTAACTCCCTTCATAAAGGCGAGGTGTACGATGCCCGATTGGAGCAGCCCAACTGGAACCGTCCCAATGCCGCGCTGGAAGGATGGGAGCCTATGCGAATCGTTTCCATGCCCAAGACGATGCAACTCTCAGCGGCGTTTATTGAACCGATTGAGGTGGTCGCCACACTCCAGCCTGTGAGCATGACAGCTCCCAAACCGGGCGTGCGCGTGTTTGACATGGGGCAGAACATCAGCGGCTGGTGCCGGGTTCAGGTGCAGGGTCAGGCAGGCACGAAGGTGATTTTGCGCCACGCGGAGCTGCTTTATCCCAACGGCACGATTAACCCTGAGAACCTGCGCTCCGCCGAGGCGACGGATATGTATATTCTCAAGGGCGAAGGGCTGGAGACCTACGAGCCGCGCTTCACCTATCACGGATTCCGCTATGTGCAGGTGGAGACCGATCCCCCTGACGCGATAGAGAGCGGCGCGCTCCAGTTAGCGCAGCTGGAAGGGCGGCTGGTGCATACGGCTTTTGAGCAACGGGGGCGTTTCGCCTGCTCCAATCCCCTGCTGAATCGCATCCATGAGGCGTCGGTGTGGGGCTTCCGCACGAATTTCCACTCGATTCCGACCGACTGCCCCCAGCGCGACGAGCGTCAGGGCTGGCTGGGCGACGCGCATATTGCCTCGCTTACCGGGCTATACAACTTCGCCGCCGAGCGCGCTTATCGCAAGTTCCTGCGCGATATTGCCGACGAACTCGGTGAGGATGGCTCTCTGCCCGACACCGTGCCCCATGTGTGGGGTTCGCGCCCTGGCGACCCGATGTGGACCGCGGCATACCCCGCGATTCAGCACGCCCTGCTGCGATTCGTGGGTAACTATCCCGAAAAGAACAAACACAACCGCGGGATTGATAAGCACATTGAGTCTCTCGCGAAGCAGATTGGTGAGGACGGATTGCTTCACCTCTGCCACTATGGCGACTGGGTGGCTGTAGAGGAAGGCACGCCCAAATCGCTGATTGCCTCATGCGCACTCATGTTAATGATTCAGGAGCGCTACATGAGCCGACGCAAGGCAGAAAGGCAGAGAGAGTTTGATTCACCACCAGTTGGCTTCAATTGGGGTCTGCGCCGCCGTCTCGGCGAACAGCCCCTCTGGCGCAATATGGCAAAAAGTATCCGGGCGCACTTCTATCACCCTGAAGAGGGCTACTTCGACGGCGACACTCAGACCGCGAACCTGTTGCCGATTTATCTGGGTGTGTTCCGCGGAAGCGTTTCCGAAGAGCAGAAAGCCATCGAATCGCTGGTGGAGTCCATCAAAACGCGCTATGGGGAGCATCTGGCGACGGGCTTTGTGGGTACGCGCTATTTGCTGGAGATGCTCACCCTCAACGGCTACGGCGATTTATCCTACAAAATCGCCACGCAAACAACCTACCCCAGCTGGGGCTACATGCTGGAAAACGGCGCGACCACCATCTGGGAACTCTGGAAGTACGAAACGGGACCAGGCATGAACTCCCACAATCACCCGGCGTTCGGGTGCATCGATGGCTGGCTCTATCAGTATGTGGCGGGGATTGAGCCGCGCCTGCACGAGGGGCTGATCCGCTACCTCGTGAACCCGATTGGCGACCTCCAGTGGGCAGAGGCGTCCGTCCGACTGCGTATCGGCGAGGCGTCCCTCCGCTGGGAGCGGAGCGACGACCGACTCGTGTGCCAGCTCAAAATACCCTACGGCGTGCAGGGCAATATGTTTATCCATGTGAAGCAACCCGCGCGCCTCTACGAGAGCAACCACCTGATTCATGACGGCGAAGATTTTGTGGAAAAGCCAAACTGGTTTGCCGATACGGTGATTCATTGGAGGGGCTTCCCGCCGATTGCTCTTGGCGTGTTGCCTGGCGAGTACGAGTTCGTGCTGACCCCGTTCTATCGGGGCAAGAGCCTGTGGGAGTCGGGGTAAAATAACGGCGATGGCGGAGTGGTCTGGTGTGCCTACAGCGACTCTGGCGCGGCTGGAGCGGTATCGGTTCCAGCCTCAGAAAACCCACGCGGGCGCAATTCGGGGCGAGCGGCTTTCTCCACGCAAGGGGATCTCCATCGAGTTCGCCGATTATCGCCACTATGCACCTGGCGACGATCTGCGCCACCTGGACTGGAACATCCTCGCGCGATTAGACCGCGCTTATCTGCGCACCTATCAGGACGAGCAGGAGCTGCCCATTCATCTGTTGCTGGACTGTTCGGCGTCGATGGCGTTTGGCGAGCCGAGCAAGTTTGATTTTGCGCGGACGCTGGCGGCGTGTCTGGGCTATATCGCGCTTGTCAGCGGGGACGCGCTCTATCCCGTGGCGCTTCATCCGCAGGCGGGTGAGACACGGGCGTTGCGGGGGCGCGTGGCGTATTCGCGCCTCGTGGAGTGGCTCCGCACGCGCACGCCCGACGGACGCGCCCTCAGCCAGAGCCTCCAGCGTTTCGCTCACGCTAACCTGCCCACGGGGATGGCGCTGCTGCTGACCGACGGGCTGGACGAGAACCTCCCTCACGCGCTCCAGACGCTCGGCGGACGCCGCCACGAAGTGGTCTGCCTCCAGATTCTCTCGGAAGCCGAGTTAGACCCCGACTTAGAGGGCGACCTCAAGCTGATTGACGCCGAAACGGGCGAGGCGGTGGAGATTACCGCCACCAGCGGCGTGCTTGCCGAATATCAGCGCCGCCTGAACGCCCACCTGCAAGCCATCCAGCAAGCCTGCCGCCGAATCGGCGCGTTCCACTTCCAGCTCACCAATCGCGACGACCCGGTAGAGGTGATTCTCAAACGGCTCTACCCGCAGGGGATTGTGCGATGAAGCCCTCGCTTGCAACCAATTCCCGCGCTCCTTCGTAGGATAAGGTAGGTATGACGCCAACGAGCGCCCGCCACTGGCTGATATGGGACGGCCAATGCGACCTGTGTGCATGGAGCGTCGCATGGGTACGCCAACGCGACGGGCGTGCGCTGTTCCAGGCAGTACCGTTTCAAAATCTGCCCCCTGAGCTGCAGGCGCAGGTAGACCCCGATTCGTTTTCACGGAGCGTGCATGTCATCACTGCCGATGGGCGCGTGTTGCGTGCGGGGCGCGCCGTGCTGTTCATTCTAGAGCAGCTGGGCTATCGATGGATAGTGCGGGCATTAAGCCTGCCGCCGTTCGTGTGGCTGGTGGAGCTGGGTTATGCCATAGTAGCCCGCAACCGCAGGAGGCTGAGCCGATGGCTACGACTGGGCGAAACGCACTGCCTCCGATAGAGACCCCCCCGTGGCGTGCGGCGCTCACGATGCGCTGGCGACACCTGCTTTTTGTCCACTGGCGCGTGAACCCTGCCGCATTGCGCCCCCTGATCCCGCCCGAACTGGAGATAGACACTTTCGACGGCAGCGCGTGGGTCGGCTGGATCCCGTTTGTGATGGAGTCGGTGCGCCCCGTGTGGATGCTGCCTTTCCCGCGCCTCTTTGACTTTGGGGAGACGAATGTACGTACCTATGTGCGATATGGGAAGCGGCGCGGCGTGTGGTTCTTCAGTCTGGACGCGGCGCACCGGTTGGCGGTGTGGGTCGCACGACAACGATGGCGATTGCCCTACTACCATGCTCACATCCGCTGGAGCCAGCCAACCCCCCACGAGATAGAATACGAGTGCCGTCGTACCCCTGAGGTCTACGGCAGAGTACGGTATCGGATTGAGGGCACGCCCGAAATCTCACCTGAAGGCTCTCTGGAGCATTTTCTGGTGGAACGCTATACGCTGTTTACCGCCCATCGCGGACAACTCTACGCAGGGCATGTGGCGCACATTCCTTACCGTGTTCAGCCCGCCCTTCTGCTGGAGATGGAGCAGACGATGGTTTCCGCCGCAAGAATCGCCCTGCCCGACACAGAGCCGATTGTGTTCTACGCGCCAGGTTTCAGCGTGCTGGCGTCAGCCATAGAGCCTCTTATGCAGGCGTGAGGTATACTTCCCACCACGATGCCTGACCAGATTCTGCTGGAAGGAATCGAGTTTTATGGCTATCATGGCGTCCCCGACGAGGAGCAGGCGATAGGGCATCGCTATCGCGTGGATGTGGCGCTGGAACTGGATTTAAGCCATGCGGGGCGCACCGACCAGCTGGAGCATACGGTCAACTATGCCGAAGTCGCCCAGCAGGTTGTTGCCGTCGGCACGCGCACGCAGTATCGCCTGATGGAGGCGCTCGCGGAACGGCTGTGTCAGGAGATTCTGGAATCCTTTCCGCAGGTTCAGCGTGTGGAGCTGACCCTGCGCAAGCGGTTGCCCCCCGCGGGAACCGTCATGGAAAACGCCGGAGTCCGAATTGTCCGGGAGCGGTGAAATGCTCACGCAGCGGCTGATTTTGACAGGCGACCCTGCACACGATGAGTCGCTGATTCAACAGGCGGCGGCGGTCATCCGCGCGGGCGGGCTGGTGGCATTCCCTACCGAGACCGTGTATGGCTTGGGCGCGGATGCGCTGAACCCCGTCGCTGTGCGGCGCATCTATGAGGTCAAGCGTCGCCCCGCGTGGGATCCGCTGATTGTGCATGTGGTGAGCCGCAACCAGATGCGCCTGCTGGTGTGCGAGATTCCGCCCCTCGCCGATGCGCTGATAGACGCCTTCATGCCCGGTCCGCTGACGCTGATTCTGCCCCGCTCGGAGCGTGTCTCAGATATTATCACGGCAGGGCGCGACACCGTGGCGGTGCGGATGCCCGTTCACCCCGTGGCGCGTGCGCTGATTGAGTACAGCCAGACACCGGTTGCCGCGCCCAGTGCAAATCGCTTCGGACGACCCAGCCCCACGAATGCCGACCATGTGCTGGACGACCTCGCAGGCGAGATTGAGATGGTGCTGGATGGCGGCGAAACCCCCGTCGGCGTGGAGTCCACGATTGTGGATATGACCACCCAGCCACCCACACTGTTGCGCCCTGGGGGCATCCCGCTGGAGGCAATCGAGTCGGTGATTGGGACGGTGCGCATCTTCGGCGAGCGCCCTGCGGAGGGCACGCCGTTGCCTTCGCCTGGTACGGCACCGCGCCACTATGCTCCGCGCGTGCCCGTGCTACTGACCGCGCCCGAACCGAACATTCTGTTTGGCGCAGTGAAAGACGCTCTGAGCCAGTACGCAATCGTCGGCGTGATGATTCCCGAAGGCTGGCTCACGCCCGACGACTCGCGCGTGGTGCGTTTCAACTGGGGTCCGTGGGGCGATTGGGAGACTCTGGCGCGACGGCTCTTCGAGGGGCTACGCTGGCTCGAATCGAAACAGGTGCATGCGATTCTCTGCCCCCTTCCTCCCGCTGAGGGGCTGGCGCGGGCGTTGCGCGACCGTCTGGAACGCGCCGCGCATGAGGTAAACTCTTAGGGCTATGGGCGTTCCACAGATTAAGTTCGGTACGGAAGGCTGGCGCGGCGTGATTGCCGACGATTTCACCGTTGCGAATGTGCGTCTTGTTTCCCATGCGATTGCCCGACACCTGCTGGACGCGCGTCCCCCTGGCGAGGGCGTGCTGGTCGCCTACGACTGTCGGGCGCAATCGGAGGTGTTTGCCCAGGCAGCGGCAGAAGTGCTGAGCCATCACGGCTTCCCTGTGTGGCTGGCTCCGAAGCCCGTCTCGTCGCCCGCCGCGGCGTACGCCGTGATAAAAAACCACCTCCAGGGCGCCATCATGTTCACTGCCAGCCATAACCCGCCCATCTTTCACGGTATCAAGTTCAAACCCCATTACGGCGGCGCGGCGCTGACCGATATCACCACCAATATCGAGAAACACCTCAACGCCCTGATGGCAGATTACGCCCGCTACACTGAACCCGTCGAAACCCAAACGCCCATCCGAACCATGGACCCTGTGCCCGACTATCTGGAGCATGTGCATCAATTCATTCGCATCGATGAGCTGCAGGACGCGCCGTTCCGTGTGGTGACCGACGCGATGCACGGCTCCGGTGCAGGCTATCTCAAATCGCTCATCTCCCGATTGGGCATTGAGGTGCATGCCCTGCGCGAAGAGCGCAACCCCTACTTCGGGGGTGTGAACCCTGAACCGATTGCGGCTAACCTCAGGGAGTTGATTCACGCCGTGCGCCACCTGAAAGCCCATATCGGCATTGCAATTGATGGCGACGGCGACCGTGTGGGCGCGGTGGACGAACACGGCAACTTCGTAGACAGCCATCGCATCTTTGCGATTACCCTGCGCCATCTTGTGGAATGCCGCGGCTGGCGAGGCGGCGTAGTAAAAACTTTCTCTGTGAGCCAGATGATTGACCGCCTCTGCGAGCATTACGGGCTGCCCCTGTCCGTCACGCCGATCGGATTCAAGTTCATCGTGGAGAAAATGCTTCAGGAAGACATTCTGATGGGCGGCGAGGAGAGCGGCGGCATCGGCATCACTCGCTACATGGTGGAACGCGACGGCGTGATGATGGGCATGCTCCTGCTGGAGGCGATGGCGATGTCGGGCAAGTCGCTCTCCGAGCTGGTGGAGTCGGTGTTTGAAATCACAGGACCCTACTTCTATCACCGCATCGACGCCCACTTTGAGCGTTCACAGATGCCCGAACTGCGCGAGCGGCTCAAAGACCTGACGTTGGAGCGCGTGCTGGATGTGCCTGTCGCCAAACGCGACACGCTGGACGGCATCAAGCACATTCTGGAAGACGGCACATGGCTGCTGTTGCGGGCGTCGGGCACGGAGCCTGTGGTGCGCATCTACGCCGAAGCGCGAACGCCCGACGCGGCGCGCCATCTGGCAGAAGAGGGGCATCACATCCTCAAGCGGCTGATTGGGGCATAAAAAAACTGGTGGAGCGGAGCGGATTCGAACCGCCGACCTCTTGCATGCCATGCAAGCGCT
>CAZQPV010000008.1:0-30416 GCA_964595265.1 uncultured Fimbriimonadales bacterium
GCATCGCGTAATTCAGCCGTGATGGACTATCTGCTGGCGAACGGGCGTGTGTTAGACCCGTCGCAGAATCGGGATGAAGTGGCGCATCTGGTGATTCGCGGCGGGCGGATTGCCGAAATTACCCCCATTCTGCCTTCAGACCCCACTCTGAAACGAATCGACTGCGACGGGCTGTGGGTCGCGCCCGGGCTAGTGGACATCCATGTACATCTGCGCGAGCCGGGGCAGAGCTACAAAGAAACCCTGCAAACGGGGGGCGCTGCGGCGTTAGCAGGGGGTTTCACCACGATTTGCTGTATGCCCAACACCGAGCCGCCGCTGGATAGCCCCACGCTGGTGCGCGAGATTCGCCAGCGTGCGGAGCGTGAAACGCCCTGCAGGGTCTATGTGGTCGCGGCGCTCACGCAGGGGATGGCGGGCGAGCAACTGTGCGATTACCACGCCCTCAAGCAGGCGGGCGCGGTCGCCTGCTCCGATGATGCGTTCCCTGTGCAGAACGCGGAGGTGATGCGCCGCGCGATGCAGGCGTGCGCCGCCTATGGGCTGCCCGTCGTAACCCACTGTGAAGACAAGAACCTCAGCGGGGGCGGGAGCATGCATCGGGGCGCTGTCAGCAGCCTGCTGGGGTTGCAGGGTATGCCCGCCTCCTCCGAAACGGTGCAGATTGCCCGAAACGCCCTGCTCGCGTGGGAAACGGGCTGCCATGTGCATCTCCAGCATCTTTCCACCGCGATTGGTGTGGCGCTGGTGCGCTTTTTCAAAGCGCAGGGCGTGCGACTCACCTGCGAAGTGTGCCCTCACCATCTGCTGCTAACCGAATCGGCGTGCGAGGGCTACGATACCCACGCTAAGATGAACCCACCCCTGCGCACCGAATTGGACCGCCGCGCCCTGAGCGAGGGGCTAATCGAAGGCATCATAGACTGTATTGCCACGGATCACGCGCCGCACGCCCCGTTCGAAAAAGAGCGCACTTTCCCCGACGCGCCCTTCGGGATTGTGGGGCTGGAGACCGCTTTCGGCTGTATCGGGCTGTGGAACCACCAGCACGGGGCGTCGCTCAGCCCGCTGGAGTGGATTCGGCGCATGAGTACCGTGCCTGCCCAAATCCTGGACCTGCCCGCAGGCACGCTACAGGTGGGCGCACGCGCCGATGTGGTGGTGTTAGACCCCCACGCCCGATGGACTGTGAACCCCAGCGAGTTTCGCTCGAAAGGACGCAACACGCCCTTCAGTGGCTGGGAGCTAATAGGTAAAGTGCGCTACACCTTCGTCGGGGGCGAGTGCGTCTACTCCGCGGCGGGGTAGGAACCGAGCAACACGACCTCGCGGGCGTAAGTTTCCAGCTCCTCCAGCGCCGCACGAACACGCTCATCCTGACGATGCCCCTGCACATCTACATAAAACAGATACTCGAACATCCCGCGCGGGTTGGGGCGCGATTCAATCATGGTCAGGTTTACTCCGTGCCGTTCAAACGCGCCCAGCGCCCGATAAAGCTCGCCAGGGCGGTTGCGCAGAGTGAACACCATCGAAGTCTTATCATTGCCTGTCGGCGCAGGCTCATTATAGCCAATCACCAGAAAGCGCGTGCGGTTGTGGGGATTATCCTCAATATGCTCACAGAGAATTGGGATACCCACCAGCTCGGCGGTCAGGCTGTTGCCGATTGCGGCGCCGTTGGGGTCTTCGGCGGCGATTCGCGCCGCGCGCGCCGTCGGAACCGCCTCAATAATCTCCGCCGCAGGCAGGTGCAGGCGCAGCCACCGCCGGCACTGCTGAATCGGCTGCGGACCTGCATATACCCGTATCACCTGATTCAGGCTCTTGCACTTGGACAGCAGGTGGTGCGCAATCGGTACATAAACCTCCGCGCAGATTCGCGCGTTGGTGAGAGGAAACATATCCAGCGTTTCGGGCACAACCCCCGCGATGGAGTTTTCTACAGGCACCACGCCGTAGTCCACTGTGGATTGCTCCACTGCGGCGAACACATCGGCGATACTGTCGCAGGGGGTGAAGTGCGCCGAGCGCCCGAAACAGCGCAACGCCGCCATGTGGGTGAAAGTGCCCTCAGGACCCCAGTAGGCAATCGTGGGCGCTTTTTCCAGCGCCCGCGAGATGGAGATAATCTCGCGAAAGATGCTCACCAGCTGCTCGTGGGTCAGGGGTCCCTTGTTGAGCTTTTGTAATCGGCGGTAAATCATCTGTTCGCGCTCAGGCGTGAAAAACGGCTTCTGGTCGCGCGTTTTGATTTCGCCGATGGCTTTTGCCAGCTCGGCGCGCTCATTCAGCAGCGCGAGCAGCTGTTTGTCAATCTCGTCGATTCGCGCCCGCAGCTCCGATAACTTCTTCATCGTCCCAGCAACCTCAGCGTCATCAGCAAGCCTGCAATCGTTTTGGAGTCTTTGATTGTACCCTCCAGAATCATGTCGGCGACCTGATGGAGAGGCGTGGGCACGAGCTCGTTCAGTTCGTCTTCGTCCAGATGTTGGCGCGTGGGCTGGAGCGACTCAGCGAGGTAGACATGCAACACCTCCTGCGAATAGCCAGGCGCCAGATACTGGCTGAACAGCTTGCGCATCTGTCCCGCGCGGTAGCCGGTTTCCTCTTCCAGCTCGCGCTGGGCGCATGCGTCGGGCGACTCGCCTGGCTCTAGCGTGCCCGCAGGAATCTCCAGCAGCACTTCGCCCACCGCCTGACGGTACTGGCGAATGAGCAGCACGGTTTCTGAGTCCAGCAGGGGCACAATTGCGACGGCGCCGTGATGTTCCACAATCTCACGTCGCGCGATGCGCCCGTTGGGCAGGCGTACGGTGTCGATTCGCAGGGTTACCACACGCCCGCGATAAAGAACCTGGCTCTCTATCAGTTCCTCTTTGAGATTCATTCGTCCTCCTTCAGCAGAAAGGGTGTGGGGCGTCGGGAGCGCGCCTGCATATGGAGCCAATGCCATGCTTCGGCGAGGTCCGGAGGGCGCACAATCACCGTTTTCACATTCCCGTAGCCCTCGCGGAGCAGTTTCAGCGCGAGCGTGTCGGGCGCGTAGAGGCTCAGGTGATAGCCGTCCGCCCGCTCTACGATGCGCACTTCCACCCCTTCCAGCATGGGCATCAGCGGCTCAGGGTCGCTCAACTCCACTTCGATACGGGTGGCGTTCAGCCCTTCTATCAGGTTTTGTGGGGTGTCATCTGCCAGCAGCAAGCCGCTATCCAGCATCAGCACGCGATCGGCGCGCTGGGCGATTTCGGGCTGGCGTGTGGTGAAAATCACCGCGTTGCCGAAGCGACATCGGTCGTCCAGCTCACTCCAGAGCCGTCGTGCCTGCTCAAAATCGGCGTGGTCGAAGGGGTCATCCAGCAGGTAGAGTGGTCCGTGTTGCGCCAGCACGCACGCCACCTGAAGCATCGCGCGCTGACTGGTGGAGAGTTGCCCGATGGGGGCATCCGCAACGGCGCTCAACCCCAGCAGTTCCAGAAGGTAGATGGCGCGAGTCCAGCTCTCGGCGTGGCGCTTGAGCAGGCTCAGCGGCGTGGTGTTGCGCGCAGGGCGGCTGAGGTCGGGCGCAGTGGCGCAGTCGGCGCATTCCAGTACGCCCCCATGTAGGGGGATGTCGCCTGCTATCAGCGCCAGCATCAGGCTCTTGCCCGAACCTGCAGGACCGAACAACGCCACCAGCTCGCCCCGCTGTACCTCAAAGTCGGCAGGCTCAATCCGAATCGCCCCATAAAGGGCAGATTCAATCTGGTGGGCACGCAGCAGCAGTCGGTCGGCACGCATCAGGGAACCACTTCCGGGTTAGTCTGGCGCATTGCAGCCAGCGCCGCTTCGGCGAACCGCTTGAGCGTCTCCATATCGCGTTCGGCGTTGCCCGTACCCACTTTCAAGAAGCGCACGAAGTAGGCTTTGGAGGGCAGTCCCGAAAGGCGCCCCAGCAGCAGCAGGATACGCGCCGACGAGGTGTCCGAGCGATAGCCGTAGGGCGTGGTGTAGAAATAGATGCCTACCGCCTGACGCTGTGCCCCCTCCAGAGAAATCAACTGTACCGCACGGGCGCGAATTGGGCGCTCCATGCCAGGCACATTCAGTTCAATCTCGCGGTTGTCTGCAAACTCCCAGTTCTGCACACGGAAACACACCTGCGGGTTGTGAAACGCGCCCGTGTGGGAGCCTGCGATAATCGTGAAATCCGCCTGCTCGCCGCCAGGTCCCACATAAATCCGCGCCAGATATTCGTCGGGCATCAGCTCTTGCAGGGCGCGCTCGCTCGGCTCATACTCTTCCAACAAATTCCACTCGCCAAACGAGGTAGGCACTTTGTTGAGCGTTTTTTCGCCTGTTTGCTGCTTGGCACGCGGCATCACCTGCATCGCGATTAACAAGCCAATCATCAACAACAGACTCAGCACGGACGGGATGCCAAACCGCTTCCAGTCCATCGGCGGAGCAGGCGGCGCAATGCTCTGCGGCTCTGCTGCAGGCGCCACACTGTCCTGCCCATCCACCGAATCGACCTTGACCTCCACAGGAGTCTTCATCTCTTCCATCCGAGCCACCTCGCTATCAAAAAGAGCGTCACAAAGGGAATAAGTATCTCCAGAGCGCCTGTGGTGGGAATGTTAACCGTGCCGAGTAGGGGCAGTGAAACCTCATAGCCCTCATGCGCGATTTTCGCCGCCTGAGGACCCCAGTGTTCCCCAGCAATCGCAATCAGCGCAATCCGAATGCCGTTGGAAAGAATCGCAATCGGAAACAGCGCCAGCGGCAGAATCAGCTTCTTCCATACGGGCAAATCCACCAGCGTGAAGAAGAACAGAATAAAAGTGAGCAGAGCCACCGTAACTTTGAATCCGCTACATTCCACCCCCACGCGCAACTCGTAACCGCTGGGCATCAGAAAGGTCGTCTGGCTGGTCTCTAGCAGCCCATAAAACGGTTTCAGTATGGCAATCGCCACTTCCGTAGACCAGACCTGGATGGGATTGGTGATTTCATCGAACACCGCGGAAGGAAGTGGCATCATCAGGTAGAGAAACAGCAACGGGTAAAGGAGAACCTTCGTGATTTTCACACCCCAGAGCATCAGGCTGAAGCTGATTAAGAAGAGTGGAAACGCCATGCTGGAGGTCCAGCTGGACCATCCCCAGTGCCCCAGCAGATGGATGCCTGTCGCTACCAGAAACACGGGGAGTCCTAACCAGGGACTTGGCTCCGCACGCAGCTGCAAGAGCTTTTCGCGGCGCATCCAGATCATCACCAGCGCCAGCGGCGGCACCAGATACGCATACGAATAGTAGCCGTTCTCATCGCCCCAGCGCGGCAGCCAGTACCAGCTTATCGGCTCCCGATAGGCATACAGGAGCAGCCCCAGAAATGCCACAACAACGCCTGCCAGAATCGGCTGGGGGCGTGGCAACTTCTTAATCTCGATCAGCAGTTGATCCAGCATAGCGTCCCTCCAGGGTAGATGCGCCAGAAGATTCTACCTGAAGCGCACTGCGAAAGGTCCAGTATTTATTCGCGAAGAAGTTCCAGAACAGCACAATCCCCGTCGCCGTTGCCTGAGCAAACATAAACGCGAGCTTCGGCGGGTTGGGCAAAAACGGGCGCACCAGCAGGGTGGTGATGGTGGCGTTGAGCGTCATGCCAATAATATTTACCGTCACGAACTTGGCGAACTGGCGCGCGCGGGCGTGCTTGTCGCGAATGCGAAAGGTCCAGCGACGGTTCCAGATAAAACTGTTTATCGTCGCGGTGCCTGAAGAGAGAATCTTGGCAACCCATACCGCGGCGGCTTCGGGGCGCACCGACTGCCCAAACCAGCTAGCAGGGATTTGTAGCACTCGTGCCAGCGGCGCCCCCAGCGCATGCGGGATGCCCGTGTAGAAAATCAGGAAAAAGCCCAGACTCCAGTCGATGGCGGTGTTCATCGCCCCAACGGTGGCAAACTTGAGAAACTGTTTGACCCCGGTGGGCATTGCCTGCACGCGATTGCGCACTGCCTGAATCTTGCTCATCGCCACATCACCCCCACCACCAGAGCGCCCCAGATGAGCACCGAGAACGCGATATGTTTGTCGGAAATAATCAGGCGCTCGGGGCTGCCGCCCGCATCGTAGCGGTGAACCACATAAAAGTAGCGCAACAGTCCGTAGGTCGCCACAGGCAAAGTATACCACAGTCCCGGGTGTGCTTTTGCGGTTTCCGAAAGAATCACATAAATCGCATAGGACTGAATCGCCAGCACCATGCAGATGGTCAGCAGATGTTCCAGCAGGTTCGTGGAGTATTCGCCGAGTGCGCTCCGATGGTTGGCAGCCTGCTCACCCAGTGAGACCAGCTCATGGCGCCGTTTGGCAAACCCCAGAAAGAGCGCCAGAAAGAAGGTGCAGATGATCAGCCATGGCGAGATGGAGACCTCAATCAGCACCGCCCCTGAAACGGCGCGTATCAGAAACCCCAGTGCAATCACCGCCACATCCAGAATAGGGATATGCTTGAGATAGAGTGTGTAGAGCGTGCTTTGTGCCAGATACCACACCAGCAAGATTCCGAACGGCATGCGCAACCACAGGGCTAACCCCAGCCCTCCAACTAAGAGCGTCAAAGCGGACGCCCATGCCAGCCAGAGAGGGAGCTTGCCGGAAGCAATCGGGCGATACCGCTTTGTGGGATGATGGCGGTCGCGCTCCCGATCCAGAATGTCATTCACGATATAGATGCTGCTGGCAACAAAGCAGAACGCCACAAACCCCAGCACCGTTTTTAACAGCAGGACAGTGTTGGTCATCTGGGCTGTAAACAGGAGCGCGGCAAACACCAGAGTGTTTTTCACCCACTGGTGCGGGCGCATCGCAGAAAGTAATGTTCCCAACCGCTCCCGATAGCCCACCACACTCGTCGCCATGCTCATTCGACGGATACCGCCTCTTTGAGAAGTGTCTCAACCGTTCGGCGAATGCCCTCCCTTAAGGATACCTGCGGCTGAAAGCCAAGATGCGTTTGAATTTTGCGGATGTCCGCATAGGAGCGTCGAATATCGCCCGCGCGAGGCGGCTCCATGAGGGGTTCCAGAGGGCGTCCAATGGCTTCTTCAATCGCGTGGAGCAGGTCCCAGAGACTGTAGTATTGCCCTGAAGCCAGGTTATAAACCTCGCCGACGGCTCTGGGATGGTGGGCGCTCAGCCAGATGCCCTGAATCAGATCGTCGATGTAAATAAAATCGCGCACCTGTTTTCCATCGCCATAAAGGATTGGCTGCTTGCCACTCAGGGCGGCTTCCACCCAGCGCGGCACCACCGCGGCGTACTGGGAGCGTGGGTTCTGGCGTGGACCGTACACATTAAAAAACCGCAGGCAGACCGTTGGCACGCCGTAGACACGGAAATAGTCGCGACACAGCAGCTCGCCGTACCATTTCGTCCAAGCGTAGGGCGCAATGGGCTGAGGCTGCATCGTTTCACGCTTGGGCAAGCGGGGCGTATCACCGTAAACCGCCGCCGAAGAGGCAAACACCACCCGCTTCACCCCTGCACGGCGCGCGGCTTCCAGCACATACTGGGTGCCCAGCATGTTCACCTCAAAGGTCTCGTTAGGCGCCTCCATCGAGTAGGGAACCGATACCTGGGCTGCCAGATGAAACACCACCTCACATCCCTCAGTCATCTCCGCAACGAGCGCCCAGTCCGTTACGGAACCCTGCACGAACTCAATTGCATCGCGCACCGCATGCAGATTTTCCATGCACCCTGAAGAGAGGTCATCCAGCACGCGCACGCGCCCGTGCTGGAGCAGGAACCGCACCAGATGCGACCCAATAAACCCCGCTCCCCCCGTTACCAGATAAGTCCGCTTAATAGGCTCCATCACCTTTGAGAATGGCAGGGATGGTCTTCAGCAGGATTTCGAGATCGAGCCACAACGAGATGTTGTCCACATAATAGATATCAAGGCGCATCCACTCGTCGAAGCTCAGGTTGCTCCGTCCGCTGACCTGCCATAGTCCCGTGCATCCTTGGGGCACGGCGAACCGCTTATAGTATTCCACATGGTCAAACCGATTCACATCATAGGGCGCCATCGCACGGGGTCCCACGAGGCTCAGGTCGCCCTTCAGCACATTGAAGAGCTGGGGTAGCTCATCCAGGCTGTATTTACGAATAAACCGCCCGACGCGGGTCATGCGCGGGTCGTGGCGGATTTTGAACGCGCCCCCCTGCTTCTCGTTCATGTGCATAATCAAGGGCTGGAGCTCTTGTGCATTACACCGCATCGAGCGGAACTTATACATGATAAAAGGCTTCCCGTAACGCCCGAGCCGAATCTGTCGAAACAGCACGGGTCCGGGCGATTCCAGGCGAATCAGCAGCGCAATCAGGAGCATCAGCGGCGCCAGCAGAATCAGCGCGGTCAGGGAGACCACAATATCCATGAGCCGTTTTGCCCATGCATGCGGAATACGCACTTCGGGGATATATTCGGCAAAGGGCGATACGGGCGGTGCGTGTGGCACGACACCTCCCGGACGCGGGGGTTCCATCGTACCCGTTCGTCCTGTAAGCATGGTGAGCCTCCTTTCTCACGCGGGGGCGGAATGCCCCCGCGTGCCAAGATTAGTCGCGCGGTGTGGTCTGTTCGGGTTCCGAATCGGAGTCCAGACGGCTGCTGGGCGGGAGGGCGGCGCGTTCCACTGCGCCGTTGCGTGCTTCCAGCGCGCGGTAGTAGCCGCGCTGGAACTGCTGGAACACCACACTGTCGTCCAGGCGCACTTTGTTCAGCACCACCCCGACCATGTTGATTTCGTGCTGTTTGAAGCGCGCCAGCATCTCGCGGGTGGCTTCGGTCATACCCTGTCCTGCGGCGTGCACAATCAGCACATTGCCTGCCACTGTGCCGACCACGAGGCTGTCGGCGAAGGTCGCCGCGGAAGGCGTATCGATAATCACGAAGTCCGCCACGCTCTTGAGTTTCTGGAGCAGTTCGTGCATCTGGGGCGAGCGGAGCAGGCGCACCGGGTTGTCGGCAGGCGTGCCCGCTCCAATAAAGACCAGCCCTTCGACAGCGGTTTGTTGTACCGCCTGTTCGAGGCTGACCTTGCCGAGCAGAATATCCGCCAGTCCTGGGTGGTTCACATCGGCGCGCACGAGTCGATGCAGGTTAGGATTGCGCATATCGGCGTCGATCAGCACCACGCGGGCGCCATCGCGCACCAGGGTCAGCGCGAGGTTATAGGCGACGGTGGTACGCCCCACATCCGCCTCAGCGCCCGTGATGGCGAGCGCGTTGCCATTTAGGCGTCCATTCGCCTGGGCGATACTGGTTGAGAGCAGCTGGTAAGAGGCGCTGAGGGGTGTCTGCTCCGCGCGGTCGCGCGCCAGCAGCGCCCGACGCATACGCGGAAGCGCCGCAATCGTGGGGATGCCAAACAGCGCTTCTGCCTCAGAAGGCGTGTAGACGCCCTGGTCCACCTGACCCACCAGCAGCACCAGTCCCGCAGAGAGAATCAGGCTGAGCGCGAACGCCAGCGCCACGCGGAGCGAGAGGTTTTTATCCACAGGTGTGCTGACAGGTCCGTCAATCACTTTCACGAAGCCTGCGGTCTGCAGCTCGTTCTCGCGGGTGATGGCTTCGTCCAGTTTGTTTTTGAGGAGCGCGAGTCGGTTGCGTGCCAGCTCCACTTTGAGAGTCAGCTCTTGTGCGATACGCTGGCGCTCAGGGAGATTTTCGAGGCGCCCGCGCAATTCGGCGACCTGCGCCCGCAGTTCGCGCACGCGCTGGTCTGCCACATTGCGCTCTACCAGCGCCGCCAGATAGTCCCGTTTCAAAGTCTCAAACAGGTTGTTGACCCCCGTGGTTTCTGCCTCCAGAATCATGGTTTGCTGTTCTTTGATTTGTTTGTTCAGTTCCTCGATGCGCCCCTGAAGGCGTTTATAATCCGGGTGTTCGGGTCCGACCCCGCGCGTTATTAGCCCCTGCAGCTCGTTCTCGCTTTGAGCGAGCTGGGACTGAAGCTGCTGTAGAAGGGGATTAAGCCGTACCACCTTGCTGAGGTTGCGGTACTCTCCTCCTCCGGGACGGCGCGCTTCCTGTTCCAGTTGCTGAGTGAGTCGGGCGAGGCGTGCAGCAGCCGACTGTTGTGCCGTCATGGCGTCGTAGAGTTGCGCTTCGAAGCGGGCAATCTGCTGCAGCAGCAGGTTGGTCTGGTTGTCGCCTTGAATCACATCTTTGTTCTGGTTGAGGTACTCGCTCAGCTGGCGTGTGGCGCGCTCGTACTCGCGCTGGGCGTCTTCATACTGGCGCTGCACGAACTCGCGCGAGGGGCGAGCGACCTGGGCGTTGAGGTTGCTGTAATGCTCCTGGAACTTGCTGAGCAAGATGGTCATGGCGTATTCTGCCTGACGGCGCGCTTCTTCGTCTCCTTGTGTTCGAAGTGAGACACTGAGGTACTCGGTGTTGGGAATGGGCTTGATTTCCATGCGCGCCAGCAGATCCATGGCGCCTCGTAAGTCCTGTTCATTAGGCGGGTAGTTTTGTCGGATGATTTCGGCGGGCGCCCAGTTGCCGCTATCGCGCAGCTCGCGCCATGTGCTGAGCAGCACGGTATAGCTGCGCACCACATTCGCCATGTTTTGCAGGCGTGTAATCAGGTCCACCTGAAGGCTGTAGGGGTCAGGGTAGATCACCGTGCGGTTGGACTGCAGGGCGCGGTACTCCGCTATAACCGCCTGACCCTCCCACTCATTCGGCTTGATCCAGTAGTAGGTAAACACCGCGCCTGTGACGACACCTGTAATCAGGGCAATCCACCACCAGCGCCGTTTCAAAAGTTTAATGGCTTGCCATAAAGTCATTGTCTAAACCTCCCTCTTATGGTCTCCAGAGCGAGCGCACTACGCCGAGATTTCTCAGCAGCCAGAGAATGGACAGTGCCCGGTACGCCTGATCGAAGTTTGGCGTGCGTGTTTCCGCCACATATACCACATCCCCGGGTTGAAGTTCAATATTCTGGCTCATGTCGCCCTTGTGCAGGAGCTTAATCATATCCACCTGAAGTTGCTCCTCTTTGCCTTCGCTATTTTTGCGTATCACATAGGTGCGGCTGAGTGCGGCGCGTTCGGTTTCCCATGAAGCCTGGCTCAGCGCGTCCAGCACGGTCAGGCGCGGGCGCCAGGTGTAAAGCCCGGGACGCTTCACCTGCCCACCCACGAAGTAGCGATTTTGGGTCTCTTCGGGGATGAAGATGGTGTCGCCATCCTCCAGGGGAATGTTGAGGCTCAGGTCGCCTTCTTCGTAGAGTCGGCGCAGATTGAGTGGGATTTTGGTCCCATCTATTCGCTGGAGCCATGAGTCTTCCATACGAGCGCGTTCAACCACAGGACCCCCTGCATATGAAAGCGCATCCAGCAGACGATCGCCGTCTTTGAATTCGTAAACGCCGGGGCGATTCACAAACCCCAGCACCGAGACGCGCGGGCGATGGTACTGCTCGATATTCACCACGACGCGTGCACGGGTCAGGTACTGCATGCGTACTAGTTCGCGCGCGATGTAGTCCGCCAGCTCGTCAGGGGTCAGTCCCTGCGCCCGAATTGTGCCTATCGGGGAAAATGAGATGGTGCCGTCGCGGCGCACGACAATCCCACGCTGAAACAGCTCAGGGAAGCCATCTACGCTTACCGTGATAACATCATCCGCTTGCAGGCGATAGGGACCTTCGGTTCGCTGAGCGTGCAACCAGCAGACCAGCGCCATGCTCAGTCCAATCAACAGCCAGCGCATACAACTCCCTCCCATAAGGTTCGTTCCATCGCTTGATACAGCAACTTTTGTGCCATGCGTTCCACTCCTTGTCTGGATTATCGGCATCGCCTCTCGGTTTCTCAAGGTATCCGCCTTGCAGATTATACCTCACATCGATTTGGCACGGAAGTTGCTGTGGCTTTTTATGGGGCGCCGTGCCTGCAGCACGAGGCGGAATTGGACGCTTAACAGCGAAGGGTTCGGGCTTGGCGAGCTGTGTTCGTGCTGCCTATCGGCGCCCTATCCCCCACTCTCGCGATTTTACCTGACTCCCTCCCCCTCGCGCTATGGAACAAGCCGAGTGGGAGGCGAACAATGAAGCGACTTTGGGGAGTTTCTCTGGGAATTGCGCTGGTCTGTACCCTTTACTGTGACTCGAACCCTTTACGCACGCCCACAGGTTACCTCTGGGCAGGAACCACCTTCACGCTTCAGGCGCACGCCACCACAGGCAACCTCACACAGAGTTCCGCACTCGCACAAGTGCGCGTGGGACAGATTATCCACTGGCAAACGATGGTGGACTCCTCAGTGGGCGCTACGGTTCTCACAGGGAGCGCCGTATTCAGCACGCGCGTGGTCAATATGGGAAACGGCTACGATCGGCTTAGTTTTGAAGTGTGGCAAAGTGAACTGACAGACCCCGTGTGGACGGTGCGCCTCTACGAAAACCCGCGTGGCGATGGACAGATTTCAGGTAGCACGCTGATCGCCAGCACAGGCAGTGGTGGGCAGGGACGCCTCGTTGCGCCAGGCGACGCCGTGCAGTACCTTGTGCAGGCAACGCCGCCCAGCAGCTCCATACCGACCGATGGCGTGTGGGTCGCGGCGACCTATAATACCTCCGTGCCTTCCCGTACCAACCGCCTGCTGGGCGAGTTTATAGCAGGGGTTAGCCGCTCTGCAGGAGTGCATAGCCGTGCCTCCAGCAACCTGAACTACCTCATCGCTGTAGCGCCCGCGTTCTTCGATTCAAGGCTTTTCTGGATTGGGACCGACCCGGCTACCAATCGGAGCCTTCTTTATTACACTCCTAACCCGATTACAGGGCAAGGTAGCACGCTTTCTTCCAACCGGCAGACTTATGGGCGCGCTCTTTCCAACTTTGTGCCTTCGGGCTTCAGTGTGGTGCTGGGATCGGGCTGGTTCATGGGCAACGGCTCTCAGCTGGTGCGGATTGACCTCGCCCGCGTGCTTGCCAACGATACTTCTGCAGACCCTTATCAGGTTATTTCTCTGCCCAACACGCAGCCGCGTCTGGACCTGAACCCCGCCATCTACAATCAGCGGCTTTATGTGGCAGGAACTGACAACCGCATCCATGTGATTCGGGAGAACGGCACATGGGCAGCTCAGAGCGCACGCCCTTCCGCGACTGTGGGGAACTTCTCCTGCTCGCCGCTGGTGGTGGGTTCCTCGCTGTATATTGGCACCGATCGGGGCTACATTCTGCGCTTTGACCTGACCAACGGCGGAATTGCCCAGTCGCGTCAGGTGGCGAGCAATCTCCCGGTCAAGAGCCTCGCAGTTACGCGCGACGGACGCCTGCTGCTGGCGCACGTGGGCGACAACCGGGTGCTGGGGCTTCTGGTGGGCAACCTGACAACCTATTACTACTATAATGCCCCACAGCCCCTCGTGTCGCCTCTCGCCTATCACTGGGACACCGATACGGTACTGTTTATGACTCAGGACGGCTTCCTGTACGCCTTGAACGCCCAAACAGGCATGCCGCGCCCCCATTATCCGCAGCAAATCTGGAGCGGGCAACCCCTTCAGCGCGCGAGTTTAGCAGTCATGCGCCAGGAGGGACGCAAGGCGTACTATGTCTACGCCTTAGCCCAGCAAGCCACAGCAAGTGGGGGCACTCAGGGACGGTTTGCAATGATTACGCTGGTCAATCCCTACAACCGGTACGAGGTTTCCGAGACCTCGATGTATACGGGTTCGGACTATTTGCCGTGGATTGGTTTTACGGGCAACCAGAGCTATAGCTTGTGTCTGATTGCGGCGCGAACCCGCGCCACGCCTCAAGGCATCGTTGCCGCGATTGCTCTCCGATAATCTGTGGAGGTGAGTGAACGATGGAACTCAGTGCATTGAGTATTCGTGTGGCGCGGACCCCTGGCCTGGGGATGCTGCCCCAGATTACCAGCCAGATTCTGCGCATGGTGGATAACCCGAACGCCTCTCCGCGCCAGATTGGCGCGCTGATCGAGCGCGACCCCGGGCTGGCGTCCAAACTGCTGAAGACCGCCAACAGCGCCTATTACGGCTCGCCGGGCAAGATAAAAACGGTCTCGCAAGCCATCTCGGTGATGGGGCTTTCGGCCGTGCGCTCGGTGGTGGTGAGTCAGGCGTATCAGCAGATGACGGCAGTGCGCAGCGCTTCCAAGCGGTTTGATCGGCTGGCGTTCTGGCAGCACTCGCTGGCAACCGCCAGCGCCGCGCGCGTGCTGGCAAAGCTCAAAGGCTACCGCGATCCCGAAGAAGCCTTCTTGGCAGGGCTGATGCACGATGCAGGGCGGCTGGTGATGGATCGATTCCTGCCCAACGAATTGGACCAGATTTGCACGCTGGCGCTGGAGCGCGTCATCCCGCTGATTGAAGCCGAGCGCGAGGTGCTGGGCTATACCCATGTGGAGGTTGGCGACATGCTGGCGGAGCAGTGGAACCTGCCCGATGGCTTGCGCGCTGCCATCCGCATGCACCACCATCCGAAGGGAACCTTCGCAGAGTGCCCGCTGGGCTATCTGGTCTATGCCGCTAATGTAATAGCGCATCAGGTGGGGTTTGCTTTGCAGCCCCCTGTCCTCTATACGATGGAAGAGTCAGCAAAGCAGGAGCTGGCGCTTCCAGAGGCACAACTGGAAGGGTTGAAACAGGTCATCCTGCAAGAAGTAATGCGCACGCAGGAAGTGCTTAAAATTTAGCCCAGCAGGAAACTGCTTACCAGAACCCCAAGGCTCCAGAGGCTTACATAAAGCCCGATTGCCAGTCGGGTCCAGCGAGTCACAAACTGCGGGTTGTGCTTGCGATACCATTCGGCGAATCCAATCGCAAGCACAACCGTTGCGCCCTTCACCGCAAAGAAAGCGAACCAGCCAAACCCCAGCACCCAGTTCATAATGGGGTTGAACTCGGTGGCCAAGCCAGTTGTAATCAGCCAGTAAGTGCTGAGCGCGTCCGCAAGGCAAATGAGAAGCAGTGCCCAACTCTCCCGTGCCATAGCAAGAGGGGGTTTCAGCAATTTCTGTGCCATCCATGCTGGGCGAAATTTCAGTTTTGTGCAAGGGCGCGGCTGAGTTCTTCCGCTGTGTAGGGGCGCACCAGCTGGCATGCCAGCCGTTGTCCTGCCTGGGCGTGGAGGTACGCGCCCACAATCGCCGCGCGTTCGGGGTTCAGTCCCTGCGCCAGTAAGCCTGCAATCGCGCCCGTCAGCACATCGCCCGACCCGCCTGTGCCCAGCGACGGCTCTGCGAAGGGATTTACCCACACTTGGTCCCCTGTAGCAATCAGCGTGTACGCGCCTTTAAGCAGGCACACCGCGCGATAGCGTTCGGCGATTGTCTGCGCCGAGCCGAAGCGCTCTTGTTGAATCTGGGCGGTTTCTAACCCCAGCAGGCGCGCCGCTTCGCCCGGATGCGGCGTCAAAACTGTTTTACTGGGGAGGGGGGCATCGGAACCCAGTCGTGCCAGCCAGTTCAAACCGTCGGCGTCTATCACCAGCGGGCGCTCCCGTTCGCTCCAGAGCGCGAGCAGTTCCAGGACTGCCCTGCCAACCGATTCGGCTTGCCCCAGCCCGGGTCCGAGCGCCAGCACGGTGAAGCGCTCCAGTCGTTCGGCAAGCCAGCGCACGCCTTCCAGCGTCAGGGCGCCTGTGCCCTCATCTGGCAGCGGAAGCGTCATGAGTTCGGGGTAGAAACTGGCGACCTGCGGCTGAACGCGGCTGGGGCATGCTACGGTGGCAAGCCCTGCACCCACGCGGAGCGCGGAAATCGCGCTCAGCGCCGGCGCGCCCACCATCCCCACCGAGCCGCCCACCACCAGCACATGACCCCGATGCCCCTTATGGGCGTCAGGCGCCCAGCGAGGGAGCCACGCGCGCACTTGTGGCTCGCTCACAAGCCATGCCGCAGGTTCCACTTCCGCCACGCGCGATGGGGGGATGCCAATCGGCACGGCGACCCACTGCCCCACATGGCTCGGACCCGCGTTCTGGAAAAAGCCGCGCTTGGGAAACGCCATCGTCACGGTGTAGGTGGCGCGTACCGCTGCTCCCAGCGCTTCACCCGTCTCGCCGTTCAGCCCGGAGGGGATATCGATGGCAACAATCGGGCGCCCTGAAGTGTTCATCGCCTCAATTAGCGTGCTGAGTGGGGGCTGGACGGCGCCGCGTGTACCTGTGCCCAGCAGAGCGTCCACCAGTAGGTCTTCATCCCGAAAGAGGTCCGGGTGGGGGTCTTCGGGAATGGCGAGGGCAGGCACTTTCAACGCCTGCAGGATGCGCCACTGGGTTGCGGCGTCGCCTTGAAACTGGCTGGGTTCGCATGTGAGCCACAGATGCACGCGCGCGCCCGCCTCGTACAGGTAGCGCGCCGCCACCATCCCGTCGCCCCCGTTATTGCCTTTGCCCACCACAACCGCTATGGAACGCTTCTCTATCGGGGCGAACCAGTCGCAAATCTCCTGGAACACGCCGAAGCCTGCGCGCTCCATCAAAAGCAGCGACGGGATGCCGTCCTGCTCGATGGCGATCTGGTCCAGCCGCCGCATCGCCTCCACACTGAACACGGGTATGCTGGGGTACATAGACACTCCATACACCCTCTTTTGAGAAGAGCCTCCCTCAATCGGGGGAGGCTCTCCGTTTTTATCCTCTGGCGTTCTTCAGCTCTTCAATCAGCTGGGGCACGACTTCATAGAGGTCTGCCACCAGCCCGTAGTCGGCGACCTGAAAGATGGGCGCTTCGGGGTCAATATTAATCGCGACAATCACGCGCGAGTCTTTCATGCCAGCGAGGTGCTGCACTGAACCGGAGATTGCCACCGCGATATAGAGTTCTGGGGCGACGGTCTTGCCCGTTTGCCCCACCTGCAGTTCGTTCGGCGCAATCCCGGCGTCGACGGCGGCGCGGGTAGCGCCCACTGCTCCGCCCAGCACATCTGCCAACCCACCGATATATTTTTCAAAAGTCTGAGGGTCTTTGAGGGGGCGTCCGCCTGAGACCACCACACGCGCCTGGGTCAGGTCAGGGCGTCCGCCGCTGCTGCCCTGCAGGCTGAGCCATTCCGAGCGCGTGGGGATTTCGGCAGGCAGTTCTGCATTCTGAATAGGGGAAGCACCCGCTTTCAGCTCTGGCTTGCCCCATGCCGGACCGCGCACGGTCAGCACGACGGGTGTGCCTTCCACTTCGAAAGTGCCAATCAAGTTCGCCGAGTAGATGGGGCGTCGGGCGACCAGCATGCCGTTCTGGGATTCGAGGGCGGTAATGTCGCTGAGCATAGGGGCGTCCAGCAGCCCTGCCGCGCGGGCGAGCGTGTCGCGGCTGAAGGTGGTGGTCGTGCCTGCAATCAAATCCGCGCCGATCTGACGCGCGAGGTGGGCAATCACAGGGGCGTAGCGCTCCGCTAGGGGTTTGGCAAGGCGCGGGTCGTCCGCCACCCACACGGTCTGGGCGCCATAACCTGTGAGCAGTTCCCGATTCTGCAGGGAAGAGCCTATCGCCAGAATGTGAAAGTCGTTCGGCGCGACTTTTTGCGCAAAGGCAATCGCGGGCAGAGTCTTCTCCGAAACGCGGCTACCGTCTGTTTCTGCAACAATCAGAACCTTCATGCTGTTTCCTCCTTCAGATAACACGCGCCTCTTCCTTGAGCAGGCGCACCAGCTCCTTCACATCGGCAACACGCTTGCCTGCCTGGCGTGCAGGCGGTTTCTCCACCTTCTTGAGGCGCACGCGCGCCTTGGGAGTGATGCCCAGATCGGCGGGCGTCAGCGTTTCCAGCGGTTTCGTGCGGGCGCGCACAATCCCTGTGAGGGCGACATAGCGCGGCTCGTTCAGCCGCAGGTCGGCGGTAATCACCGCCGGCAGGGGCACGCGAATCGTCTCGATGCCGTTATCGGTCTCGCGCTCGACGGTGGCGGTGCTATCTTCAATCATGATTTTCGACGCGAAGGTCGCCTGCGGCAGGTTCAGAATGGCTGCCAGCATCTGCCCCACCTGATTGTCGTCCATATCAATCGCCTGCTTGCCCATAAGAATCAGTTGAGGCTGTTCGCGTTGCACAATCGCTGCCAGCAGGCGTGCGATGGAAGGGGGGTCCAGCGGCTCATCGGTCTGCACCAGAACGGCGCGGTCGGCGCCCATCGCCAGCGCCGTGCGCAGCTGCTCCTGCGACTCGGCACTACCGATGGAGACCGCGACAATCTCTGTGGCTTTGCCTGCCTCTTTCAGGCGAATCGCCTCTTCTAATGCAATCTCATCGAAGGGGTTGACCGCCATCGTCAGCCCATCGCGTGCAATATCGGTGCCATCGGCGTTGGGGCTGATTTTGGCATATGGGTCGGGAACACGCTTGACAGTTACGAGAACCTTCATTGGTTATTGCCTCCTTATTCTGGGCGAGATTATACCCCAATCAGGAGTCGACGGGGAACGAGGGTGTTCGCAGTGGGGGAAGTGGAGCTTCAGTTAGCGAACACGCCCTCTTTAGTTTCCTGAAGCATCTGATAGTGGCGGGCGCGGCACTGGTTCATCAGCTCCAGTCGCAGCTCGTTCTCCACGCCGAGCAGACGCATGATGCGCCCTGCAATCTCAATGAAAGTCTCAAACTCTTCGGGGATTACATCGGTTGCGCCTGCGGCATAGAGGGGTTCGATCTCCGACACATAGCGGGTGCGGGCTATCACATAGACAGTGGGATTCAGTTCGCGCACGGCGCGCACAGTGTAGCGTGTGCTGATGGGGTCGGAGACCGCGATCACGACGGCGCGGGCATGCTCTACTCCCGCTGCGTGCAACACTTCGGGCTGGGCGGCGTCTCCGTAAATCACGGGGATACCCATCTTCTGCGCTTCGCGCACCAGCGCGCCATTTAATTCCACCACCACGAAGGGAGTGCCAATCTCCATGAGCAGGTTCGCCAGATTGCGCCCGTTCAAGCCGAACCCAACGATAATGATGTGGTCGCGATACGGCACGGGCTGGTGTCGCTGCTGACCGTAGTGAGAGAAGAGGGAAGCGCGTCCTGTCGAGCGTGCCAGCCAGCGGTAGGTTCCCGCCAGCAGCAGCGGGGTGAGCAGGATGCTTAGCGAAGTGCCTGCCACCAAGCCGTTGAGGAGCTCTTCGGGCAACGCACGCATCGCCCGCGACTGCTCCATCAACACGAACGAGAACTCGCCGATATTCGCCAGCACCGCGCCCGCCAGCAGCCCCATGCGCAACGGGCGCTTGATGAGCCACGCAATTCCCACCACAATCAGCCATTTGAGCGCCATCAGCCCGACTGTCCAGCTCAGAACCTGTCCCCAGTTTGCTTGCAGATACGGTAGGTCTACCAGCAGCCCCACCGAGATGAAAAAGAGCGCCAGAAAACTATCGCGGAACGGCACGATATTGGCGGTAATCTGGTGGCTATAGGGCGTTTCGGAGATAATCACGCCTGCCACGAACGCGCCCAGTGCGGGCGAAAGTCCCAGCTTCTGCGTGATGTAGCCCATTAGCAGCGCAATGAACAGCGAGCCCAACACGGGGATTTCGCGCGTGTCGGTGGAGACAATCCAGCGCAACACGGTGGGCACAAGGGCACGCGCCCCCAGGTACACGGCTCCGACCCCCACCACCGTCAGCAAGAGCTTGGCGCCAATTGTGCCCCAGCCTTCCTGTCCCAGCCGCGCCACCATCGGCATCATCGCCATAAACACGGGCGCCATCACATCCTGAAAAAGCAATACGCCCACGGCAAAACGTCCGTGGGTGCTGTCCAGCTCTTCACGCTGTTTGAGCAGTTTGATGCCGACCGCTGTGCTACTGAGGCTGATAATCATGCCCAGCGCGAGCGCCGCAGCCGCCTCATACCCCAGCAGTCGCGCCCCAGCAGCACACACCAGCACCGTAATGGCTATCTGAGCGACGCCTCCGCGTAGCACATAGTGGCGCAGCTGCCACAACCGATCCTGCGAGAACTCCACGCCCAGCGAGAACAGCAGCAGCACCACGCCAATTTCCGCCAGCGTGCGAATCGCCTCGCTCTCGCCCACCCAGCCCAGCCCGTGCGGACCAATCAGCACGCCCGTGAGAATAAACCCCACAATCGGGGGGACGCGCAAACGCTGAAACAGCACCACCACCACGATGCTGAGACCAATCACGAGGAGAATGCTCTCCGCCAGCGAGGCTGTATGCGTTTGCATTTAAAAGACACTCCCAATCTCAGGGAGAGAAGTATACCCGACGAGGGTTCAGGGTTCGTAGCGGATGGTGTCCGCGGCGCGATACACTTTACCACCGATTTTGAGTTCTACCCACACGGCATGTTCCCCTGCGGTTGCAGGCAGTTGCCACTCCAGTTCGGGCTGGGGCTTGCGCCATGGCTGCCAGTTCTGCCCATCGGCGCTCAGGCGCATCTCGGAAGCGAGCGCCGCGCCGTGAATGAAGAGTTTCACCTTGCGGGAGCGGGTGATGGGGGCGTCGTTCTCTATAATCAGGGGATAAACTCCCTCGCGTCGGGCAAAAACCACACAACAGACTTTGGTGGAAAGTGAGTTGGGCTTCTCCGTCACTCCGACTCCCAGCTCGCGATATTCCGAAGAGAGCAGGATAGCACGGTGCTTTTCGCTACGAAGCCACGCATTCAGGGTATCGCCCCATGTGGGCGCAAAGGCTAAAATTTCGCCCACTGCCTGAACTTCATAGCCTTGTTCACGCAATCGTTGGGAAGGGCGCCGCCCCTCTTTGTCGTGGTGGGTCAGCTGCCCCGTCTCTGCGACAACCTCTGCCTGAGACTGCGCCGCCTCGCTGATAATCGGGTTCAGCTTCAACGGAGGCACGCCGTGCGCCACACGCAGCGCGTTCAGCTCTGCCGTGTACACCGCCAGCGCCGTCGCGCTCTCTCTTTCCTCAATCCCCACGGCTCCGAGACAGCAAACCCAGAGCCACAGCCCAATAAACCATCCTTTTCGCATACCGCACGCGCCACTGCCTCCATAATAGCCCATCACGGAGGCAGGGCGGTAGGGACTTTTGTCCTGAATCGCCTCTTATTTGTTTGCGCGCGCAGGGCGCATCATTTTCTCAATCGCGTCGGGGTCGTCCGGGAGCGCGCCAGAGAGGTTCACCACGCCCTTCTCGGTCATCAGGTAGTCGTCCTCGATGCGGATGCCGATGTTCTCGCTGGGGATGTAGACTCCTGGCTCAATCGTGAACACCATTCCGGGCTGGAGCGGCTTGCCCAGGTCGGGGTCATGCACATCCATGCCCATCATGTGCGATAGCCCGTGAACGAAGAAGGCGTCTAAGGTGCGTTCCTGCCCGTTTTCGTCGCGAGCGCGCAGGGGCGAGTTGCGCAACACTTCCACCGCTTTCTGGTGCAGGTCGCGCAGGGTCATGCCCGGCTTGGCGTAGCGCTCTACGGCGCGTTTAGCTTCCAGCACTGCCATGTAAAGCTCGCGCTGGCGTTTGGAAAACTTGCCTGACACAGGGTAGGTGCGGGTGATGTCCGCGGCGTAGTAGGAATATTCCGCGCCGATATCGATCAGCACCAGCTCGCCCGCCTGCATGCGGCGTTTGTTCGCGTTATAGTGCAGAATGCAGCTGTTCGGACCAGAGCCGATGATGCAGGGGTATGCCTCGCGTTCCGAGCCGTGCCGGCGGAAGGTCGCCTGCACAATCGCTTCGAGTTCATACTCGTAGATACCGGGTTTGATGGCGCGTGCCAGATTGCGATGCGCCTCGATGCTTGCCTGAATCGCTTTGCGAATCAGGCGCTGTTCGGCAGGCGACTTGATGAGGCGCAGCTCCGCCATCGCCCGTTCTACGGAGAGCAGTTCCACTTCGGGACGAACTTGGCGCAGGGTGTCGGCGTAGCCCGTGCGGGCGTGGCGGTTTACCAGCACCTTTGGGTGATGTTGCAGAGCGGTTTCCAGAAACGCCTGGAGTTCCGACATCGGGCGTACGGAGCGGATACCCGTCGCCAGTTCCGTCTCTTTATCGGGCTGAAAGAAGCGCCCCTCAAAAATCTGGGAGATTCGCGACTGGGGTCTCAAAAACAGAATCTCGCGCTCACCGGTGGGGCTATCCATCGGCAACACCACCAGCAGGGCGTTCGGCGCTTCCACGCCCGTGAGGTACATAAAGTGGCTATCCTGCCGGTAGCGCATGCGCGTCGGGGCAGGCGGTTCGCTGGCTAACAGCGCCATCTGATCCGGTTCCAGCTGTTGCGCCAGTCGAGTTCGGCGTTGTGCATACTCGTTAATCTCGATGCCCCAGAGCGTGCGCGGCTCCGAAACCGCATGCACCGCTCCAAGACACAACACCCAGAGCCAGAAAACACGCCAGCGTCGCATGGCGGGGAGTATACCTCACAGGTGGGTATAATCCTGCACATGGAGGTTTCGCCCCTGAGCGCTCTGATTTCGCAACTGTTCTGGCTCTTCTTTATCTTTATGATGCTGATGCCGATGGTGCGCCAGCGGATGCTGGAATCGGCGCGCCTCAGCATGATTCGGCAGATTGAGAAGATGCGCGGCACCCGCGTGATCGTGCTGATTCATCGGCAGGAGGCACTCTCGCTGTTCGGCATCCCCGTGTTCCGCTTTATCAGTGTGGAAGACTCGGAAGAGGTGCTGCGCGCCATTCGGATGACCCCGCCCGACATGCCCATCGATATTATCCTGCACACGCCCGGAGGACTGGTGCTGGCGAGCCAGCAGATAGCCTGCGCCCTGTGCGACCATAAGGCGAAAGTAACGGCGTTCGTGCCCCACTATGCGATGTCGGGGGGCACGCTGATTGCGCTCGCCGCCGACGAGATTGTGATGGACCCGCACGCCGTGCTGGGTCCTGTAGACCCGCAAGTGGGGCAGTTCCCTGCCGCCTCCATTCTCAAAGTGGTGGAGCAGAAGCCCCTCAGCGAGGTGGACGACCAGACGCTGATTCTGGCAGACATTTCTCGCAAGGCGTTGGCGCAGGCGCTGGAGCTGGTGCGCAATGTGCTGATGGCGAACGGCATGCCTGCAGAGCAAGCCGAGCGTGTCGCGGATCGGCTCACGCAGGGCTATTACACGCATGACTACGCCATTTCCGCCGATGAGGCGCGCGCGATGGGGCTGAATGTCAGCACCCATCTGCCGCAGGAGATTTATCAACTGATGGCGCTCTATCCGCAGCCCGTGCAGCGCACGGCGGGTGTGGACTATGTGCCCGTGCCTTACCATCCTGAGCCGACGCCGCCCCAGCCCCAGCGCCCCGTGCGCGGAAGACGGATACACTAAAACTGCCAGTGCAACTGAACGCCTTCTGCGCTCAGCTGTGCCTGATAGGCGGCAAGGAGTGCAGGGGTGTCGTACACCTGATGCGGCTCTTTGCCCTGCTCCAGGCAAAAAGCCAGCAAGACGCCCACCGATTCGCCGATGTTCCACTCCACAGGATGCAGGCGGTAGCAGCCGTTCGTAATGTGGGTGGTGCCGACGTTTTTACAGGCAGGAAGCAGGTTGCGCACCCGCACGGGGATGAGCGCACCCAGCGGAATCTGAAACGGGAGCGAGTCGATATCCAGATAGGTGTCGCCTCCTGTGGTGGGGTGTAGATCGATTCGGTAGTGTCCGACGCCGACCGTATCGGGGAACGGCTCGGCGAGCGTGGCGTTGGGGCGGCAGGCGGCGCTCAGGTGCTGTTCGCAGACCGTGAACCGCGCCCGAATCCGTCGCGCCTCGCGAATGTAGGGCGCTTTCGCCAGCCCGTCGGGCGTGCCCATAATGTCAGGGCGTAGTCGCAAACCGGGATAGCCAGTGCCCCCATCAGGGCGCGGCGCCTCCGTTTGTAGCCAGTAGAGCAGACTCAGCGAGAGCTGACGCGCCGACTCCAGATGGGCGCTCGCCTCCGCTTCGGGCACATCCAGAATATTGCCCTCAAAATAGTCGTTCTGGGGCCAGTTCACAATCGTAACGGGTTCGGGCGCGAGAGCGGGTTCGTAGAGCGTGGGGTTCACAATCTGCCGATAAGTAAACAGCGCCACGCCCTGCTCCCCGAACAGGCTCAGCGAGCGCGGCTGGAGTGTGATAGGATGCACATCTGTCCAGCTGAAAAACGGCGCGTGCCAGAAGGGCGGCTGATAGGCGCGCCAGCGCTCGTATTGCGCGGGCTTTTCAATAGTGTGGTCGCCGTGCGGGTCGTAGCCAAGCGCCATGCACCATGTGAACGCCTGCACATTATGCGGCTCCGGTTCGGGCTTGGCGTGCGGTTCGCCCGTTTCGCGCTGCGACTCCGCGCCCGTGATATACTCCACACCAGCGAGGGGCAGCAGGTCGCCCAGCTCACTGGCGTCCACGAAATAGTCGGCGTAGACAATCAGACTCTCCCCTGTTTCGGTATTGAGAAACCGCACCGCGCGCACGAAATCGCCCTCGGTGAGCGCCCCTATGGGCGTGTGGTGGTATAGCACCGTGAGCCAGCCGCCCATTTGGGGATAGGCGAGCATCGCGTTCAGCACGGCGCCCCCCACTTTTGGCTCGTGGCACAGGCGACTGACCCAGCCCCCGCCGGGGTTCAGGTAGGGGTCTTCCCGCGCGGCAGGAGTGAGGGGGTAGTAGCGGCGATAGTAATCGCGCACCGCCTCACGATAGGCGCGGTAGCGTCGGGTACAGCCCTGCTCTTCAATCCAGCGGTGTTCGTCGGGGGGCACTGCCTGCGTGGTGAGCTGTCCTCCCAGCCAGTCGGTCGGCTCAGCCAGAATCGCTGGGATACGGTGGCTGGCGAGCGCCATGGCGCAGGCGCATCCGCCCACACCACCGCCCACAATCAGCACACGAGTGCGAATCGCACGCTCCATCGGCTCGGATTGTACCTGACCCACACACAGGTCTCCAGAAAAAGCGGGTACACTCCGAAAATAGAAACAGGGCTGTGAGCAATTTTGTGATTCGCCTTGAGGAAGGCGTAGGTGATGTGGCGTATGGGCGCCTGACCAGCGCTACAGGCGAGCCACTGCCCCAGGTGCTGACGCGCGGTGAAGGGGACGCATGGGGCATCGCCTCACAAGCGCCCGGCGGTGTAGCCGCCCCGTTTCACCTTCCTGAGATAGGGCGTATCTCCCTATGGGTCAACAATCAGGGTAAGGGGTTCACTGCGAACCATTCCCCATTAACTCTCTCCAGTGCGTTCCTTCGGGAGCGCACCGCGCAGTTGACCCAGAGTCTGAAGCAGTACGCCCGCAAGGGTGTGCCGCTGACCGAAGTGCAACGCCATCTGGAAGCGGCACAATCGGCAACAGGTCCCCTCCTGCAGATGAGCCATCTGGTCCGCGCCAGTGAGGCGCTCGTGCGCGCCGTTGCCCTCACGCGCCTGCAGCGGCTCAAGGGGCGTCCTGTGTTCCTGTGGGGCGTTCATGTGCATTCGAGCCAGCCCGATACCGACCATCTTGCTCTCTTCAACACGCTTGCGCTCCCGCTCGGCTGCAAGGCAGAGTGGATTCCGCTCATTCAATATGCCCAGCAGGAGCGCAAGGTGCTTCTTGGCACGGGGCTGGATGCGGAAACGCTTCAAGCCCCTGAGAGACGCCTGCAATCCTGCATGATGCGCTATCGCGGATGGGTGCGCTACTGGCAGATTCTGGACGACGCCCCTACACAGCTCCAATCGCTGGGAACCGACCACGCCGCTCGAATCGCCGTACTGAAGCCGATTCTGCAAGCGACACGCGAAATAGACCCCCTATCGGTGCGCCTGCTCGGCGTCGAGCATAACCTCTACCACCGTAAGAGCGGGCTGTCGTTTTTGCAGGCGTGTGTGGAACTGGAACTACCCTTCGAGGGCGTCCACCTGACGCTTTACTGGCACGACGGCGACCTGTTCTATTTCGAGCATCTGCTGGAGCAGTACGGCGAGCTGGGCAAACCGCTCTATCTGACGCTCAAGCTGCCTCCCGAAACGCCTCATGCGGTTTTCTGGCGCGAGAATGTTGCGGAGTGGGTGGATTCTTTCTGCTGGATGGCGATTAGCAAGCCGTTTGTGATTGGGGTGCTGTTCGAAGAGCGCTCTGAAGACCCCCTGTACGGGGATAGCTATGGCGTCGTGCGCTCGCTGATCCAGCGGGGGTATAATCCCCAACACTATGAATCACTGGAGTGAGATAGCCGAGCGACTGCGCCAGCAGATGGAGGAGAGCCATCAGGCGCGGGAGGCGGGTTTACAATCTTGCAGGCGAGCGGTGCAGCTGTGCGCCCGTGCGATTCGGAGTCTGCACCGCCACGAGTTTGATACATGTCGCGATTTGTTAAGCCAGGCGCATGCTGAAATTCAGCAGGCACGCGAGCGTCTACGCCCCTACCCCGAAGTGTATTACGCGGGCTTTCTGCACGATGCCGAGAAGGAGTATGTGGAAGGTGAGGTGCTTTATGCGATTGTGCTGGGCAATGCGCTCCCCGAACCGGAAGAGCTGGAGGTCGGCATTCCTGCGTATCTGAACGGGATGGCGGAGGCCGCTTCGGAGTGTCGGCGCTATGTGCTGGACTTGTTGCGAGCTGGCGAGATTACTCACGCGGAAACGCTCCTGCAGGTGATGGACGAGATTTACGATGAGTTGATTACTTTTGACTATCCTGACGCGCTGACAGGCGGCTTGCGTCGGGCGTGTGATGCCCTGCGCGCAGTGCTGGAGCGCACCCGCGCCGACCTGACCCTGACGGCGACCCAAAAACAGCTGGAAAACGCCCTTGCCAGCGTCTACCAGGTGGTCAGCGAGCGCTAAGGGACGCCTTTCGGCAACGGGGTGTAATAGGTTTCGTGGCAAAACTCGCGCTCGGTTTTGCCGTTCCAGTGCTTGATCCGCCAGAGCCGGGTGAGCATGCCGGGGCGTCCCGCTTGGGGGCGGAACCCGCGCACCTCCAGCGGCGCCTGTACCGCGAGCCGCTCCCAGACCAGCTCGCAACGCGGCACACGGCGGGCAATCTCGGCTTCGGAGGCGTGCGCCTCCACCACACACAGAAGTCGGTCTCCCTCTGCTCTTGCTCGCAAGCGCACGGGGAAAGGGTACGGATTGCGCAGGCGTAAATCGGCAATCCCCTGCGCTACGGCGGCATCCAGACCCGGCGCCACATAGTGCGGCGCAACTGCATGCGGATGGCGTTCCACCACTTCCAGCCCTGCCAGAAGCGCCGCGTTATACACATTCGTGGCGGTCTGACACACGCCGCCGCCCCATGCGGGCACTAAAATCCCCCCGTAGCTCACCGGGGCGCGCTGGAAACCCTCTGAGCGCACCCATTCGCCCACGCAAGCGTTGAACGACCATGCGGCGTTCGGCGCGAGGGTTTGCCCGTCGATGCGTCGCGCTGCCAGTAGCGCGTTATGCCGCTGAGCGGGCGTGCGTCCCTCCAGCGAGGTGGCGAATTTCGCAATTGGGCGCCACCGTCTCGCGGCTTCGGAACCCGCGCACCCGCTCAGGCCCAGCGTAAGCCCTACCCCCAGAAGCAGGGCAACGACTCCCACTGCCGATATGCCGCGCCCGAAGCCCCCGTATTGCCCTCGCACCGCCTTCACCAGAGTGTTAGACGATTCACCGGGGAAGTCGTTAGGGGGTGAGCCCCAGTTGTTCCCAGATGGCGTCTATTCTGGCTTTGACTTCGGGGCTCATCCGAATCACATCGGGCCATTCGCGGGTGAAGCCTTCCTCTTTCCACTTGGTGGTGGCGTCAAAGCCTATCTTGCTGCCATACCCCACATAGGGGCTGGCGTGGTCCAGCACATCCACAGGTCCCTTCACGATCAGGGTGTCGCGTTCGGGGTCTACATTCGCGCCCCAGCGCCAAATCACCTCGCCCAGGTCCTGCACATTCACATCTTCATCGAAGACCACGATGAACTTACTGAACATCAGCTGCCCCAGCCCCCAGAGCGCGTTCATCACCTTGAAGGCGTGTCCGGGGTAGCGTTTGCGGATGCTCACGAAGCAGAAGTTGTGAAAGACGCCTTCCACAGGGAGGTTCATGTCCACAATTTCGGGCAGGGTGAGCCGCACCAGCGGGAGAAAGATGCGTTCCACCGCCTTGCCCATCCAGCCATCTTCCATCGGGGGCACGCCCACAATTGTGGCGGGATAGACGGGCTTCTGGCGGTGCGTAATCGCCGTTACATGAAACACGGGGTAGTAGTCTGCAAGGCTATAGTAGCCCGTGTGGTCGCCGAAGGGACCTTCCAGACACCGTTCGCCGGGGTTGATGTAGCCCTCAATCACAATCTCGGCGTTTGCAGGCACGAGAATATCTACCGTTTTCGCGGGCACCAGCTCCACGGGCTTTTTGCGCAGGAAGCCTGCGAACATCAGCTCATCGATTCCAGGGGGTAAGGGAGCGATTGCGCTGAAGGTGAGCGCAGGGTCGTCGCCCAGCGCCACCGCCACCTGAATCGGCTCGCCCCGTTTCTCGGCGTGCTGATAGTGTTCGGCGCCCACCTTATGAATCTGCCAGTGCATCGCGGTGGTGCGCTTATCCAGCACCTGAATGCGATACATGCCCACATTGCGCTTTCCCGTGTTGGGGTCGTGCGTGAACACCAGTGGCAGGGTGATGTAGCGCCCCCCATCCTGCGGCCAGCAGTGCAGAATGGGGAACTCGAACAGGTCTATCTGGTCGCCCGTTTTGACCACCTCTTGTGAAATGCCCTCTTTGACGCGCGTGGGGGGCACCGCGCGCGCCACCTGCAGGAGCCTGCCCAGCTGGGGCATCAGTTCGGGCAGGGCGCGCAGTTTACCCAGCAAGCCTCCCTCCAGCTGGGGCACTTCTGGCTTGAGCAGCGCCTCGATTTCGCGGGCAATCGTTTCGTAGTCGTCCACGCCAAGCGCCATACTCATGCGCTTGCGGGACCCCATCGTGTTGATGGCAACGGCGATATCGTAGCCTTTGGGGCGTTCAATCAGCAGGGCGGGACCGCCCGATTTCATTACGCGGTCGGCGACTTCCGTAATCTCCAGATACGGGTCTAACGGATAGCGGACACGACGCAGTTCGTTTTCCTGTTCCAGGCGCAGCAAAAAGTCCTGAAAATCGCGATATGCCATAGCGAGCCTCCATCACTTCGTGCCCGCTCCCTGAGCTGCTGCCGTGAAGGGGTTCCCCTGAAGATAACAGGGAAACCCCTTTAAAGGTTAGCGCTTCGAGCGCAGAATCGCCTCGTAGCGTGCGTTCACCACATCCCAGTCAATCGCCTGGATGAACGCCTCAATATACTTGGCGCGTGCTGTCTGGAAGTCGAGGTAATAGGCATGCTCATAGGTGTCCATTGCGAGGAGGGGCGTGGCGTTCCACACGGGGAAGGTGTTCTGGGCGTCGCCGATGTAGTTGAACAGGCTTCCGTCGTCATGGTCGTAAGCGAGCCAGACCCAGCCGCGCGCTGCCATGCCCGTCGCTTTGAGGTCGTCCAGCCAGCGCTCGTAGGAACCGAAATAGCGCGCCAGCGCACTGCGCAGTTCGCTGCTCGGCTCCGAGCCGCCGCCACCCAGGTTCTCGAAGTAAAGTTCGTGGTTCTTCACCCCGCCCAGCGCGAAGGTGTAGTCCACTTTCAGCGAGCGAATCAGGCTGTAGGTCTGGTTCCCTTTCGCGAAGTCGTCGGCAGTGAGCGCACTGAGCGCTTTGCGAATCTCGTTGGTCTTGTTCACATAGCCCTGATAGAGCTTGTAGTGTTCCTCGTGGGTTTTGCGGGAGATACCGAACTTTTCGGTTTGGAACACTTTTTCAGGCAACGGCTTAGCCACAACCTCCACAACTTGAATCTCAGCCATACGCAAATCCCTCCTATACGACGGTGTTGCAGTCAGTGCGTGGGGAGCCAGCAGCCCAAGTCCAGCGACAGCCGTGGCGGACTTGAGGAACTCCCGACGCGAAAGGCGCCTTGCTGCCATAGTGAGGCTATTATACCTGATGGGGATCAGAGGCTGTCCCAGTCGGGTTCTTCGCGGGGGATGAGCTTGGCTGCCTGACGAGCGCGTTTCAGTTCGGCGCGCTCGTAGCTATCCAGTTCGCCCGCCATCTGGTAGGCTTCCTTTGCCCGTTCCTCCTGATTCAGCAGGTGATAGATGTCGCCCAACAGGGTCAGGTAGAGCGGGCGGTTCGGATGGAGGCGCAAGGCGGTCTCGAGGGAGCGGAGCGCCTGCTCGTATTGTTCGTTCTGGATGCAGAGCAGCCCATAGCGGAAATGGTAATAGTCATCTTCGGGATTGAGAAGGGTCGCCATCTCCATCTCCTGCATGGCTTCTTCGATATCGCCTATCTGTTCCAGCAAGTCGGCGAGCCAGAATCGGTAGAAGCCGTTGCTGGGTTCGTGGTTCACGGCGCGGCGCCCTGCTTCCACTGCCTGCGGATATTTCTGGCTCAGCGCCAGCACTTCGGCGTATTTGAACTGCACGAA